>CAYVBP010000142.1:0-1763 GCA_964449155.1 uncultured Rhodospirillaceae bacterium | reverse complement strand
AGAAATCAATAAGCCAAGAAAGGGCTGGTTTTTCTGCGTCATCGCCGTTCTTTTTAACTGTGGCACTGAAGATAGGCCAACTGGATCCGCCTTCGCGGGGATGACGGTTTTTGTTTAGTTCGAAAAGAGGTTGTTTTCCGTTCTTTTCCGAACTGCCGCTATTAATTGCGCCATGTCTTTTGGAAGCTTCGACGAAAATTTCATCGTTTTTTTCGTGTTCGGGTGAATGAAACGAATTTCCGCCGCGTGCAAAGCTTGGCGCGAGAATTCTTTTAAGGCTTCGGTTCCTTTTTTTCCGCCTTTTTTCCCATAAACCGGGTCGCCGACAACCGGATGCCCAATATGCGCCATGTGCACGCGGATTTGATGCGTACGGCCTGTGGCGAGCTTGCATTCAATCAAGGAGGCGTCGCCGAAATCTTCGATGACCTTGTAATGCGTCAGCGCCTGTTTTCCCTTGGCCGTAACAGCCATCTTTTTCCGGTCTTTCGAACTCCGGCCTATAGGCGCATCGACCGACCCCGAAGCCGGGACCGGCACGCCCCAGACAAGCGCTCTATAGGTGCGGCTTAAACTTCTGTCCGCAAACTGCGCTGACAAGGCATGATGCGCCGCGTCATTTTTCGCAACGACGATAAGTCCGCTCGTGTCTTTGTCGAGCCGATGCACGATACCCGGTCTCGCAACGCCGCCAATCCCCGAAAGGCTATCGCCACAATGCGCCAGCAACGCATTGACAAGCGTTCCGTCCCTGTTTCCGGGCGCGGGATGCACAACAAGACCCGCAGGTTTGTCGATCACGACAACGTCGCCGTCTTCATAAACAGCGGTCAAGGGCATATCTTGAGCCTCTGGCTCGGCCTTTTCCGGAGGCGGCAAGGTCAGCTTATAAACTTCGCCACCTTTGACTTTGCGGCTTGCATCCATCAACGGCACCCCAGAAACTTCCAGAAATCCTTGCGCCATCAACGCTTGCGCGCGCGCGCGCGACAAAGGCTTTTCTTGCGCGGAAGCCAGCTCAGTCAAAGCTTTATCGACACGCTGGCCAACCAGTTCGTTTGGGATCGTTAAGGTGAGTGTTCGCGAACGAGGCTCAGGTTCGTTCATTTCGACATAACGGGCGGCTGATCGAGTTTATACTGCTGTATGAGCTTGTCGGACATCTTGCGCAGAACGTCGGCAATTTTCGCTGAATGACTCGTTTGGCCGCTGTAAGCTTGCGTGCGGTATTGCCAGAACACCGCCGTCGCGTCGCGCGGCGCGGTCAGAGGAGGAATGGAAACGACGGTATGGTTCTGAGCCGACATCGCGATCCATGACACGCAACCGAGCATTTCATCGATATGGGTGGAGATTACTGTCTCAAGTTTTATGCGCGCAACCGTCGCAAGGGGGAGCTTGGCCTCTGCCGCAGGAATGGCTTGAAAAGGCGCATTTACGAATGTTTCTTTGTATGCAGCAGCGATTTTTTCCCGGGTCAACCCACATTTTTCCGAAGCTTTAGGATCGTCGAATTGAACGTAGTCGATCAATATTTCGTCTACCCCCGCCAACCCTGCCGCAAAGTCCGTTTGCGCATCGGCCGCCGAGGACAACGTCGTCGCGATAAAAAACGGCATCCCCAAAAAAGTCAGACAACGGCCTAAACCGGATATAGCCTTATTAACGGAATCGCCCATTCTTTCTCTCCGCAAAGTTCGTTGGTTTATATTAACCTCGGATCAAAGTGAAGCGAGGGGAACACAATAAAAAAGCCCGAAACG
>CAYVBP010000141.1:0-1886 GCA_964449155.1 uncultured Rhodospirillaceae bacterium | reverse complement strand
GTTGTGGAGTCACTTCATAGGCTCGTCGGTATGACGTCCTTCACTCACTCGGATGTATACCTTCCTTTAGTCGCCCCGCCTGAGGCGGGGTTTTTGTAAGGACTTATAAAAATGCCGGAAAAGGCGGTATAGAACGGGTAACGGCGGTTCGGGCATTTTTATTGTGTCCCTTTGCTTCATTTTGATCCGGGATTGGTATTATCAGAGTGTTGCGTTTCGTTTGTGAACTTAAGTCCGCCGCAACGCTTGAAAAACACAAGAGGAATGTTTGGGTGTCTTTGTTCGCTTGCATGATCGAAGATGGTGTGAGAGACTCCCCTTTCTTCGCCTTTTCAACGCCTTGCTTTCTTGAGGTTTTTTATGCCGTTTGAATGGTATCACTGGGCGATTTTGGGCATTGTTCTTACTGCGACCGAGCTGGTCGTTCCGGCGTTCGTGCTTGTTTGGTTCGGGCTTGGCGCATTGATCGTTGCGGGCATGGCGGCGATGGGGCCGGATATTGGCCTTATTCCTCAATTACTTGTTTGGCTGACTGCCTCGATTATCCTTGTTTTCCTGTGGTTTAAGGTTTTCAAGCCCGGACGGCACAAAATCAAGGCCGGAAGAGCCTCGGCTGAGGCGGTCGGGGAAATCGGGCTTTTGGTCAGCAACATCGAGCCTTTCGGAAAAGCCAAGGTTCGGTTCCAGACGCCCCTTTTGGGCTCCGACGTTTGGGAATGCGTTTCGGGAGACGAAAAAATTCAGGCGGGCGCGCGCGTCAAGGTCGCAAGCGTCGAAGGAAATCTTTTGAAAATCACAAAAGCATGATGGGAGAATTATCCATGAGCGGCAGCTTACTTTTTACGATCTTTCTTGTCGGGTTCGGAATCGTCACGATTATGAAGGGCGTGCGGATTGTGCCTCAGGGCGAGGAGTGGGTTGTCGAGCGGCTCGGCAAGTACGATTGCACGTTCATGCCGGGGCTGAACATCATGATCCCCTATTTGGATCGCGTCGCAAGCCGCGTCATTACAAAGGATATCATGTTGGACGTTCCCCAGCAGGAAGTCATTACGAAAGATAACGCTCTTTTGATCGTCAACGCCATTGCGTTCGTCAAGGTGACAAATCCCGTTAAGGCCGTTTACGGCATCGTTAATTTCGCCGACGGCATTCGCAATCTTATCATGACGGCGTTACGTTCCATCGTCGGCGAAATGGAGCTGGATGTCGCGTTGTCTTCTCGCGACAAGATCAAGGCCCGGTTGCGCGAAAGCATTGCCGAAGAAGTTTTGGACTGGGGCTTAACGATTAAATCGGTCGAGATTCAGGATATCAAGCCCTCCGCGTCGATGCAGAAAGCAATGGAAATGCAAGCGGCATCCGAGCGCGAACGCAAAGCGATGGTGACTAAGGCCGAAGGCGAAAAGCAGGCGATGATTTTGCAAGCCGAGGCCCGGCTCGAATCCGCAAAGCGCGACGCCGAAGCGCAAGTCACGCTGGCAACCGCATCGTCGGAGGCAATCCGGAGGGTTACGGAGACCCTTGGCGACAAGGACGCGCCCATGGCTTATTTGCTTGGCGAGAAGTACATCAAGATGCTGGAAAAAATGTCTTCGTCGGCAAACAGCAAGTTCGTTGTCGTTCCTTCGGATATTCAAGATGCCGTGCGCGGGCTGTTGGGACGCGCGAAATAATACCTATCCCGGATCAAAATGAAGCAAAGGGGACACAATAAAAATGCCGGAAAAGGCGGTATGGAACGGGTAATGGCGGTTCGGGCATTTTTATTGTGTCCCCCGCGCACTTGATTCACTGCGATCCGGGATTGGTATAAGAAACGCCCGATAACGCGGGTATAGCGGGTTCTTACTAAAACGGCTGCAGTTATTTCTGGCCGGTCGATC
>CAYVBP010000140.1:0-1905 GCA_964449155.1 uncultured Rhodospirillaceae bacterium | reverse complement strand
TTCCTTTAGTCGCCCCGCCTGAGGCGGGGGTTTTGTAAGGACTTATAAAAATGCCGGAAAAGGCGGTATGGAACGGGTAACGGCGGTTCAGGCATTTTTATTGTGTCCCCTTTGCTTCAAATATCATACCGATCTCGGATCAAAGTGAAGCGAAGGGGACACGGGAAATGCGTCTATCCGAACGGATGCGTCATATCTTTCGGCTTGATCCACGCCTCAAATTGTTCCGCCGTTGTCAACCCCAAGGCCAGCGCAGCCTCTTTCAGCGTCGTCCCCTCGCGATGCGCCTTCTTGGCGATCTTGGCAGCGTTGTCATAACCGATATGGCGATTCAACGCCGTCACCAGCATCAAGGATTCAGCCATCAGCTTTTCAATACGCGCCGTGTTCGCCTTAATCCCCGCAACGCAATTATCCGCAAAGCTACGCGCCACATCGCCAAGCAGCCGGATTGATTGCAAAACGTTATAAGCGATCACGGGCTTGAACACGTTCAATTCAAAATGCCCGTTCGCGCCCGCCACCGTCACGGTTACGTGATTCCCCATCACTTGGGCCGCCACCATGGTCATCGCCTCAGCCTGCGTCGGATTGACTTTTCCGGGCATGATCGACGATCCGGGTTCATTTTCCGGCAGCGCAAGCTCGCCGATGCCGCACCGAGGACCCGAACCGAGCAAGCGAATGTCGTTCGCAATCTTCATGAAGCTTGCGGCAAGCGTGTTCAGCATGCCCGACGCCTCGACCATCGCGTCATGAGACGCCAAGGCTTCGAATTTATTCGGCGCGGTGACAAAAGGCTTTCCCGTTTCTTTGGCGATTTGCGCCGCGAACTTTTCGGCAAAATCCTTTGGCGCGTTAAGCCCCGTCCCGACCGCCGTCCCGCCTTGCGCCAACGGATAAAGCCTCGGTAAAACGCTTTGCGCGCGGTCGATGCCCAAGCGCAGCTGCTCGGCATAGCCCGAGAACTCCTGACCCAACGTCAACGGCACGGCGTCTTGCAAATGCGTGCGGCCGATTTTCACAATATCTTTGAACGCTTCCGCCTTCGCGGCCAAAGCTCCGCGCAGATGCTCCAGCGCCGGGATCAAAAAATCCGAAATCTCAAGTACAGCTGCGATATGCATGGCCGTCGGAAAGCTGTCGTTCGAACTTTGGCTTTTGTTCACGTCATCGTTCGGATGAACGGGCTTTTTACTCCCCTTCTCGCCGCCCAGAATTTCGATCGCGCGGTTCGAGATAACCTCGTTCGCATTCATGTTCGTCTGCGTACCCGACCCCGTCTGCCAAACAACCAACGGAAACTCATCGTCCCATTTCCCCGCCGCGACTTCGGCGGCGGCTTCGACAATCGCCGTTCCCGTCTTGGGATCGAGAACGCCAAGATCCATATTCACCTGCGCCGCCGCTTTCTTCAAAAGACCTAGCGCGCGCACAAGAGGAACGGGCATGCGTTCGCCGCCGATCTTGAAATTCCGCAGGCTTCGCGCCGTCTGCGCACCCCAATATCGCTCGGCAGGAACGTCGATAGGACCAAAGGAATCGGTTTCGGTTCGAACTGAGGAAGTCGGCATCATGAGTCCTTTATCAATTACGAGAATGACTAAAACGAAATAAACCATCTCGCGCTTTCGCGCTAGCGTGGAAATTTTTCCCTTACTAATGGGGCGCGGGGGACACAATAAAAATGCCGGAAAAGGCGGTATGGAACGGGTAACGGCGGTTCAGGCATTTTTATAAGTCCTTACAACCCCCCCGCCTCAGGCGGGGCGACTAAAGGAAGGTATACATCCGAGTGAGTGAAGGACGTCATACCGACGAGTCCATGAAGTGACTCCACAACAACAAACGCCGTCATCCCCGCGTAGGCGGGGACCCAGTTTGAGGTCGGGGAGAAAATGGCGG
>CAYVBP010000139.1:0-2491 GCA_964449155.1 uncultured Rhodospirillaceae bacterium | reverse complement strand
GTTCGGGCATTTTTATTGTGTCCCCTTTGCTTCATTTTGATCCGGGATTGGTATGCGTTCGCGGGGATGACGACGCTTTCTGAATTGAGAGTCTTTATAAAACCGCTTGGAGCGGTTCCCCATCAAGCCCCCGGCTCTGCCGGGTATTAATTTTGTGCCCTCCCTGTCCCGTTTTGTCCCCTTCGCTTCACTTTGATCCGAACTTGATATAAGCAACCATAAAAAAACCGCCGGGCTTTCGCGCCGGCGGTTCTTTTTTGATGAAAAAGGGAGAGATTAGTCTTCCTTTTTCTGCGCCTTCTTTATGGCGGCGCCGAGGATGTCGCCCAAGCTTGCGCCCGAGTCAGACGAGCCGTATTCGGCCATCGCCTGTTTTTCTTCCTCGACTTCGCGCGCCTTGATCGACAGGCCAACGCGACGGCTGCCCTTTTCGATATTCGTGATCTTGGCGTCGACCTTTTCGCCGACGGCGAAGCGGTCCGCGCGTTGCTCCGAACGGTCGCGCGCCAAGTCCGAACGCTTGATGAAGCCGACAAAGCCTCCAGCTGCGTCGCCCAAGGTCACTTCGATGCCGTTTTCCTGAATGGCGCTGACAGTGCCCGTGACGATGTCGCCCTTCTTAAAGCTGATCTGGACGCTTTCGAACGGATCTTGCGTCAGCTGCTTGATGCCAAGGCTGATGCGTTCTTTTTCGCTGTCAATGTCCAGAACCTTGACTTCGACGGTCTGGCCTTTCTGGAACTTCTTGATCGCCTCTTCGCCGGATTCGTCCCACGACAGATCCGACATGTGCAGCATGCCGTCGATGTCGCCGGGCAAGCCCACGAACAGGCCGAACTCGGTGATGTTGCGGATTTCGCCCGAAAGGGTCGAGCCGATGGCGTGCTCGGCGCGGAATTTCTCCCACGGATTGTCGAGGCACTGCTTAACGCCCAAGCTGATGCGGCGTTTCTGAAGGTCGATGTCCAAAACCATAACTTCGACTTCCTGGCTTTGCGACACGATCTTGCCGGGGGGAATGTTCTTCTTCGTCCACGACATTTCGGAAACGTGCACAAGGCCTTCGATGCCGGGTTCGAGTTCGACGAACGCGCCGTAGTCGGTGATGTTCGTGACGCGGCCCTTAAGCTTAAGCCCGACGGGGTACTTGGCAACGACGCCTTCCCACGGATCGGATTCGAGCTGCTTCATGCCCAAGCTGATGCGTTGGGTTTCGGCGTTAAAGCGAATGACCTGCACGTTGACCTGTTGGCCGATTTGCAGGACTTCGGACGGATGGTTGATGCGCTTCCACGCGATATCGGTGACGTGCAACAAGCCATCGACGCCGCCCAGATCGACGAATGCGCCGTAGTCGGTGATGTTCTTGACGACGCCCGAAAGCACTTGGCCTTCCTTGAGGTTGGCGACGAGTTCCGTGCGGGCCTCGGCGCGGCTTTCTTCCAAAACGGCGCGGCGCGAAACGACGATATTGCCGCGCGCGCGGTCCATTTTTAAAATCTGGAAGGGTTGTGGGGTTCCCATCAGCGGCGTGACATCGCGCACGGGGCGAATGTCAACTTGCGATCCGGGTAAGAACGCCGTCGCGCCGTTAAGGTCGACCGTAAAGCCGCCCTTGACGCGGCCGAAGATGACGCCTGTAACGTGAACCTGCTTTTCGAACGACTGCTGCAAGACGATCCAGCTTTCTTCGCGCTTGGCTTTTTCGCGGGACAAAGCGGCTTCGCCTTCGCGGCTTTCCATGCGTTCGAGAAAGACTTCGACCGTGTCGCCGACACTAAGGTCCGCAGCGACGCCATTGATCGCAAATTCGCGCAAAGGCACACGGCCTTCGGATTTCAAACCGACATCGATGACAGCGCAATCGCCTTCGATTCCGACAATTATGCCCTTGACGACATTGCCTTCGAGGCTGCCGGTCTTGCCGAAAGCCTGATCGAGCATTTCGGCAAAGCTGCCTGCGGCGGGCGGCTCGGCGGCGACGGCCGTCGAGTTTTCGTTTTTCTTGGAGCGAGCCATAATAATTTTTTCTCTTTCTTAGGGGATGTCAGGCGCGAAAAGCGAGTTTCGCTGCCTGCAATGCTTTCTCTATTCGCTCCGCGCGTGGGCGAGGAGCCTTGTCAGGGACAAAGAAATTTCCGGAAAAGGGCTGAAAGCTAGGCCTCGACAAATTCCGGATGCGTCTCCTTTGTTTCCGGCACACTGCCGGAAGCGGCTTCTATAGAGCAAAGACGTGGAGGGAAGCAAGAAGGAAAACCACTTAATTGGTTAAATCTTCCGCGACCGTCGGGGCTATAATGAAACTGCCTGAGCGCAGATCTTATTGATTTCTAATGCCGAAAACGTCAAATAATACCAATCCCGGATCAAAATGAAGCAAAGGGGACACAATAAAAATGCCCGAACCGCCGTTACCCGTTCCATACCGCCTTTTCCGGCATTTTTATAAGTTCTTACAAAACCCCCGCCTCAGGCGGGGCGACTAAAGGAA
>CAYVBP010000138.1:0-2587 GCA_964449155.1 uncultured Rhodospirillaceae bacterium | reverse complement strand
TTTAGTCGCCCCGCCTGAGGCGGGGGTTTTGTAAGGACTTATAAAAATGCCCGAAACGCTTTTGTCCGTTTGCGCGAGCTAAAAAAGATCAGGCGTTCGCCGCATGGCGCTGATCTGCGGCTTGCGAGGCCACGACTGAGACAGGGGCCAAAGCGGGCTGTTCCTGCGCCGGTTGCGTAAGATGGAAATCATTTGCCGCTTCGCGTTCGTAAGGAACGGCCTCCAACGCGCCGTGGGTTCCAGCTACGACCAACTCGATCAGTTTTCCTGTGCCCGAAAAACACCCGCAAACGAGCGGTCCACCGCGTCCGCATCCACCGTCCAGCGTAACGGCGGCATCGTCGAGATCGGCACCGCCATTGACTGAATCGAATCCGCGAATGATACGGCCAAAAGAAGCCTGAGCCTTTCCTGTCACGCGGAACGGCGCGGCCGTCCACCACAAAGACTCGCCTTGATCGTCAAGGGATCGTGTCGGATCGAAGCTGGCGGGAACGAACAGCACGCGCTTTTGATCCGCCGAGGCTTGAGTATAAGCCGCGCGACGCATCGCAAACATTAGCTTTTCATGTCCGGGCGCATTGCGTTGTAAAGAGCGAAGATTGTTCGTCCAGCGCGTAATGGCAAGGCTTCCGGCGCGCGCGATAGAGCGCGTATCCGTAACGCTGATGCCGTATAGCCTCAAATAAGACTCGACGCCCGACGCCAAAAGTTTTTCAAGCGACTGATGGGGCAGGGGAGCAAATTGAAGGCGCAAAAGCCGCTGCCAAGCCTCCTCAGCCGGTCCGCGCAAATAAACGATATCCGAAGCATCGATGCCCGTCTTGCAAAGAAGCGCCGAGCGGAAGAGCAACAATTCTTCCATAACCGCGGCATTGTCGCGGGATTCGACGCCCATATAGTTGCCAAGGTATATCAGGCGATCGCGAACGGAAAAACGCGAAGCAATATAATCATGCAGCGTCGTCAAACGGTCGACATCTCCATGCACGGCAGAAACGGCCCAAATACGGCGGGGCGAGCCTAACTCGGCAAACTTTTCGTTCACAACAAAAGTCCCTTTTAAGAAGACGTTAACGTATAGAACATGCGAATCACCTGAAAGGCAATGATTCGATTCGGGATCAATATGCAGTTTTTGGGCCAAAGATGCCGGTGGAATTAAGTAAAGTGTCGTCCACGAACTTGGCGATATATGGGCGAAAGTTTTCTTCGCCTGTTTGGAGGAAAGGGCGCAATCGTTGCGACGCCGTTTGACGGCGAGGCAAGTTGGAATTCTTTTCCGATGCGCATGTTTAAGGTGTTGAAGCCATGGCGAAGGGCAATGATGTCTTTAAGTTTTCCGCCATTGACAAATTCCGCCATTCCCAAATCGGGATCGTCGCGCAAAAGTTTGTTCATGCCATTGCACTTCGATGCATGCACCGATCCTGTGACATGAAGGGCGAAAGGAACGCCCAAGGGCGCGCAGCAGCAAAGATCCTTGACGTGATCGCCGATAAAAATGACATCCTTATAAGTAAGGCCAAGTTCTTTAACGACAGCTTCGATAGGTTCGGGGTTCGGCTTGCATGCTTTGTATGTCGAAACCTTATCGAAATAAGGGCTGTTTTGCGGAACGTTATTCGTTCCCTTGGAAATAATCTTCGTAATCGTATCCGGCTCGATGCCGCCATGTTCCAATCTATATACGGCGTCGGCTGGGCCTGTGTTCGTATATAAATAAACAGGCGTGCCCATTTCGCGCGCGGTATGAAGGAATTTTTTCAACCCAAAGAAAGGTTCAAAAGATTTCCTGATGCAATCTTGAACGTCTCTATCGCGATAATGAACGTCGCTGTCAAAAAGCTTTGCTTCGATGTCCTTCAGCGTTTTTTCCGGATGATGAAGGAGGTCCTGAAACAGCTTATTATCTTTAATATAAAGGAGAAGATTTCTAAAATAAGGGAAAGCCTCTTCGGGCAAACCGACTCTTTTATAAGCGTCTGCCTTAGGATCGGGAGTTTTAGGGGTTGCAACGTTTCTATGCGCGAGGTGACTATTTTTTATCTTGTTCTCTTCTGCCTCTGCAGCGGCAACCGAGAAATGTTTTAAAGCCATCAATGACCAATAGGATGGAAACATTGTCGCATCGATATCTAAAAAGACTGCCCTAAAAACGGGAAGTTCTTTGCGATTATTATTAAAGGCCGCTCTATTAAAGGAGTCGCGCGACGCGATGGAAAAGTAATTTTTTATAAGAGAACGCAAATAACTAGGATCTTCGAGAAGATCGAGGATAAGTAAATCCTGTTGCGTTTGAAAAACTTCCTGAGTGCTCATTATATTTTCTATAAAAAGCCCATAGCCTTACTAAGTTATGTAGTTTCTTAATTCTGCATGCAAATAATTCAAAGTCAACGAATAAAAACAAAAAAGAACAATAAATTTGCCAAAATTGTTATTTTATTTCGTTTGCTAACATGGGTGTGCAACCGTAACGAAAAAAGTTTTCTGTTCACAAGCGCCGATTGAATCAATAACCCCCGGCAAAGCCGGGGCTTGATGGGGAACCGCTCCAAGCGGTTTTAAAAGACTCTCAATTCAG
>CAYVBP010000137.1:0-2619 GCA_964449155.1 uncultured Rhodospirillaceae bacterium | reverse complement strand
CCCGGATCGCAGTGAATCGAAAGGGCACGGGGGGCTATAAAAATGCCGGAAAAGGCGGTATGGAACGGGTAACGGCGGTTCGGGCATTTTTATTGTGTCCCCTTTGCTTAGTTTTTGCTGAGATTTCAACTGGATCCCCGCCTTCGCGGGGATGACGGAAGAGGCGCGGGGATGACGAAAAAAAGAATGGGGATGACGGAGGAGGTGCGGGAGACGGCAATAGAATGGGCAAAGGGTACTTACGGAGATTTTTTCCCTTTTGCGACGAGATCGTCGATAAGCCATCCTTGATACATGCCAACCCCCATGTCACGGCCAACGGCAAGGGCTTGTTCGGTGTCGCAGCGGTAGAATATCAGCTTATGGGCCGGGATTTTTTCCAGCTCTTTCCGGATCGCGGGATCTTTCAGATCTGGAACGCTGTCTTTGTTCGACTTAACTTTTATCCAATCGACCGGAAGCTTCCCAAAATCGATATACGCGGCCATGTTCGGCGCCATGCCGTCGACCGACACGCGAAATCCTTCGCGCCGCAATAGCGTGATCGCATCCAGCGTCATCGACAGGTCGTAAAATAGATCGCCGCAATGAAGTTCGAACCCGATCAAGTTGCGCCGATCTTTGGGCACGCTTCGGACAAATTGCGTGAAGACGGATTCCATCACCGAGTCGATGGATAAATTCATGTTGATCGTCCGGCCCGCGATCGTATTGTACGATGTGGTTATCGCCGCCAGCAGCTTTTGATCGAGCATCGCGCAAATGGCAAAAAAGAAATGCCCGGCGCCCGCGACATCGAGCTTGGGAAAGTTTTCGCGCCGAAGTTCTTCGAAGCTGAAAAAATATTCCTCGGCCACCTGCATCCAGCCGGTCTTGGCGTCGGTGTAGATATTTTGCGAACGTCCGTATCGGCGAACGTCCGTTTCGACAAGGATTCGCTCGATCTGCTCGACGTTCTTGGCCGTCAGGCGTCCGCCCGTTTCGTCGACTTTTTCGGCCACGACATTCGCCGCAGCCCGCGTGCGCACATCTTCGACATAAGCGTTCATGCGTTCACGCAACAAAACGTAATTTTCCGGAAGCCTGAATGGTAAAAGAAATTTGTTCGCGTTGGCCTTGCAATCGAACAATGCGGCGTCGATGGCGCGGTTGGCGACAAGGCGCGCTTCGCCGGGATTTTCCCATGCGATAAAAACGTCGCCGTTTGACATTTCGAAATATGTGCCGCGCGTCGATTGGGCGTGTTCTTTCAGTTTTTTCTGCGCCGATTCCATCGCGGGCGCTTGCGCAACCAAGCTGTCGATGGCCGTAAGGACGAAATTCAAGATAAGACACGGCGTGCCCGACCGCTGCATGTGCCGGACGCGCATGACGAAATCCTGTTCGCGGACAAGATCCGAGGGCGTTTCTTTTTTATCGTTGAATTCCCAGATACGCATGAGGTTTCCCGTTAGGAACGACCGGAACTCTTACCATTCTTACGTTAATAACTGGTTTAGCGTCCAATGCCCGCCTTGGCCGCTTCTTTAAGGAATTCTTTAATTTTCTCGGGCGACTTCCTGCCTGTTTCATCTTCAACCCCCGACGAAACGTCGAGAATTCGCGCCCCTGTCGCCGCGACGGCCTCGGACACATTGCCGGGATGAAGGCCTCCGGCCAGCAGCCACGGTTTGGTAAACGACGCGGTTTTTAACGCCAACCAGTCGAAAGGCCGACCCTGCCCGCCGTATGCCGATCCTTGAGGCTTTGCGTCAAATAAAAGATAGTCAGCGACGGACTCAAAGGCTTTTGCGTCCATGACGTCTTGCGTCGAGGCGACCCCTATGGCTTTGATGACGGGCAATCCCGTGAAAGCTTTTACGGCGGTAACTCTTTCCGTGGTTTCGGAACCGTGAAGCTGAACGGCGCGAATCGGCGCGACGTTCATCACACGCCGGATGTCGTCGTCGGACGGATCGACGAACAGCCCGACCGGAACGACTGAAAAAGGAATTCGCGCGATCAAGTCCGCCGCCGCAGACGCGTCGATTACGCGCCGGGAGCCTGGAAAGAAAACAAATCCAGCAAACGCGGCACCGCCTGCGACGGCCGCATCGACCGATCCGGCGTCGCATAGACCGCAGATTTTTACGTCGACGCTCACGCGTTCTCCTTGAAAAACTTTATCCACGACGCCGGAAAAACGAATACGACTTTGCGTCTTTTCGGCAGATGTCGGCTTTTTGCTGCAATTCGCCAATTTTCACATTCAATGCGCCAAGCTCTTTGTTCAGACGGCGGACTTTGAGGCGATGCGGCAAGCTTGTCACCCAACCGATCATTCCGCCCACGATAAGTCCCATCCCTAAAGGCACAAGCCCGACCGTGAACAACGGAACTTGCCTCATCCCGTCGAATGGCCATAGCGCGACGATAACGTCCTGCCTGTTCGACACCGCGAAAGACAAGACGAACGCAAGGACGATAAGCCCAAAGACGCCGGAGAAGATTCTCATGGGCCTAAGTCTAAAGCATTCGCAGATTTTGCCAAGTGGAGACTGATACCAATCTCGGATCAAAGTGACGCGAAGGGGACACAATCAATAACCCCCGGCAGAGCCGGGGGCTTGATGGGGAACC
>CAYVBP010000136.1:0-2769 GCA_964449155.1 uncultured Rhodospirillaceae bacterium | reverse complement strand
ACCGCTTGGAGCGGTTCCCCATCAAGCCCCCGGCTCTGCCGGGGGTTATTGATTAAAAAGGCCCGAGAAGTTTCAGCGTCGCTGCTCTATCGATTGCCCATAGAAAGGTCGATAGGCGAGGGCCTGTATCCTTGCCGATCAGAAGCATATAGACATCTTTGAAAAAACCGCGTTGGGCGGTTTTCAATTCTTTTTCCGTCAATGCCGGATCTTTGGGGATGCTGTAGAGCATCTCGTCAAGCGCGGCGACAGAAGAGATCTCGCCTTTTAAAAAGTCGCTAAGCTTTGAGATTTGGCTTTTGCGCTTGTCGTCTAGCGTTGCGATATATTCCGCGTTCGGCGTTTCGCGCAAGGCGATGATTTCTTCGGGGTTATAGGTGTTGAGCCACGCTTTGGCTTTTGGCAGGCGCGCGGCGATGGAAGAGGCGCTGCATGAAATGCCCGATTTTTCGGCCAGTTCGAGCAGTTTTTCCGATTGCCATTGGGTGATCTGGCCAAGCGCCACGGCTTGTTTAAAGGCAAGCGGGGCAGGGCGGTCCTTTGTCACGCCGCTGAACTGAAGAATCTTTTCTTGTGCGGGCGAGGCCTCGCCGCGCTGAAATGCGGCGATTTCGCGGTCGAATTCGTCGTATTGGCGGTACACTTCGGTATCGAACGCCAGATTAAAACTTTGGGTCGGCGATCGGCGCATATAAAGCCACTTAAGCAACGTGGGTTCGTAGATTTCAAGCAGCATGGCTGGGGAAACCGCGCCGCCTTTCGATCCTGACATCTTGCCGCCCTTGACGCCTTGAATGCCGACGAATTGATAGCCTTGAAAGACGGGGGGCTTGCGACCAAAAAGCTCGCGCGAAACGGTGGCCGAAACGTCATAGCTGCCGCCGGGCGTCGCGTGATCCTTGCCGCCGGGTTCAAAATTCACGCCTTCTTCGCCCCAGCGCATTGGCCAGTCGAGTTTCCACGGAAGCTTGACGATAGGGGTTTCTTTGAAATCGATTTGCTCGACCCTGTCGGTGACAAGACATCGATACGTCAGCTTTGTGCCGCCGTCGTAGGACCGGACTTGGGTTTTGTCTGTTCCTGAAAAGCGTGAATAGACGGTGACCGGATAATAGGTTTCGAGATATTCTTCAGGGTCGATACCTTTGGCCTGATTTCCTTTGTCCGTTTTGAACTGGAGCTGGATCTCTGCGGCTTTCCTTCGGTTTTGAAGAACGAAGGCCATTTTCTCGGCATAGCGTCCCGAGGTGTATTCTTTTGTCTGATAGCGGTATTCGAGAGGGATGTTGAGCTCTTTAATTGATTCCTCGAACTCGACTTCGAAGTGGCGGGCATAGGACTCTTCCTTGCCTTCAGGGTCCGGAACGGACGTGTACGGCATTCCGATATATTTTGCGAAGGAAGGATCGACACCGACGGGAACCTTCCGAAGCCTGTCGTAATTGTCCCACGAAAATAAAAGACGCGCCTTTTTACCGCGCGCGATAAGCTCTTGCATAACGGCGAGCGAGGTCGCGACATCTCGGAAGTTTCCAAAATGAACGATGCCTGAAGGGCTGATGCCTGCGGCGCAAGTATAAACGGCTTCGTTCGGAAACTCGGCCAAAACCTTGTCCGCGACTTTCCCGACCCAAAGCCCGTCGGGCTTGGCGGTTGCCGGGGTATCCTTAAGAACGGAAGCGGAGGATGACGAAAATTCCTTATTATCGGACACAGCGCACCAAACGTTAAAGTTTAAGAAACGCTTATCATACCGATGCTTCTGAGCACTTCAAGCATGAATATGCTTGTTCTTACAGGCTATTAACAGGTTACTTGTGGGCCGTTCGTATAATTTTGAAAGTATTAACGCACTTGACCCTATGAGAAAATACGGGGAAATATGTTGTATTCGCGAAGCGCTGAATATTTGGAGATATACATGCTTTTTAGGAAAATACTTTTGACAAATTCTCAACGAGAAAAGTTTATTGAACATGCGGAACAAGTCGAGAAGGGAATTGATACATTTGAGCGTTCTGTAAATCGCGTGCTTAACAAGGAATTTTTACAGATTGATCGACAATCTTTCAAAATAATCAGGCTAGCCGATATTGAGCGGATAATTACGATGCCGATTTGCGAAGCAACTGCGGTTCCTTCGCGCTACTATGCGCAAAACAATATCAAGTATAGTTATTTTTCGCCCACCGTTGAAAAAATGCTGACGACATTTGTTCTTGCCGAAAGCGACGAAGAGGTAAGAAAATTCGCCGATTATATTCTTAGATTGGGTTGTGCCCAAGTTGGCAAGGGGCCAGCTCCGTGTCGCAAAGAGGCCGAGAAATATTATGGGGTTTCGTCTGGCACACGAGGCATCGTTACGAAAGCCAGAGACACAGAAAATGAAATTTTTGAGAAATGGCGGGATAGCTTGAATTCAAGAACACAGGTCAAGCAACCCTTCGTTTTCAATTACTAGGCGTTTTTGGCATAATTTCCATAAGCCTGAAACAGAAAAGAAACGAATTATTCCTTTTGAAATCGAAGAAAATTAGCCTTTTATGGCATTATCATGGTTGGCGAATGCAAACGGAGACGCTATATATCGAGCGGTTTGCGGGTGTGGCGGAACTGGTAGACGCAACGGACTTAAACCAACTTTGAGTGCTCTTCGGGAAACCGGAGATGTAGAACTGCCCAAATTCGGGGAAACCTTTAACGGCAATCCCGAGCCAAGCCTGAGCAATCAGGAAGGTGTAGAGACTAGACGGGCAGCACCTAACGCGG
>CAYVBP010000135.1:0-2775 GCA_964449155.1 uncultured Rhodospirillaceae bacterium | reverse complement strand
TATTTATATCAAGCTCGGATCAAAGTGAAGCGAAGGGGACACAATA
The DNA here is from genome assembly GCA_964449155.1 of uncultured Rhodospirillaceae bacterium. GTDB lineage: Bacteria > Pseudomonadota > Alphaproteobacteria > UBA9219 > UBA9219 > CAIXLI01. Next base: position 2,729 of record CAYVBP010000135.1, on the reverse strand, counting down.
AAAATGCCCAAACTGCGGTTCTCCGTTCCGCACTGCCTTTTCCTGCATTTTTATTGTGTCCCCCGTGTCCCGCCCTTGAAGTGAGCGAAACTTCGTTTATTATATGTTGAATGGAGGAATAACATGGATCGTTTTTCTGTTCTCTTTGACCGGGCGACCCCTTTCGTTAAAAAGGCGCTGTCGATGCCTGTGGCGGCTCAGCTGCTGTTCCTTTCGGGAATCGGCTCGGTAGCTTTTGCTTTGACCATGCAGATGGGGTTTAACGTCCCGCCCTGCGACCTTTGCATTTGGCAGCGCTATCCCTATGGGGTCGTCGCCGCGCTGTCTCTTCTGTGTTTTGCTTGGCGCCCTTATAAACGCCAAACGATCGTTCTTCTGGCTTTATGCGCCTTGACGTTCCTTGTCAGCGCCGGGTTTGCGACCGTTCACTCGGGCGTCGAACGGCATTGGTGGGAAAGCCCCTTAGCCTGCATGGGAGAAGAGATTAAGGGAGATTCTGTCGAAGATCTGCGCCGCGCTCTTTTAAGTTCCGAAAGCCCTCCATGCGACGAAATTCCGTGGACGCTTTGCGGGCTTTCGATGGCGAATTGGAACATCGTCGCGTCTCTTGCCTTGGCCTTTTTCGCCGCCGCTGCGGCCAAATTGGCCGCAAAAAACGGAAAACAAAGGTCTCAATAGAGTTTTGCCCTGAAAAATGGGAACTTCTTATTGACTGTGCCGCAAGAAAATTGACATACTTTCGCCCGTCGAAGCCTTTGAAAGAATGGCTCGCCTATAAATACGACAATTTTCAGATAGTTACAGGAACATCATGCCGGAAAATACAAATACCGTCGACGATCTTAGTTGCCTTCGCCACTCGGCAGCGCACGTTTTGGCTCAGGCCGTTCGCAAAGAATTTCCTTCCGCTAAATTTGCCATCGGGCCTTCGATCGAAAACGGGTTTTATTACGATTTCGATTTGCCTCGTCCTTTGATTCCGGACGATCTTGCTAAGATTGAGGCGCATATTCGCGAAGTCCTCTCGGTCAATCATCCGTTCGTCCGCAAGGAGGTATCTTCGGTCGAGGCGCGCAAGCTGTTCGCGGATCAGCCTTATAAACTGGAGATTATCGACGACATTTTGAAGGCCAATCCCTCGGCCACGCTTAGTGTTTATACCAATGGGGATTTTACGGACTTGTGCCAAGGGCCCCATGTCGCCGAAACAAAGTTTATTCCTGCCGACGGGATCAAGCTTCTTTCGTTCGCAGGCGCGTATTGGCGGGGAGACAGCACGCGGCCGATGCTCCAGCGCATTTATGGGACGGCTTGGAAATGCGCCGAAGACCTTAACAGGTATCTGGCCATGGTCGAAGAGGCGAAGAAGCGCGACCATCGTCTTTTGGGCAAGCAGTTGGAGCTGTTTTCAACGGCCGACGAAGTGGGCGCGGGGTTGATCCTTTGGCACCCCAAGGGCGGCATGGTGCGTTACCTTGCCGAGCAGTTCAGCAAGGAAGCGCACCGGATGAACGGCTACGATTTCGTCTTTACGCCCCATATCGGCAAGGCGAATTTATGGAAGACGTCGGGGCATTTGGGTTTTTACCGGGAGAACATGTACAGCCCGATGAAAATCGACGAGGAAGAGTATTTCATCAAGCCGATGAACTGCCCTTTCCATACGCACATCTATAAGGCGCGGACGCGGACTTACCGGGAACTTCCGATCCGCATGGTCGAATTTGGAACGGTTTATCGGTACGAATTTAGCGGCGCGTTGCACGGATTGACGCGCGTTCGCGGGTTTACGCAGGACGACGCGCATATTTTCTGCACGAAAGACCAAATCGAAAAGGAAATTTCGCGCGCGCTTCAATTCTCTCTTTATATTTTACGCACGTTTGGGCTCGACAATTTCACGGCGTATGTCTCGACGCGGCCGCCGGAGAAATCCATCGGCGACGACGCCGATTGGGAGATCGCGACCAACGCCTTGGTTCGCGCGGTCGAAGAAGCGAAACTGACCACGAAATTCGATCATGGCGGCGGCGCTTTCTATGGACCGAAGATCGACCTTAAAGTCACGGATGCGCTGGGCCGCGAATGGCAACTGAGCACCGTTCAGCTCGACTTCAATTTGCCGGAGCGTTTCGACCTTCAATACACAGGCCCGGACGGGCAGCAGCATCGGCCCTTTATGGTCCATCGCGCGCTTTTCGGAAGTGTCGAGCGCTTTATCGGCATGCTGATCGAAAATTATATGGGCGCGTTTCCATTTTGGTTGGCACCTGTGCAAGCGACGATCGTTCCGATTACGGACGACGTTCTGCCCTATGCGCACGACGTAGCGCGTAAGCTGAAGGATAATGGAATTCGTGTCGAGGTTGACGAACGGCCGGATCGCATGCAGTCGAAGATCAGGGATTCCCAGATGATGAAGATCCCTTACGCTATCGTCGTCGGACGCAAGGAGCGGGAAAAAGGCTTAATTGCCCTGCGTTGCCGCGAAAAAGGCGATTTGGGAACGATGAGCGTGGATGCGTTCCTCGATACCGCGCGCAATCTTTCAGCCGCAGGCGTGCCTCAGGCGTTGCGAAGCGAATAAGGAGAGTACGGCCTTATACCAATTCCCGATCACACTGAAGCGACGGGGACACAGATCACTAACCCCCGGGGGCTTGATGGGAAACCACTCCAAGCGGTTTTAAAAGACTCTCAATTCAGAAAGCGTCGTCATCCCCGCGAAG
>CAYVBP010000134.1:0-3058 GCA_964449155.1 uncultured Rhodospirillaceae bacterium | reverse complement strand
GTTACCCGTTCCATACCGCCTTTTCCGGCATTTTTATTGTGTCCCCCGTGCCCTTGATTCACTGCGATCCGGGATTGGTATAGCTGATCCTGTATAAAATGATTCAAAAAGAGGAAGAGAAAAGGCGATCAACGGAACAACGGGATCGTTTTCTCTGGGCTTTTGCCTCGAACCATTTATGCTCGATAGGATTAAGGTCAGGGCTGTAGGGCGGAAGAAATTCAAGGGAGTGTCCTGCGTTTCGAATGAGGGCCGGAATATCGGGTCTTTTGTGGAAAGTGGCGTTATCCAAGATAACGACCGAGGCAAACCGAGCCGCCACCTCGGCTATTGTCAGGCCTTCCTTCTCTCGAATGGTCAGCACTTGTTGGCGAAACTTCAGAGGGTATGTCATTCCCCTATTATAATCATTTTATATTGGATTGGCTATACCTATGTCTTAGGTACATTCTGTTACCTATGTGTCCGGAACGTACCCGGCGTAGAATGGTGGGCCCGGCAGGATTCGAACCTGCGACAACACCGTTATGAGCGGTGCGTTCTGACCGCTGAACTACAGGCCCACGCAGAAAAGAATTAACGGGATATCAAAAATACCCAGCCAAGTCCAAGAGATTAGCGCAAATCTTACCCCTTTTTTCCATCCAGCGCGCGCCAACCGATATCGCGGCGACTAAAACCCTCGCTCCAATCGAGGTTGTCGACGCCTAAATAGGCCTGTTTTTGGGCCTCTGCAATACTTGGCGCAACGGCAGTCACGCATAAAACACGCCCGCCGTTGGATGTTATATCTCCCGAGGCGTTCCGGGCCGTAGCCGCATGGTAAACGGTCACATTCGGCACTTTTGCGGCCTTATCAAGCCCGCGGATAATGCTTCCCTTCGAATAGTTCCCCGGATAACCGCGTGTCGCCATAACGACGCCCAAAGCAGCACCTTTATCCCAATCCAAATCGACCTCGTGAAGCTTTCCAGTAACGCAGGCATGCAAAACCTCCAGCAAATCTGATTTTAACAACGGAATAATAACCTCAGCTTCCGGATCTCCGAAACGAGCATTGTATTCAACCAGTCGCGGTCCCGCCTTTGTCATCATCAGACCGGCATACAGCATGCCCGTAAAAGGCCGCCCCATATTCTTCATTTCCGCCACGGTCGGATTGATGATTTCCTTCAATATGCGGGACTTCATAGCGTCGTCGATCATCGGTGCGGGTGAATAAGCGCCCATACCGCCCGTGTTAGGCCCTTTGTCTCCGTCAAAAACAGCCTTATGGTCCTGAGCCGTAGCGAAAAAGCGCGAACTCTTCCCATCGCACAAAGCGAAGAAACTCGCTTCCTGCCCGTCCATAAAATCTTCAATAACGACGCTTGCGCCGGACTGCCCGAAGGCCTTATCGACCATCGCGGCATTAATGGCGGCAATCGCCTCGTCTGCCGTGGCGGCAATCGTGACGCCTTTGCCGGCAGCCAGTCCATCGGCCTTAATGACGATGGGCATAGCCTGTTTTTGAACGTAATCGCGCGCTTTTTCCGCATTTGTAAAGCGCTTATAGCTTGCCGTCGGCACACCGGCGCGGGCGCAAAGATCTTTCATAAATCCTTTGGAGCTTTCAATTTCCGCCGCATCCCTTGTCGGTCCGAAAGCAAGGATCTTATGCGCTGCCAACTCGTCGACGAGTCCAAGCGACAAAGGAACCTCCGGCCCGACAATCACAAAGTCGATAGCCTTTTGCCGAGCGATTTCGACAAGCTTCGAAACGTCTTCCGCCCTAACGGGCAAACATTCCGCGACGGCCTCAATGCCCGCGTTTCCCGGAGCGCAATAAAGCTTTTCGCAAAGCGGAGACTTTGCAACGGCCATGCAAATCGCGTGTTCGCGTCCGCCGTTTCCGACAACCAGAACCTTCATGTGCGCCCCCCAAGACAAAAACAAAAATTATCATCGATATGATACCAAGACTCTATGACCTGACTCCCATTTTAAAAACGGTCGTCCCCCCGCAAACGCAGGAATCCAGTTGGAATCTCGGCAAAAACTGAGGTTTTCATAGTACAGTGTCTGGCTGTTATGCGCAAGGGCGCGGAAAAATCAATTCCGCGCGTGGCTCAGATGAAAATCCTGAATACCTCTTGCAAATCTCAAGCAATCGCAAAGCTTAATCAGCGTCGCGCCACTGCGCTTACCCTGTGAAACAGCGACAAAACGCCACTCCAGCTTGTCCTCACGCTGACAAATTGAAAACGACCCCTCGGCGACGTCATATCCCTGCGTTCGAATAAGCTTGAAAACGTCGATATCCGAAACATTGACATACTTATCGAATTGCAGAGTCACCGCGACGGCATGGCGGACCGGAAGAAAATTTTCGATCTTTCCTCCCCACATCATAAAAATGGTCGCAATAACCGACAGCGCGATTGCCGGACCGTAAAACCCCATGCCGACCAGAACGCCAATAGCGGCGACGGTCCAAATCGAAGCGGCAGTTGTCAACCCGCTAATATTTAGCCCATCGCGCATAATAACGCCCGCGCCAAGAAAACCAATTCCGGTCGTAATCCCCTGAATGACGCGGCCCGGATCCGTGTACCGAACCATGTCCGCCGTATGTCCTGCGAACCAAATTTCCGGATGCGACGCGACGACGGTCAACGCGCACGAAGACATGCACACAAGCCCATACGTGCGCATACCAGCCGCGCGGCCTCTATAAGAGCGTTCGTAACCGACAAAAAGCCCCAAGAACAAAGCGGATATAATGCTAATGACTGCGCCGATTTCGACAACGATAGCTTGCATCGTCTGATGTCCAAACAAAGAGTTGATGATCGTATCCATGCACCCCTCCGAATCGCCCTTATCAACTTTCGCCAAAAGCCCGCTAATGGCAAGAAATTATTGAATTGAGGCGCGGAAACGCCCAGCCAATCTCCCGCGCGAAGGAGGGGCAAAAAAATGCCTAAAAGATTCGGGGCACGGGGGACACAATAAAAATGCCCACCTCAGGCGGGGCGACTAAAGGAAGTTATACATCCGAGTGAGTGAAGGACGTCAT
>CAYVBP010000133.1:0-3061 GCA_964449155.1 uncultured Rhodospirillaceae bacterium | reverse complement strand
TCGGGCATTTTTATTGTGTCCCCTTTGCTTCATTTTGATCCGGGATTGGTATTATCTGTAACTATTAACGAAGTTTCGAAAAATGACTCAATCGCACACGCCCGCTACCGACGAAGAAGCTCTTGCCTATCACAAGCAAGGAAGGCCCGGAAAACTTCAGGTTGTTCCGACAAAACCCATGGCTACGCAGCGCGATTTGTCGCTGGCCTATACGCCGGGCGTCGCGGTTCCGTGCCTGAAGATTCAGGAGAATCCGGATCTGGCTTACGATTATACGGCGCGTGGAAATCTTGTCGCGATTATCTCGAACGGCACGGCTGTTTTGGGACTCGGCGATTTGGGCGCGTTGGCTGGAAAGCCCGTCATGGAAGGCAAGGCTGTTTTGTTCAAGAAATTCGCCGATGTCGATGGGATCGATCTTGAGGTCGATACGAAAAATATCGAGGAATTTGTTAATTGCGTCCGGTTTTTGGGGCCGTCGTTTGGCGGGATCAATCTTGAGGATATTAAGGCTCCTGAGTGCTTTGTGATCGAGCAGCGGCTGCGCGACATGATGGATATCCCCGTTTTTCACGACGATCAGCATGGGACTGCGATTATCGCGGCTGCCGGGCTTATCAATGCCGTTAGCTTGACTGGGCGCAAGCTTGAAAACATTAAGATGGTCGTTAACGGCGCGGGGGCCGCGGCTTTGGCGTGCGTGAAGCTGTTCAAGAAACTTGGCGTCAGGCATGAAAACGTGATCGTGTGCGATACGGGCGGCCCGATTTACAAGGGTCGCGCCAACAATATGAATCAATGGAAGGAAGAGCATGCGATTGAAACGCCTGCGCGGACTTTGACCGAGGCGCTTAAGGGCGCGGATGTTTTTGTCGGGCTTTCGGCAAAAGGCGCGTTAACGCAGGCGATGATTAAGGACATGGCTCCTAAGCCTATAATTTTTGCGATGGCCAATCCGATGCCAGAAATCTCGCCTGAGGAGGCGCTGGCGGCTCGGGCCGACGCGATTGTCGCGACGGGGCGCTCGGACTATCCGAACCAGATCAACAATGTTCTTGGATTCCCATACATTTTCCGTGGGGCGTTGGATGTCCGCGCGGCCAAGATTAACGACGACATGAAGCTTGCCGCCGCGCATGCCTTGGCTGGCCTTGCGCGCGAGCCTGTGCCTGCCGAAGTTGAGGCGGCTTATGGAGGCCGGAAGCTGGCGTTTGGTCCCGGCTATCTGATTCCGACCCCTTTCGATCCAAGACTGATTGAGCGCGTTTCGGTTGCTGTTGCCGAAGCTGCCATGAAATCAGGCGTTGCGCGAAAGCCGATCGCGGATATGGAGGCCTATCGGCAAGCGTTGCGCGATCGGCGAAAGGGGTGAGATGAGGCCTTTTATCCTTATCGCGACGCCGTGCTATGGCGGGCAGGTTTTTCAGGGCTATATGGAATCCGTTATTCAGTTGATGGGGTATGCCTCGCGCAACGATTTCGATGTGAGTCTTGCCTTGCTGGGCGGGGATTCGCTGATTACGCGCAGCCGCAACAAGCTTGTGGCGACGTTTCTTGATATGCCGCAAGCGACGCATTTGATGTTTATCGACGCGGATATTTCTTTTTATCCCGAAGATGTCCATCGCATGCTGAAGTTCGATCATGATTTGGTCGCAGGCATGTATCCGGTCAAGAATTACGACTGGGCGCAGGCGAAAGAGAAAATGTCGCCCGATATGGATGTCGAGAAACTTGCTCAGACGGGGCTTCATTTCGTTGGAACCCCGCTGATCGAAAAAGACAGGGAATATCGCAACGGGTTTATCACAGGCGTTTATGCGGGCAGCGGATTCATGCTGCTGCGGCGGTCGTGTTTGGAGCGGATGATTTTCGCGTATCCAGACACGAAATATGAAATCGCGCACGTCTATTCGACGACGAAAGAGCGTAGCTCCAATCAATATGCCTTATTTGACTGCATGATCGAGCCTGAGACGAAGGCGTACTTGAGCGAGGACTATACGTTTTGCCGTCGCTGGAGGGATATCGGCGGCAAGATATGGCTCGATCCCAACAGCCGTTTGGCGCATTTCGGTTCGTTCCGCTTTCAGGGTTCGCCTGCTGAGGCCATTGCGGGCGTTTGAGGCCATCCCGTCTGTGCGACGGAGGGGGTCATTTCATAGGCTGGGCGGGATAAGTTTTCTTTGGCGCGGGCGCGAGCCATTTTTGTAGTTCGGCGTATTCGGGGTCTTGGGGGGTCAGGAAGTTGTGACGGATCATGAAATCCGCAATGACCAAGGGGCAGTTGAATTTGAATCTGTCTGTTTTGCGGACGATGTCTGCGATTTCGTTTAGGGGAAGAAGCGTAAATTTGGCGACTTCGCCGTCTGTGTTGCGTGGCGCGAAGTCTTCCGGAAGGTCGAGATCGTAGAAAAACAGCGTGTCTTCGCGCAGGCCATCGGGCATTTCGAGCGTATAGCTTAGCGGTCGAACAAGCTTGGCTTTTTGGGCTAGGTGGGGGGCAATTCCAGCTTCTTCGTAAGCTTCTTTGCACAGGTTTTGTTCGAGCGTTATGCCGATGGGGTTTCCGCCGCCGATGAGGTTGTCGAGTTTGCCTGGCTCGACCTGACGGTCGGCGGCGCGTTCGCCGATCCAAAGATAGAGACCGTCTTTTTTGCGGACGTAGCCGTTGACGTGCAGGCCCCATGCGCGGAGGCCGAACCATGGGACGGCCACGCGGTCGATTTGCGCAAGGGGCGCGTCGCCGATGTTTTCGACGACGGCGTACATCTCGTTGCGCAGCGGTTTTCCCGTATGAGCCGACAAAAGCCGCGACGCTTGCATCAGCGCGTCGCTGCGCGAGGAAAAATCGTCGAATCTGGGCGCAAGGGCAAGGCCGTTTGCGACCGGTTCGAATAGAGCTGTTTCCTTAGAGAGCAGATCGGCGATGTCTTTCTTGATTCGTCCATAACGCTTTTCGCCGATAAGAAACGGGACAAAATGTCCGGAATCGTGCCGATTGCAGGCGGTGAAATGGCGAACGAAGCCGACAGGATTAGACAAGGGGCGTGCTTCCTTT
>CAYVBP010000132.1:0-3063 GCA_964449155.1 uncultured Rhodospirillaceae bacterium | reverse complement strand
TCCTTTAGTCGCCCCGCCTGAGGCGGGGGTTTTGTAAGGACTTATAAAAATGCCCGAACTGCCGTTACCCGTTCCATACCGCCTTTTCCGGCATTTTTATTGTGTCCCCCGTGCCCTTTCGATTCACTGCGATCCGGGATTGGTATGAGTTATTTGGAATGACAATAATTTGTTCCAAGCGCATCCAAAGCCGCCGCCAATAACGCTTTCGTATAAGCCTCTTTCGGCGATCTAAAAACAGCCTTGGCGTCGCCTTGTTCGACGACTTTGCCGTTTTTCATCACGACGACGCGGTGAGAAAGCGCGCGAACCACCCGCAAATCGTGGCTGATGAAAAGGAACGCGATTTTGTGGCGCTTTTGAAGATTGCGCAAAAGCTCGACAATCTGAGCCTGCACTGAGCGATCAAGCGCCGAGGTCGGCTCGTCCAGAACGATAAACTTCGGCTGAAGAACGAGAGCGCGGGCGACGGAAATCCTCTGCCTTTGCCCGCCCGAAAACTCGTGCGGATAGCGATTGCGGGTTTCCGGATCAAGCCCCACTTCCTCCATCGCAGCCATGATGCGCGTCTCGCGCTCCGCGTCTGTCGCGCATAGCGCGTTGATGTCCAGACCTTCCGCAATAATATCTCCCGCTGACATGCGCGGACTAAGGCTTCCGAAGGGATCTTGAAAGACGACCTGCATCGACGGGCGAAGCTTGCGAAAATCCTTGCGCGGCAGGCGCGTGACATCGTTTCCCAGAAATACGACGCGGCCTTCCGATTTTATCAAGCGCAACAAAGCAAGCCCCAGCGTCGTTTTGCCCGAGCCGGATTCGCCGACAATGCCGACGGTTTCCCCTTCGTGAACGGACAGGGAAACGCCATCGACGGCCCGGACGAAATCCCTCGCTTTTCCGAAAACGCCTTTTTTAATGGGGAAAAAAACCTTTATATCTTCGAGCCGTAAAATTTCCGCAGCATCGGTGGGAATAGGCGGCGCGTCGCCCTTTGGTTCCGAGGCAAGAAGCACTTTCGTATAAGGATGCCGCGGGTCCGCAAACAGCTGCGCTACGGGGGCTTGTTCGACGATTTTCCCCTGTTGCATAACGCAGACTTTATCCGCGATTTTTCGCACGATGCCGAGATCATGTGTAATCATCAAAAGAGCCATGCCAAGGCGTTTTTGAATATCCTTTAAAAGATCCAAAATCTGCGCCTGCACAGTCACGTCCAAAGCCGTCGTCGGCTCGTCCGCAATCAGAAGATCGGGATCGTTCGCCAAGGCCATCGCGATCATGACGCGCTGTCTTTGCCCGCCCGAAAGCTCATGCGGATAGGCGTCAAGCCGTTTTTCCGGATCAGGCAGGGCGACGAGCCTCAAAAGCTCAATCGTTCGTTTGCGCGCGTGCGCGGCATCCATGTTTTTGTGCAGAAACAGCGTCTCGCCAATTTGTCGTCCAACGGTATGAAGCGGGTTCAAGGACGTCATCGGCTCCTGAAAAATCATGCCGATGCGGTTGCCGCGAATGGACCGAAGAACGCTCTCTTGAGCCGGGTTAGGAAAGGAAAATATCTCCTGTCCGTCAAAAACAATCCTTCCGCTTGGATGCCGTGCATTAGGATAGGGCAGAAGCTGCAAAATGGATAACGCCGTAACCGATTTTCCCGATCCGGATTCCCCAACCAGCGCCATCGTCTCACCACGGTCGATGGAAAAAGAAACGCTTTCCGCAACGACGTTTGCGCGCTCGTCGTGGCCGAACGCAACGCTAAGATTTTCGACCGTCAGCAGTGTCATGATTTCCGGCCTAGGGTTTTGCGCGGATCGAAGGCGTCGCGCACCGCTTCGCCCGTAAAGATCAGCAGCGTCAACATCGATGCCAGCACGCAAAACGCGCTGATGCCGAGCCAAGGCGCCTGAAGATTGTTTTTCCCCTGATTTAAAAGCTCGCCCAGCGAAGGCGACCCCGGCGGCAAACCAAAACCCAGAAAATCAAGCGCCGTGAGGGTCGTAATCGATTGATTAAGAACGAACGGCAAAAACGTCAGCATTGCGACCATGGCGTTGGGAAGAACGTGCCTGAAGATGATCCGCGCATCGCCCGCGCCCAACGCCTTGGCTGCGCGGACATAGTCGAAATTGCGCGCGCGCAAAAACTCCGCGCGCACGACGTGAATCAAAGACATCCACGAAAACAGCAGCATTAGCAAAAGCAACCACCAGAAATTCGGTTGCACGAGGCTCGCCATGATAATCAACAGGTACAAAACCGGCATGCCGCCCCAGATTTCGATGAACCTCTGCATCAAAAGATCGGTCAAGCCGCCGAAATATCCTTGAACCGCGCCTGCGGCAATGCCGATGATCGACGATAGCGTTGTTAAAACAAGGCCGAATAAAACCGATATGCGAAAGCCGTAAATAACGCGGGCCAAAACGTCGCGGCCTTGATCGTCGGTTCCCAGCCAGTTCTCGGAAGATGGCGGCGACGGCGCGGGCTGGTCGAGGTTATAATTGATCGTATCGTACGAATACCGGATCGCTGGCCAAATCATCCATCCTTTTGCCTCGATAAGTTTTTTGACATAAGGGTCGCGATAACGGGTCTCGGTTTCAAATTCGCCGCCAAAAGCAGTTTCAGGATAACTGACGAAAACCGGCGTGTAATAGCGTCCCTCGAACTTAATCAGCAGCGGATTGTCGTTCGCGATGAATTCGGCGAACAAGGCAATGCCAAAAAGCGCAAGGAATATCCACAACGACCAGAACCCGCGCTTGTTGGCCTTAAAGTTAGCCCAGCGGCGGCGGTTCAAAGACGACAGGATCGGGGACGGAAAAGTCATTGGTTTTTATTAACATTTAGGAAACCAGCCATGCAAGACAATGTTAGGCCAATTCCGGATTGCAGCGAAGCGAAGGGGATACAATCAATAATAACCCCCGGCAGAGCCGGGGGCTTGATGGGGAACCGCTCCAAGCGGTTTTAAAAGACTCTCAATTCAGAAAGCGTCGTCATCCCCGCGCAGGCGGGGTTTTGTAAGGACTTATAAAAATGCCCGAATCCCCGTTATCCATTCTG
>CAYVBP010000131.1:0-3069 GCA_964449155.1 uncultured Rhodospirillaceae bacterium | reverse complement strand
GACCTTCAGGTTATGAGCCTGACGAGCTACCGGGCTGCTCCACCCCGCGATATTCAATGGCCACCGGTTTACAGCCCGGCAGCTCTTTAATTTACGCTTTTGCTTTGCAAAGGCTGGGGCGGGCTGCTCCGCCCCTCGATTGGCTCTAAAGAGGCTTGGTTTTGGCACTTTTGGTGTTCCTATGTCAACCTGCTTTTGTATTCTTTGTTCCTTGATTTTCATATTTTTTTCAAATTTTTTGATACCCTTTTCTCTTTTTGGCTTTTTTCCTTCAATAGACCTCTTGGAAACCTTCGTTAAAATGTTAAGCCCCTGTTAATGGGAACAAGTTATCTTTCATTAACTTGGCTTTAGTTGCACTTTCTACAATAAAATCAAGGCTCAGGAACCTTTTGGAAGTTTAGCGATTCTTTATGAACGTGCCGCAGACAACAGAATCATCCTCGCTTCAGGCTAAAAAGCCTTCGGCGAAAAAAAATTTGGAAGATGCCGTGCCTTCCGCTCTTTGGGGCGTCGCCGCCATGACGGGCTTGGGAACGCTGTCTCTTCTTATGCCCTATTTCGTTTCCGGCGGCGTCGGCGTTTGGGCTCGCGGTCTTGTTGGATTGCTGATTTTCGGCGCGGCTGGGGCCACATGGCGCTTGTTTAAATGCGCAAAACCGGAAAGCCTTCAGGAAGTCCTTCTTCGTGAGGCTTTTCATAGCGTTTTGACGCCGCAACTTATCACAAACGAAAAAGGCGTTTTGGTCCTTGCTAATCGCGCTTTTCGCGGATGGATCGATCTTGGCAGCCAGAACGCAGAGGCCGCGCTGGCCGTTCGCTTCTCGGCAACGCCGGATTCCCAGAACAGCTTTGCTCAACTTCGCACGACCCTTCAAAAGGGACATACAGGCATTGCCGAGCTGCCCATTATGCGCGGCGAAAAAACCATCGAATGGCGGCGCATTGTCGCTCGACCGCTTGACGGGCATCCCAATTTCTATCACTGGCGTTTCGACGATATCAGCGAACGCCGCAGGATGGAAAAAGCCATGGAAGACGAACAGGCAAAGCTGGTCGACTTTATGGCAAACGCGCCGATCGGCATTTATTCTGTCGATCAGCACGGGCTGTTCCGTTTCGTCAACAAGACCCTCGCCGAATGGCTTCAGGCAACGCCTGAAGAACTTGTTAAGGGCGACGTGCGCCTTCACGACATTTTGTGCGATCTGCCTACCGATATTGCGGCCTTTGCGATCGCAGATAAACCTCAAGGCGAGGTTCAGGGCGAAGCTCTTATGCGCCGCCGCGACGGAAGTATATTTCCCGTCGCTATTACACAATCTATCGTCGTTAGCGAAGACGGAAAATCTATGCGCACACGCTCTGTCGTGCGCGACCAATCGCCCGAACGCGAATGGCAACAAGCTTTGTCCGTTTCTGAACATCGCTTTCAAAGGCTTTTCGCCGAAGCGCCCATCGGAATTCTTCTTGTCGATGGTAGATATAAAATCATGGAATGCAATCATACGTTCCATGCCATCGTTCGGCGTCCGCGCAACGATATCGTGGGATCGAATTTATCGGATCTGATCGCGGCTCAGGATCGCGACGGCATGATGGCGAAGCTTGGAGACGTTTTGAGCGGTAAAGATCAGACCAAACCTATCGAAGTCCGCATTGCGGGGGACCGAGAGATTATCGTACAGGTTTTCGTCAAACGCTTCGGTCTTGTCGGCGGCGAGACGCCGAATGCGAACGGCGATCCGAACGGCTTGATGCTGTACTTTATCGACGCGACCGATCAAAAAAATCTTCAGGTTCAGTTTGCTCAATCGCAGAAAATGCAGGCCATCGGACAGCTGGCAGGCGGCGTCGCGCATGATTTCAACAATCTGCTGACAGCGATGATCGGCTTTTGCGATTTACTTCTTCAACGTCACAAGCCGGGCGATCAAAGCTTTAACGATATTACGCAGATCAAGCAAAACGGCAATCGCGCCGCGAACCTTGTGCGGCAGCTTTTAGCGTTCTCGCGCCAGCAAACATTGCAGCCGAAGGTGTTAAGCCTTGTGGACGTTTTGTCGGAGCTGACCAATTTGTTGCGCCGTTTGATTGGCGCTCAGATCAATCTCGAAATGATTCACGGGCGCGACGTTGGGCTCGTTAAGGTCGATCAGGGACAGCTTGAGCAGGTTATCATCAATCTGGTCGTCAATGCGCGGGATGCCATGCCAAACGGCGGGGCTTTAACGATACGCACGCGCGATCACAGGCAGGAAACGCACGTTTTACGCGGACAGGACGACATGCCTCCGGGACGTTATGTCGCGATCGAGGTTTCAGATCTTGGCTGCGGCATTCCGGCCGAAAACATTCAACGCATTTTTGAGCCTTTCTTTTCGACCAAGGAACTCGGGTCGGGAACCGGTCTTGGGCTATCGACCGTTTACGGAATCGTGCGGCAAACGAACGGCTTTATCGGCGTTGACAGCACTGTAGGCGTCGGCACCACGATCCATGTATATTTGCCCGTCTATGAACCGGCAGAAGGCGAAGAAGCCGAAGACGCCAAGGCCGATCAGCGCGAGGACAAACCCGGACCCGATCTTACGGGTGCCGGTACCGTGTTGCTGGTCGAAGATGAAGACGCCGTGCGCGTTTTCTCGTCACGTGCGCTGCGCAACAAGGGCTATAGCATCCTCGAAGCGCGGACGGGCGAAGATGCTCTTGCGGTTCTGGAAAAAGAAGGCAACGCGGTCGATTTAATTATTTCGGACGTCGTCATGCCGCAAATGGACGGGCCTACGCTCTACAAGCACGTGCGCGAGAGATGGCCCGACATCAAGGTTATTTTCGTTTCAGGATATACCGAAGACCGCCTTCGCGAGCAGTTCACGTCGGGCGAAACGATCTATTTCCTGCCCAAGCCCTTCACGCTTAAACAACTGGCAGGCAAGGTCAAGGACGTGATGGAAGAAAATTAACACCAATCTCGAATCAAAGTGAATCGACAGGACACGATGGACATAATCAATAACCCCCGGCAAAGCCGGGGGCTTGATGGGGAACCGCTCCAAGCGGTTTTAA
>CAYVBP010000130.1:0-3095 GCA_964449155.1 uncultured Rhodospirillaceae bacterium | reverse complement strand
AGGCATACCACCTTTTTCGTTCCCCACTGGTTTATGTAACGACGCTTTGCCGCCCCTCTAAGCCTCCGGGCAGAAAGGGGAACGTGGTATGCAGCAGGGAGGATTCCCGAAGCTCGCCAAGGCGCAAAGCCAACGCGTACTTCGGGTTCAGTTGCGAGGCAAAGAAATAAAGGGTCAGTATCGGCGCTTGGCGTCGATGGTTGGTTGAGAATCCGTTCGACTCATCCTTACCGCCTTTTTATTCCCACCCCTTCGCCGTCTTTTTGCTGCTGGCAAAACTGTTATGAGAAGGGCTGGCAATGACGTACAAAGACTTCGTCCCGCGATCCAAATCGTTTTTGAAAATGCCTTCTGTGGCCTTAGCGATAGCAAGCAAAGCGCCGGCAGGCCTCGACCGCTTCGCGAGCGTCGAAGATATGGTTAACATTCTTCGCCCCGCGCAATCGGTCCAGTGCATGCGCCCGGAAAAGCTGCGCCAAGCCGCGCGCCTGTTTGTCGAGAACTTTCCCGGACACAGCCTGTACGCCGTCAAATCCAATCCCGATCCTTATGTGCTGACCAACCTGCACAAGGCCGGGATCAACCACTTTGACGTGGCCTCGATGGGCGAAATCAAGCTGGTGCGCACACTGTTTCCACGCGCCCATCTGGCTTATATGAACCCGGTCAAAAGCCGCGAATCCATCCGCGCGGCCTATTTCGAATATGGCGTGCGCGATTTCGTCATCGACACGGCGGACGAACTGCGCAAGATCCTCGAAGAAACGAGCAACGCGCGCGACCTGCTGATCGTCGTTCGCATTGCGATGCCCAAAGGCACGGCAGCCTGTCAGCTGACGGGAAAATTCGGATGCACGCCGGACGAAGCCGTCGATTTGCTGAAGCAAGCCGCAAGCGTCGCGCCGCGCGTCGGCATCTCGTTCCATGTCGGCTCGCAAACGCTGTCGCCCGACTCGTACGTTGACGCCATTCGGAAAGGCGGCGATGTCATTCGCCGCGCAAGCGTCAAAGTACGCGTCTTCGATATCGGCGGCGGCTTCCCCGTGCGCGGCCTCGGCATGGACATTCTCCCGCTGACGGAATACTTCGCGGCCATCCGCCGGGAAATTGACGCGCTCAAGCTGCCGAAATCCTGCGAGATATGGGCCGAGCCCGGACGCGCGCTGTCCGGCGACGGCGCAACGCTTGTCGTTAGGGTTAATCTGCGCAAGGGCGACCTTCTGTACATTAACGACGGCAGCTTCGGAAACATGTTCGAAGTTTCCTCAATGGGCTGGAAGAACGCCGCGCGGACGATAAGGCCGATGTGCAAAAACTGGAGCATGCCAAGCTCCAATCTGATGCCGTTCCGTTTTTATGGCCCCACTTGCGATTCCGTTGATTATATGGGTGGGCCATTCCTGTTGCCTGAAGATACGAACGAAGGCGACTGGATCGCGCTCGAAGGAATGGGCGCGTATATGGCCGCGTCTCAATCCCGCTTCAACGGCTTCTATTCTGACGCCAAAGTCGAGATATCTTCCGATTCTCACAAGAAGCGCACGACTCAGTTGCAGGTTGTGAAATAGGGACTTAGGGTGGGCGATCGGGATTCGCGTTAATCTCGAGCAATCATCCTCAGCAGTCCGCCTTATTTTCAACCTTCTCTTGGGGAGAACTACTGTGTCGCATCAAAAAAAATACGCAAGCTTCAAGAACCATATATTCATCATCGGCTTCGGCAGCATCGGACAAGGGACTCTTCCCCTGATCCTGCGTCATTTTGACGTCAAGCCCGAACAAATAACGATCATCACGGCAGACGAAAACGGCAAAGACCTCGCGGCAGCCGCCGGAATCGAATTTTTAAAAGAACCTCTGACGCGCGAGAATTACCGGCAGGTTTTAGGATCGCGCCTAAAGAACGGCGATTTTGTCGTAAACGTCTCCGTCGACGTTTGCAGCGTATCCCTCATGGAACTATGCCAAGAAAAAGGCGCACTCTACGTCGATACAGTCATCGAACCATGGGGCGGAACCTATCTGGACGCCACGCGCCCAGCAACCGAACGCTCCAACTATGCATTGCGCGAAAAAATGTTGGCCGTGCAGCCAAAGCACAAGAACGGAACGACAGCGGTCGTCTGTCACGGCGCGAACCCGGGCCTCGCGAATCACTTCGTCAAGCAAGCCCTCATAAACATGGCCAAGGACACCGGCTTGAAAACCGAAACGCCGACGTCGCGCGAAGGTTGGGCCGAACTCGCCCAAAAGCTTGAGATTAAAGTCATTCACATTGCCGAGCGCGACACGCAAATCAGCAAGGACGCCAAAAAAGTCGACGAATTTGTCGGCACGTGGTCAATCGACGGCCTTTATAGCGAAGGCAACCAGCCCGCCGAGCTCGGGTGGGGCACGCATGAAAAAGCGTTGCCACAGGAAGGCCTCCGGCATCCAAACGGCTGCGGCGCGGCCATCCTCCTGAATCGCAGAGGCTGCACCACGCGCGTGCGCAGCTGGACGCCGCTCGAGGGTCCCTATCACGGCTTTCTCATCACGCATAACGAATCTATTTCTCTTGCCGATTACTTCACGCTACGCAAAGACGAAAAGGTCGTTTACCGCCCAACATGTCATTACGCTTACCACCCGTGCGACGCGACCGTTCTTTCGCTTCACGAAGTCAACGGCAAGAACGGCAGATTGCAAAGCCGCATACGCCTGATGATGGACGACATCATCGACGGCACGGATGAACTCGGCGTCCTTTTGATGGGCAACAAGAAAGGCGTTTATTGGTTTGGATCGCGCCTGTCGATTCACCAGACAAGAAAGCTCATCCCGAACAACAACGCAACGTCCCTTCAAGTCGCGGCCGCGGTCCTGTCCGGAATGGTTTGGGCGCTGGAAAATCCGAACAGGGGCTTTGTCGAGCCTGAGCATATGGATTTCAACCGCATTCTCGACATCGCCACGCCGTATCTCGGAGACGTCGTCGGCGTCTGGGGCGACTGGGATCCCCTGAAAGAAAGGGACATCTTATTTCCCGAAGACATCGACACGACGGATCCGTGGCAGTTTAAAAATATCCTTGTCGGATGAAAACCCGCGTCAAA
>CAYVBP010000129.1:0-3126 GCA_964449155.1 uncultured Rhodospirillaceae bacterium | reverse complement strand
CTTCTTCCCTTGGGCGGGCGACCGGATAACGCGCGCAAGACTGCGATCCGGTCTTCGATGCGTGGATGCGTGTCGAACAGACCGAACATCGAGGGCGGATTTTCGATAAAGAGCTGCTGGACTTCCGGCGGAACGTTCGGAACGTTCGGGTTTTTTGAGATTTTTTCGAGGGCTGACATCATCGCATCCGGATTTTTCGTCAGGGAAACAGCGCCTGCATCGGCCAGATATTCGCGACGGCGCGAGAGGGCAAAGCGCAGGAAGATCGCGAATACATAGCCGATTGCGATCATAATCGCCGCGATAAGCATAAGCGCCGCCGCGCCGTTGTTGCGGCGACGCGACTGCTCTTTTCCATACGAAGCGTAGCGCAAAGACCGCCACAGCATTTGCGCGATGAACGAAAGCATGCCGGTGAATACGATAGAAACGATAAGCAGGCGGACGTCGCGGTTGATAATGTGCGATAATTCGTGCGCAAGGACAGCTTCGAGTTCAGCGTCATCAAGGCGATCTAAAAGACCTTGCGTTACCGTTATGCCAAAGCTTCTTTCGTCGATGCCGCTGGCGTAAGCATTCAGTTCTTGACTGTCGACGATGCTAAGACGCGGCATGCGCATGCCTCGCGAAATACACAGATTTTCCAGAAGATTATAAAGCTTTGGGTTTTCCGCGCGCGACGTTGGCCGAGCGCCCGTCGCCACGTCGATCATATAGGCGTTGAACAGATAGCCGACCGCTATCCATATGAGGGCCACACCGAAAACAACCGGCCATAAATCGCCGACAGCCGTTGTGGCGAGATCGACCGGCGTCATTGCGCCATAGGCTTGGATCGTGGGGAGGATTCCGCTTATTTCGGCAAGAAAGCTTCTATCGACAAAGCCGCGCGTTCCGAGATTTACATAGCCCGCCACGCAAAAGATACCCGCGACAATCGCGAGCAAAAGCGCCGGGAATGCGGCGAGCAACAGGATGGACTTGAGATTGTTGTTCCACCGCCACGAGGACAGGCCGAGGGCCGCTGAGGTCATTGGCGCTTATCCTATCCGCCGAACGAGACTTTCGGCGGTTCGGAAACCGCCGCGCGGTCTTCCCCGAGCGTGAACATTTCCGCTTCCTTGAAGCCCAGCGCGGATGCGAACAAGACGTTCGGAAATTGTTGAATCGCGCCGTTGTATTCCGCAACTGCATTGTTAAGAAACCGGCGCGCTGCGGCAATTTTGTTTTCGATATCCGAAAGCTGGTTTTGAAGTTGGAGAAAATTTTCGTTCGCTTTCAAAGCCGGGTAGTTTTCGGCAACGGCCATCAGTTGCATCAGGGCACCGGACAGCGCGGCTTCCGCTTCTCCACGTTCGTGCATGGAGCTTGCTTTCATTGCGGTGGCTCGGGCTTCCGTGACTTTCTGCAAGACGCCGCTTTCGTGCGCCGCGTAGCCTTTGACCGTTTCGACGAGGTTTGGAATGAGGTCGTATCTTTGCCGAAGTTGGACATCGATATCGGCAAACGCGTTCTTTGTTTCTTGCCGCAGCGAAACGAGGCGATTGTATAGCACTACGAAAAGGACGGCGATGGCGGCAAGAATAAGAAGAGCGGTCATGGGTTTCTCCGGCAGCAGAAGACGCGGGCGCGCCAATTTTATCGGGGGTTGGGGGGGGATATCAAGGAAATTGAGGTTCGTTCTTATGCATTTATGCAGCCTTGCGCCACTTTTTTGCCAGATTTTGGCTTGCCGAAAGCGCGCGGATGAGGATTAGCCCTAAAACGAGACCCAAAAGGCTTGCGGATAACGTCGCACCGCCGAAAGGCAGCGTATGGACAAAAGCTTCGTTGTACGCGTGTATCCCCCGTTCGATGGCGGCCGCGCCCTGCCCGGCTCCGAGAGCAGCGGTTGCGGCGGGCATCATATGCGCCAAAACGTCGCCCGCGACGGCGAGCATGGCGATTGTTCCGATGACTCCGATGGTACTTAGCGCGTATGGAAGCGTTTTCATGATGCTCTGGGCAAGGCGTGGCGAATAGAATCTACTGGCGGGATTGCATAAGGATTCGGCGACGTTGTCAGCACGGATGATCGCGAAAACGATGCCGTAGACCCCAAACGTCGTGACGAAGCTGACGACGATCAAAGTCACAAGCTGCGCAGCAATGGGGATGTCGCCAAGCGTCGATTTCGCCATCAACAGGATTTCCGTCGACAAAATGGCGTCGAGCAACAGCAGGTCTTTAAGTACAGCGCGTTCCTTGGCGTGCGTTCCTAAAAACCGGTTCACTCCGGCGGCTAGCGGGGCCAACGCTTTTTGAACCGCAGGCTTTTGCATGGCCCGCGCGAAAATGCCGGGTTTTTTAGGAAGCTTTAGAGGCGTTTCTGGCGCGGACGGAGCTTTCGAATGCTTGACGTATTCGAAAACTTTATGCGTTCCTTCCAGCGCGAGGTAACAGGCTCCCAAGCCCAGCATTATTTGCGGAACGAGCGGAAACGCCGCGCCGATGCCAAGAACGACCACCATCACGACCGCTTTGTTTACAAGCGACCCCGCGACGATTTTGCGCCAAACGGCAAATTCGCGTTCTTGCGCGATTTCGCTTTCGTTCAGACCGCTGGATACAACGGTCATATCGTCGACAACGACTCCGGTAGCTTTGGAAACAGCAGGTTTAACGAGGCCTGCGACGTCGCTGCCGCTAACGGCTTTCGAAATCGCCGGTTTGGTCAGACCTACGATTTCGCTGCCGCTTATCGCTTTCGAGGCCGCCGATTTCGACAGGGCGAAGATATCGTCGAACAGAATCGATCCGTATCCGAGAAGCTTCTCCAGATTTTCAGACGTCGTGGCAATAAGGGCGGACAGAGTTGTCATGGCATAGGGCGTTTCTTTGCAGTTTCCCAGAGTTGATAACGGGGAAACGGGTTTTGGGCAACACCTTATGCCTAACGCGCTCGCATTAGGGTTTTTGCCGGGATCTCCACATCAAACTGCCTGTAAAAACCTAAAGCGCCAAGACAAACTCACGACGATCATTGCCTTGAAAAAGGAATATGGAAAGGATCATCAATCGCATAATGCGGGATGTGTTGGGCTTTTTGTTACTTTGTTACAAATCGGCGCTCAATTCGTATTTATA
>CAYVBP010000128.1:0-3163 GCA_964449155.1 uncultured Rhodospirillaceae bacterium | reverse complement strand
TTCACTGCGATCCGGGATTGGTATCAATTCAGAAAGCGTCGTCATCCCCGCGAAGGTGGGGATCCAGTTTGAATCTCAATCCCAATCCCATCCGCCATTTTCTCCCCGACCTCAAACTGGGTCCCCACCTTCGCGGGGATGACGACGTTTGTTGTTGTGGAGTCACTTCATGGACTCGTCGGTATGACGTCCTTCACTCACTCGGATGTATAACTTCCTTTAGTCGCCCCGCCTGAGGCGGGGGTTTTGTAAGGACTTATAAAAACCGCGAAATGACAAGACGACTATTCGTTAACCAAAAGACATAATGAACAAAAGAAAATCCGCCCCTCTATTCCCCCCCCAACACCTTCCCAATCAACGCCCCCAGCCCTTCCGAAGCGCCGTCGATAACGCCCCCGATCCCGTTCACGATCCGCCCGGCGACGCTGGCATTATTCAGGCTCCGTTCAGGCTTTCCCTGCTCCGCCTCCGCCATATAACCGCGCCATAACATGGCGGGCAAACTTCCGCCCGTCACTTTTTTCATCGACGTATTGTCGTCGTTCCCCATCCACACGACGGTCGTATAATTCCCCGTAAATCCCGCGAACCATGCGTCGCGATAATCCGACGTGGTCCCCGTCTTCCCGGCAGCAGGCCGATCCAAACGCGCGGCCTTCCCCGTTCCCGAAATCAAAACCTCTTCCATCATGCCCGTCAGCGTCTCGACGGCGTGCGCATCGGCGACCTGCGGCGGCGAAACATCGTTATGCCTGTAAAGAACCTGCCCCGACCGGGTCGTAATTTTCTCAATCGCATACGGCGCGACAGCCTTGCCGCCCGCCGCAATCGACGCATAAGCAGTGGCAAGCTCCAAGGGCGTTACCTCGCTGGCGCCCAGCGCCAACGCGGCGTCGCGCTCAAGCGGCGACGAAACGCCCAAATCCTTGGCCTTCTCAATAACGCCCCCGACGCCAACGCGATCCAGCAACCGCACCGCGACCGTGTTAATGGATTTCGCCAACGCCTCCCGCGCGGTAATCGCCCCCAAATACTTCCCATCATAGTTCGCAGGCGCATACTTGCCGATCCGCACCGGCTCATCGACGATAATCTCATCCGGCGTCAGCCCCTTTTCCAGCGCCGCCAAATAAACGACCGGCTTAAAGGCGGACCCCGGCTGCCGCAGCGCCTGCGTCGCGCGATTGAACTGGCTTTGCTTGTAATTACGCCCGCCCATAAGAGCGACAACGGCACCATCGGGCGCAAGCGTAATCAAGGCGGCCTGAGAAACATTCTTGGCCTCACCTTGTTTGGCCAACATATCCTCAATATGCCTCTCCGCGCTACGCTCAAGAGAAAGATCGAGCGTCGTCTTGACGATCATGTCCTGATGCGTGTCCTGAACCATAGGTCCCAGCTGATCGTAAACCCAATCGCCGAAATAGCGTTCGTTGCCGCTGCCCGAAGCCTTGCGCGAAACCTTGGGCGCGGTCGCGACGGCGACGCTTCGCTGCGCCTCCGTAATATAGTCTTCATCGACCATCGCCTGCATCACAAGCTTGGCCCGAGCCATCGCCGCCACAGGATCATGAAACGGCGAATATCTGGATGGCGCGCGCAGCAACCCCGCAATCAACGCCGCCTCGCGAATAGTCAACGCGCGCGCCGATTTATTAAAATACGTCTGCGCAGCGGCATCGACACCATAAGCCCCGCTGCCTAAATACACGCGGTTCATATAGGCGGTCAAAATCTGATCCTTGGTATAAGTATGCTCAAGCCACAAAGCCAAAAGCATTTCCTGAACCTTGCGCTTGACGGTACGATCAGGGGTCAAAAACAGGTTTTTCGCCAACTGCTGCGTCAGCGTCGAGCCGCCCTGAACCGTATGCCCTGCAATAAGGTTGCGCACAGCGGCGCGCAAAATCCCCAAAGGATCGATGCCAAAATGCCGATAGAATCGCCTGTCCTCAATAGCGACAATGGCCTCCGGAACGTAATCCGGCAGTTCTTCCAGATTGATAGCATCCCCCGACAAATCGCCATACCGCGCAAATACGGTTCCATCCTTAGCCTCAAGCACGACAGAAGGCCGCAAAGGAGGCTGGGTCGCCTGCCTGACATCCGGCAAATCAAGCGCGCAATACCCCACATATGCGACAATCACGACGCCCAGCCAAATCGCCGCAAGGAAGGCGATCCGGGCAAAAAATCGTGTAACCTTTCGGTTTTTCTTGCTTTTTTTTGTTTTTGAGGCGCGTTTTTTCTTAACCATGGCGCCCTAAGATGACGACAAGAATGTGAAAACACAAGGACAAACCAAGAAAGCCACTGAGCACAGCGCTGTGACACATATGAGCCATCGCGCGTTCCTCAGTAACCGAAAATGTTCTTTCCTGTTGACGAAACTCAGTTTTTCTTTAATTTGACGCCCCTATCGGGTATTTCCCGTGTCAACACCTTTTTATGGAGTCTTCCATTCCACCGATTACAAGCCGCAACCGCAATGAACCCCCTCGCCGCGAAAAAGATGATGGTCCTCGCGTTAACGGCGAAATAACCTCCCGTCAGGTGCGCGTTGTCGACGCCGCCGGAGAAATGCGGGGCGTCATGTCCACACGCGACGCGCAAACGCTTGCCGAAGAATCCGGACTTGATCTGGTCGAAATCTCGCCGAACGCCGAACCGCCAGTCTGCAAAATTCTGGACTACGGCAAATACAAGTACGAGATGCAAAAGAAAGCGGCCGAGGCTCGAAAGAAACAAAAAGTCATCGAGCTGAAAGAAATCAAGCTGCGCCCGACAATCGACGACCACGATTTTGCGATCAAAATGAAAAGCGCAATCGCGTTTTTGCAAGACGGCGATAAGGTCAAAGTGACGATGCGTTTCCGAGGCCGCGAGATGTCGCACCAAGACATCGCGCACCAAGTATTCACGCGGGTAAAGGCAGAACTCGACCCCTACGGCAAGATCGAGTCCGAACCGAGCTTCGAAGGCCGCCAAATGATCATGATTATGTCAGCGAAGTAACGCCAAGCAAAAACCCGAAGGTAGATACCGGCGGGGACACGATAAAAATGCCAGAACCGTCACAATCCTTTCCGCACCACCTATTTGGCATTTTTATAAGTCCTTACAAAACCCCCGCCTCAGGCGGGGCGACTAAAGGAAGTTA
>CAYVBP010000127.1:0-3353 GCA_964449155.1 uncultured Rhodospirillaceae bacterium | reverse complement strand
TTCTGAATTGAGAGTCTTTTAAAACCGCTTGGAGCGGTTCCCCATCAAGCCCCCGACTCTGCCGGGGGTTATTGATTGTGTCCCCTGTGCTTCATTTTGATCCGGAAAACTTACCGGATGCTTACCCGGCGTTTGATGCTAAGTTATAAAATAAACTTCGACAGGTCGGCGTTTTTGGCGAAGTCTCCTAGGCGATCTCTTACATAGGCACCGTCTACTGTTACTGACGTTCCGGGGCGTTCGCTTGCGTTGAAGCTGATGTCTTCCAAAAGCTTTTCTAAAAGCGTGTGCAGGCGGCGCGCGCCGATGTTTTCGATGTTCTCGTTGATTTCGACGGCAAGGCGGGACAGTTCGTCCAGCGCATCGTCGGTGAAATCGAGGGAAACGCGTTCGGTTTCGATCAAGGCTTTGTATTGCTTGATAAGACTGGCTTCAGGTTCGATCAAAATGCGCTTGAAATCTTCACGCGAAAGGGGCTGGAGTTCAACGCGAATGGGCAAACGGCCTTGCAATTCAGGCAGAAGATCGGACGGCTTGGCCATATGAAAAGCGCCGGAGGCGATAAATAAAATATGATCCGTTTTCACGGCGCCGTATTTCGTCGAAACTGTCGTTCCTTCGATGAGGGGCAGGAGATCGCGTTGGACGCCCTCGCGGCTGACATCGTTCCCGGCGCGGGCGTTTTCGGAATGGGCTGCGATCTTATCTATTTCGTCCAGAAATACGATGCCGTTTTGCTCGACTTCGTCGATGGCGAGGCTGACGACTTTGTCTGTGTCGAGAAGCTTTTCGGCTTCTTCGTCGCGCAAAATTCTTAGCGCGTCAGAAACGGGAAACCTTTTTGCTTTTGTTCGCGTTCCCAGCTTTCCGAATACGTCGCCAAGATTAATCATCCCCATCTGCGCGCCGGGCATTCCGGGAACGTCGAACATCGGCATTCCTTGTGCGCCGGGGTCTTGAACTTGTATCTCGATTTCGCGGTCGTTAAGCTCGCCATTTTCGAGCATGTGGCGGAATTTCGTTCGCGTTTCCGGGGATGCGCTCTCGCCGACAAGGGCGTCGAGCGCGCGCTCTTTCGCGGCGGCTTCCGCTCGCGGGCTGACGTCTTTGCCCATGCGGTCGCGAACCATTTTTATGGCCGTGTCGATAAGATCCCGGACAATTTGTTCGACGTCACGTCCTACATAGCCGACCTCGGTAAATTTTGTCGCCTCGACCTTTAAAAAGGGCGCTTGCGCAAGCCGGGCAAGGCGGCGGGCGATTTCTGTTTTTCCGACGCCCGTCGGACCGATCATCAAAATATTTTTTGGGACGACTTCCTCGCGGAGATCGTCGGGAAGCCGTTGGCGACGCCAGCGATTGCGCAATGCGATGGCGACTGCGCGTTTGGCGTCGTGTTGGCCGACAATATACCGGTCGAGTTCGGCCGTGATCTCTTTTGGTGAAAGGTGGGTCATTAATAATCTATGCTTTCGAGTGTAACGTTTGTGTTCGTATAGACGCAGATGCTCGCTGCGATGCCAAGCGCTTTGCGCGCGATGGTTTCGGCATCGAGGGCGTCGATGTCGAAGAGGGCGCGCGCGGCGGAGAGGGCGAAGGGGCCTCCGGAGCCGATGCCTATAATGCCGTCTTCCGGCTCAAGCACGTCGCCATTGCCGGAGAGAATAAGGCTTGTCGAGGCGTCCGCGACGGCCATCATGGCTTCAAGGTGGCGAAGATAGCGGTCGGTGCGCCAGTCTTTGGCCAGTTCGACGCAGGCGCGGGTGAGTTGGCCGGGATGCTTTTCAAGCTTCACCTCAAGTCGCTCGAAAAGCGCGAATGCGTCGGCGGTGGCACCGGCAAATCCGGCGATTACGTCGTTCGTTCCGCCCGATTTCAGGCGGCGGACTTTGCGCGCGTTGCCTTTGACGATTGTCGCGCCCATCGATACTTGCCCGTCGCCCGCGATGACGACTTTGTTGCCTTTTCGTACGGACAGGATCGTTGTGCCGTGCCACGTCGGGGATGATGTCTCGCCCATGGTTCTCCGTTCATTGAGGTCGTTTGCGGTATACTAATCTTGGATCAAAGCGAAGCGAAGGGGTCTCTAGTCGCCCTTTTTGCAAGGGTTCCTGAAGTTCGTTTGCGATAGATTAGGATTGTTTCTAAAAGAAACAAGGGCCGTGCGGCAAAATAATGCATGTTTGCCGCTTATCAACGGGTTGCGGAATGCTAGTCTACGCGCGACATTGTGCGGCTGATGCGGCGTTCGCGCCGGAAAAGATATAGGGCGGAACCAATCACTATGGCTGAGCCTCCGAGCATATGGGCATTTGGTAAATCGCGCCAAAGAAGATAGCCGATCAGCGCGCTCCAGATAATTTGCGTATATTGAAACGGCGCGACGGCAGCGGCGGGCGCGCACTTATAGGCTTGGGCGAGCATGTTCCATCCGATGCCGCCAAGAACGCCCGATCCGCATAGGGCCAAGAACGTTGAAGGGCGCATGGGGAAAAAGTTCGTCGTGCCGACGCAGAGCGCAAGGCCGAAGATCGCGACAAAAAGACGCGAATAAAAGGCGGTGCTTTCGCTGCTTTCTTTGTCGGCGACAAGGCGCAGCAAGAACATTTGAATCGATGACGCTAACATGTTCCCGAAAAGGAACAAATAAGGAAGGCCATGATTGAGGTCCTGAAAAATAGCCGCAGGATTAATGGCGACGACAACGCCGCTAAAGCCGACTGCAATAGCGGTTGCGCGCTTCCAGTCGAGGGATTCTTTCAAAAAAAAGGCCGCCATGCAGGCGACGGTCATGGGGGATAGAAAGGAGACGACGTACATATTTGCAAGGGGCATTTTGGGAAGCGCGTACATCCAGAAAACAAAGCCCGCTATTTGGCAAAGGCCCAGCGAAAAAAGACCGGGCCAATTTCTAGGCCTTAACTGGTCCATTCTTTTTCGAAACGCGGAGAGAAGCGCGAGGGTTACGACGCTTGAAAGGCCGCAGATTAGTAAAATCTTTCCTTGAGAGATGCCGTCTTCGCGGGCGATTTTCAGAAACGCGTCGCTGAGGGGCCATCCGGCAAAAACGATCAACGCATGGGTGGCTGCGCGCGGATAGTTTTTCGGCGGAGGGATTATGGGTTCCCAAATGCGATTCGTTTGCGCTAAGTTTCCGAAAAGGGCTTTGAAAATAGACATTTATGAAGCGCTCCGACGCGCAACAGGGAAGCGGCCGACGTTAGCAGATTTGTTAAAATGCGCCAAGGAAATTGCTTAAATGTGTGTGAGCGGCGTGGTCGGGGAGACAAGATTCGAACTTGCGACCCTCTGCTCCCAAAGCAGATGCGCTACCAGGCTGCGCTACTCCCCGA
>CAYVBP010000126.1:0-3418 GCA_964449155.1 uncultured Rhodospirillaceae bacterium | reverse complement strand
CGGGCATTTTTATTGTGTCCCCTTTGCTTCATTTTGATCCGGGATTGGTATCAGGTTTTTGCGCGAACAAACTATGCCTTGCCGCCCAACCTATAGCCTTTTCCCCGTCACCGGATCAATCCCGCGGCGAACATCCATGCGAGCGATTTGTTTGTCGATATAGCTGTTGATCATACCGACTTTGTCTTCGCGAATAAGGGCGCGAGCTGGATCGCCGTTATTGTTTTCCTCGGTGAATATATAGCGCAAATACGGCCCCGTTCCCGTCAATGTCTGATGCCAAGCGGCAGTCAGGCCTTGCGCCAACATATACTTTGCCGCGCCGCCCGTCGCTTGATCGGCCAAATGAAGCAACCCCATCAGGCTTTCCTCGACCGAGCCTGCATGAATTGTTGTGATGACCAAGTGCCCCGTCGTCGCCGCGCGCAAAATCTGCTCGGCCGCGCGCGGGCTGCGAACTTCGCCTACAAGAAGGTATCGCGGCGTCCAGCGCAACGCGCGCTTCAAGGGCGTCGACCATTCCTCCTGATCGACTTCAACCTGATAGCAATAGCCGTATTCGCCGACAGGCCCGTCGAGCGAATACTCGACAGGATCCTCGACCGTAATGCCAACGCCGCCAAAACGACGCAAATAATCTTCAAGCAGCGAAAAACTGATCGTCGTTTTACCGTGGCCCGTAGGCCCAGAAATGAGAATCAATCCATCGCGCTGGCCCAAGCGGCGCAGTTGCGTAATCAAATGAGGCGCCACCGACAGTTCTTCGAGCGACGGGATCTTGGCATTAATCCGGCGTAAAATTGCCCATTCCTGCCCGTTGGCAAGTTCCTGAAAAGATTTGCGAAACCTCATGCCGTCATATTCAAACGACGCATCCGCACTTTCTCTCTCAGCGGCAAGCTTGTCGGCAATGACCGCCGTTTCGCCAAGATATTGTTCGGGCAAAACACGAGTCCAGTTATTGCTGTAATCGCGCGCAGGCGTGCGATAACGCGCAATGCCTTTACCGTCTTTATCGACGCGAACGTAAACGTCCATAAAGGGAAGATCGCGCAGCCGTGTCCCCGTCGCGTCGCCGCCCTGAAGATTGATAATCGTCATGGCTTCTTACCTGCGGGCGATGGCGAGTTCTGCAAGCGCGCTACCGTTCTGTCGATATAAGTCGTCAGCATCCCGATTTTTCGTTCGCGGATCAACGACCGGACAGGGTCTCCAGACGCATTTTCCTCGGTAAACAAATACCGAAGATTGGGACCGGTATCCGTCAATTCCTGATTAACAAGCGCCGTCATGCCCGTTGCCAGCATATTGCTGGCCCCGGCACCCATTGCCTGCTCCGCAAGAAAGAGAATGCCAAGCAAAGCCTCCTCCATGGCCCCCGCATGAACCGTCGTAATGACAAGATGCCCCGTCGTCGCGGCGCGCAATAACTGCTCGGCCGCCTTTGGGGTGCGAATTTCACCGACATAAATGTATCGCGGCGCCCAGCGTAACGCGCGTTTCAGGCCTTGCGCCCAATCTTCTTCCTTTTCGACTTCGACCTGAAAGCACTGTCCGCCGGTGCCATGACGTCCCGCCAAAATATACTCGCAAGGGTCTTCGATGGTGATTGCCGTCCCACCGTAAGTTTTTAAATAATGCGCTAAAAGCGCGACGCCCGTCGTCGTTTTGCCGTGCCCCGTCGAACCGGAAATAACGACTAAGCCATCGCGCTTGCCCAACGACATCATGTGACGGCAGATAGCGCCGGGAAGATTGAGTTTTTCGATATCGGGAATGACGGTGTTGATGCGCCGCGCGCAAACCCAAATGGATTCGTCGTTCAGCTTTTGACGCGCAAGGCGGCAACGAACGCCGTCAAACGTAATAGCGCCATCGGCGCGATCTTGCATTTTCTGGCTAACGGCAATCACGAAACGATCGACCGTTTCCTGATATTCTGGAGGAACCAATATGCTTATCATGCTGAGCGCCCGTTCGCTTGAGCGATAATAAGCCTGATCGGGCTTATCGAGACGCATATAAAGATCGATAAAAGAAAGCTGATCGAGCGTAGGGGCCATTTTCTTCTCCGCCATCCCTCCGGGCCGAGGGGCGAGGAGAGAGAAAATTACTCAATCCACCACGTGCCACATCAAAGGCGAGGGCGGAACAAACGGCACTATTTTTTGCTTATCTTGAGTTAAAATCGGCTTAATTTCCTGAAAATTGTCCTTTTTCAACGTAATCCGGCCCTCGTTGAGAGGAAGCCCGTAAAAGGCAGGGCCATTACGGCTTGCAAAAGCCTCGAACGCGTCGAGCCTGCCCGCACCGTCGAAAATGTGGGCATAAAGAGCCAAGGCATTCATTGCTGTAAATATACCGGCGCAGCCGCACGCGCTTTCCTTGGCAGTTTCCGGATGCGGCGCAGAATCTGTGCCCAGAAAAAACATCGGCGCGCCCGACGTCGCGGCCTTAACCAGCGCCAGCCGATGCTTCTCGCGTTTTGGCAAAGGCAAACAATAATTATGGGGCCTCAGGCCGCCCATAAACATCTCATTGCGATTGATATGAAGATGATGCGCCGTAATCGTCGAGGCCAAACGCCCGCCTTTTCCCTCTTCTAAGACATAAGCGACAGCCTCTTCGGTCGTGGCGTGCTCTAGCACAATCTTCAGTTCCGGAAAATCGCGGCGCAGGGGAATTAGTTCTCGTTCGATAAAAACGGCCTCGCGGTCATACGCATCAATGGCGGAATCGGAAACCTCGCCGTGGATCGACAAGGACATGCCAAGCTTCTGCATGCGTTCAAGCACGGGCGCGATAGGCCCCATCCGCGCGACCCCGAGCGCGGCGTTTGTGGTAACATTGGCCGGGTACAACTTGACGGACCGGACGATCCCTTGCGCAAAACCGCGCTCGATGTCGTCGGGATCAGTCGTCTCGGTTAAATAAAGCGTCATCAACGGAACAAACGGCGACTTAGGCGGCAAAGCGGCCAGAATTTCGTTCCGATATGCCTCGGCCTGCGCCGTCGTCGTCACGGGTGGCTTAAGATTCGGCATAATAACCGCGCGTCCAAAAACTTTTGCCGTATACGGCAAAACGGCGCACATCAAAGCCCCTTCGCGCACATGCACATGCCAGTCGTCGGGCTGTAGAATGGAAATCGTATCGACCATAAACCGCAATCTACCAGCGTTGCCGAAAATCCACAAAACAATAATGCCCTTCCCGCATGCGCGAAGAAGGGCATTTTCGTTTCTAAAATAATACCAATCCCGGATCAAAATGAAGCAAAGGGGACACAATAAAAATGCCTGAACCGCCGTTACCCGTTCCATACCGCCTTTTCCGGCATTTTTATTGTGTCCCCCGTGCCCATTCGATTCACTGCGATCCGGGATTGGTATAAGATTATCCGACGATCTCTTCGGGC
>CAYVBP010000125.1:0-3541 GCA_964449155.1 uncultured Rhodospirillaceae bacterium | reverse complement strand
TGAAGCAAAGGGGACACAATAAAAATGCCCGAACCGACGTTACCCGTTCCATACCGCCTTTTCCGGCATTTTTATTGTGTCCCCCGCGCCCCTGTTTTTGACCCTATTTCCGGTTAACCGCCCTCAAAAAAACGTCCCCATACCGCGACAACTTAGCCGATCCAATGCCGGGAATTCGGCCCATGTCCTCAAGGCTAGAAGGCCGCGTTTTAGCAAGCGCAATTAAAGTTGTGTCGTGAAAAATAACGTAAGGCGGCACATTCTGCGCCTTGGCCAACCGCAACCGTAACGCGCGCAGTTCTTGGAAAAGCCGGTCTTCGTCGTCCCCTTCAATGGCGAACGCTTCTTTCCGCCCGTTTGCGGATTTCTTTCCCGCCAGTTCGCGCCTCAATTCGCGCGTCGTGCGAGCTTCCGGCATTTCGCGCAAACGCACAACTGTTTCGCCGCGTAAAACGGGACGGCAGGCGTCCGTTGAAGAAAAGCGCAAACCGCCGTGTCCCTCGACATCGATGGCCAAAAGCCCCTGCGCGACAAGCTGGCGAAATATATCGCGCCATTGAGTCCGGGAAAACTCCTTGCCGATACCGTAGGTCGGCAACGTCCCATGACCAAATTGCCGGATGCGTTCCGTATCGCAACCCACCAAAACATCCGTCAAATGAGCCGCCCCGAATCTTTGCCCAGTGCGATACACGCACGACAGAGCCTTTTGCGCCGCAACAGTGCCATCGAAACTCGCGACAGGGTTCAGACAGGCGTCGCAGTTTTCGCAAGGATCGGGCCGCGCTTCGCCGAAGTATTCCAACAACGTCTGCCGCCGACAGCGCGTCGACGAGCAATAGCCGATCAGCGCGTCGAGCTTGCGCCTCTCGACCTGCTTGCGCTTTTCGTCCGCCCCGCCGCTTTCGATCATCGAGCGAAGCTTGGCGGCGTCCTCGACTCCAAAGAACAAAATCGCGTCCGACGGCAGCCCGTCGCGGCCCGCGCGGCCCGTTTCCTGATAATAGGCTTCGATGCTTTTGGGCAAATCCATATGCGCGACGAAACGCACATCCGGTTTGTCAATCCCCATGCCGAACGCAATCGTCGCCACGACAATCGCGCCATCGTCTTTCAAAAACCTGTCCTGATTTTCCGCCCGCGTCCGAGGCGAAAGCCCCGCATGGTACGGCAACGCGAAAAACCCCTTGCGCGACAGCCAATCGGCCGTTTCTTCGACCTTTGCGCGCGACAAGCAATAAACAATGCCCGCGTCTCCCTTATGGCCGCCATTCAGAAAAGCCAACAACTGCTCGCGCGGCTTGGTCTTCGGCGCGACGGTATATCTGATGTTGGGCCTGTCGAAGCTCGTGACGAAAACGCGCCCCCGATCGAGTTTCAACTGCCGAACGATCTCGTTCCTTGTCGGCGCGTCGGCAGTCGCGGTCAGCGCAAGGCGCGGGACGTTCGGAAATTTTTCGTGCAAAACCGCCAGCTGCATGTATTCAGGCCTGAAATCATGCCCCCACTGAGACACGCAATGCGCCTCGTCGATGGCGAACAAAGAAAGTTTGCTCGACGCCAAAAGGTCGAACGTCTGGGGCGTCAGCAGCCTTTCCGGGGAAACATAAAGCAGATCGATAAGCCCCCCGCGCATCTCGTCCATAATCCGCCAAGCGTCGCCGTCTTCAAGCGCCGAGTTCAAAGCCTCGGCGCGGACGCCCAGCTGCTTCAACGCCTCGACCTGATCCCTCATCAGCGCAATCAACGGAGAAACGACAACGCCGGTTCCCTCGCGGCACAAGGCCGGAATTTGATAGCACAGCGACTTCCCGCCGCCGGTCGGCATAAGCACAAGAGCATCCCCCCCGCCGATGACATGCCCGATAATCTCCTCCTGCCGCCCACGAAACGAAGGAAACCCAAAAACGCGCTGAAGAATGTCGGAAGGAGTCGGCATAAGCTGGAACTAAAGTGCAAGCATAAAAACCATACCACCATCCCCGCGAAAGCGGGACGATGGCTAACTCAATTCTCATCGATTTCTGGCCTTATCCAGACCGCTTGCCGTACGCCGCCTTTGTCCGCTTCCATATTTCCTTGGCGTTCCGAACGTAAAACTTTTCGTCAAAGCAAGCATCGATATCCTTTTTCGCCAAGGCCTTCGCGATTTCCGCGTCCGCCGCAAGCTTGTCCTTAAAACAGGCGGCTTTGCCCTTGCGAATGTCGTCCCATACAGCCATCGCGTTCGACTGCACGAGGCGATAGGAATCCTCGCGGCTCAATCCGGCCTGCGTCAAAGCCAGCAAGACGCGCTGCGAGAAATGCAGCCCCCCCATTGCGTCGAGGTTTTCCCGGATGCGTTCGCGGAAAACCGTCATGCCCTCAATCAAGCCCGCCAACCGCGCCAAGGCAAAGTCCAAGGCAATAGTGGCATCGGGCGCGAACACGCGCTCGACGGCGGAATGCGAAATATCGCGTTCGTGCCATAGCGCGACGTTTTCCAGCGCGGGCGTCACGGACGCCCTTACGATGCGAGCCAGCCCCGTCAGATTCTCGGCCAAAATCGGATTGCGCTTATGCGGCATCGCGCTAGAGCCCTTTTGCCCCTTCCCGAACGCCTCTTCGGCCTCGCGAACCTCGCTGCGCTGCAAATGGCGCATTTCGATGGCGAAATTCTCAATCGACGACGCAATGACGCCCAGCGTCGCAAAAAACATCGCATGCCTGTCGCGGGGAATAACCTGCGTCGACACAGGTTCAGGCGCGAGTCCAAGCTTTTCGGCCACATACGCCTCGACCCGAGGATCGACCGTGGCAAAGGTTCCGACCGGCCCGGAAATCGCGCATGTCCCGACATCCTTGGCGGCGGCCTTCAGCCTTTGCTTGGCGCGCCCGAACGCAGCGTAGTGCGAGGCAAGCTTCAACCCGAAGCTCGTCGGCTCGGCATGGATTCCATGGCTGCGCCCGATTGTCACGACATCGATATTTTCCTCAATGCGTTTTTCCAAAGCGCCAAGAACGGCGTCTATCCCCTTGTCCAACAAAGAAGCAGCCTGCGTCAACTGAACGGCGAACGCGGTGTCGAGCACATCGCTTGACGTCATTCCCTGATGCATAAACCGCGACTCCGGCCCGACATATTCATTAACGTTCGTCAAGAAAGCCAACACGTCATGCCGTGTCGTTTTTTCGATTTCGTCGATCCGGTCGATATCCCACTTTCCCTTTTCGCGAATAACCTTGGCGGCTTCCTTCGGAATAACGCCCAGCTGCGCCATCGCCTCGCAAGCCAAAGCTTCAATCTCAAACCAAATGCGATACCTGTTCTCAGGCATCCAAATCGCGGTCATATCCGGGCGTGAATAACGGGGGATCATGCTGTAACCCTTGTTGTAAAAAACACTTATCGTAAGCTCTTATACCAATCCCGGATCGCAGTGAATCGAAAGGGCACGGGGGACACAATAAAAATGCCGGAAAAGGCGGTATGGAACGGGTAACGGTGGTTCGGGCATTTTTATTGTGTCCCCTTTGCTTCATTTTGATCCGGGATTGGTAT
>CAYVBP010000124.1:0-3542 GCA_964449155.1 uncultured Rhodospirillaceae bacterium | reverse complement strand
CCGCCATTTTCTCCCCGACCTCAAACTGGGTCCCCGCCTGCGCGGGGATGACGGCTGATTATTATTTGGAACTGCTATATTGTGTCCCCCGTGTCCGAAAAATCAACTGGATTCGCGGGGATGACGGTGGTTTTTCTTACTTTGCCTTCATCATCGCGATCGCCGTGTCGGGCATGCGGCAGGAGAAGGCCCATTCGTTGTCGTACCAGCTTAGGACGCGAACGAATGTTCCGTCGATTACTTTTGTTTCCTTGAGCGCGAAAATCGACGAACGCGGATCGTGGTTGAAATCGGTCGAAACCAGCGGTTCGTCGTACGCGCCTAGAATGCCTTTTAGTTCTCCGTTCGCCGCCGCGAGAATCGCTTGGCTGATTTCATCGACCGTTGTCGGCCGCTTGGCCGTGAATTTGAAATCGATCACGGACACGTTCGGAGACGGAACGCGGATGCAGCTTCCGTCAAGCTTGCCTTTTAACGACGGAAGAACTTTTCCAACCGCCTTTGCCGCGCCTGTCGAGGTTGGAATCATGTTTAGCGCCGCCGCGCGGGCGCGGTGAAGGTCTTTGTGCATCGTGTCGACGGTGCGCTGGTCGCCCGTATACGAGTGGATCGTCGTCATGAAGCCGCGTTCGATGCCGATGGCGTTATTGATGACATAGGCGACAGGCGCGAGGCAGTTTGTCGTGCACGACGCATTGGAAACGATGGCGTGCGCGGCTTTCAATTCCTTGTGGTTGACGCCGTAGACGACCGTCATGTCTTCGTCCGTCGCGGGGGCCGAAATCAGGACCTTTTTGGCTCCGGCCGTCAGGTGCTTGGCTGCGTCGTCACGCTTGGTAAAACGACCCGAGCATTCCATCGCCACATCGATGCCGAGATCTTTCCATCCCAAAGCGGCGGGGTCCGCGCCCTGCAAGCCCTTTACGCGTTTGCCGTTAATGATGAGATCGCTGCCATCGACGGAAACGTCTCCCGAAAAGCGTCCGTGGACGGAGTCGAATTTCAGCAGATGCGCGTTCGTCTCGGGCGGCGCTAAATCGTTGATCGCGACAATTTCGACGTCGTCGCGGCCGGACTCGAAAACGGCGCGCAAAACAAGACGGCCAATGCGGCCAAATCCGTTGATGGAAACGCGAACGGTCATGGTTACCTCCTTCAAGCGATGACGATATGCTTTCTATCTACCCAGCATCTCTTTTGCCTTTTCGACGATTTTCGGGGCTGTGATCCCAAAATGTTCAAAAAGCTTTTCGGCCGGAGCCGACAGGCCGAAGCCCGATATGCCGATGAATTCGCCGTTTTCGCCAATGAAGGCATCCCAACATTGGCGAATCCCCGCCTCAATCGCTAACCGAGGGGCCTTTCCTAAAACCTTTGCCCGATAATCGGCGGGTTGTTCTTTGAAAAGCTCGAAACTTGGAAGGGAAACGACGGCCGCTTTGATTTCCGCTTCGGCCAACGCCGCGCGGGCTTCGAGCGCCCGATAGACTTCAGAGCCTGTCGCGAGAAGCGTGATATCGCGAGGCTCTCCTTCCCCGGCTAAAACGTATCCGCCACGCTTCGCAAGGTTTTCGGCGATTTCCGAACGAACTGTCGGTAAATTCTGACGCGTCAGGACGATCAGGCTGGGCCGCGTTTTGCTGCGCAGCGCGATTTCCCAGCATTCCGCCGTTTCAACCCCATCGCAGGGACGCATGACGAGCAAATTCGGAATGGCGCGCATGGCGGAAAGATGCTCGACTGGCTGGTGTGTCGGCCCGTCTTCGCCAACGCCGATGCTGTCGTGCGTCATGACGTATATGACGCGTTGTTTCATCAACGCCGCAAGGCGGATCGACGGACGGCTGTAGTCCGAAAAAACGAAAAACGTGCCGCCGTAGGGAATAACGCCGCCGTGCAAAGCCATGCCGCCCATCATCGCCGACATGCCGTGTTCGCGCACGCCGTAGTGCACATAGCGGCCATCGTAGTTTCCGGGGGTTATAGCGCGGGTTCCTTTGACGAAAACGTTGTTGGACTCGGAAAGATCGGCGCTGCCGCCGACCAGTTCGGGCAGCGTCCCGAATATCGCGCTTAAGACATTGCCCGACGATTTGCGCGACGCTTGTTTGGGCTTTTCAGCCACAAATTTCTTTTTTAGTTCCGTCAGCGCGTCTTCGCAGGCCTTTGTTAGGTCGCCTTTCATGGCGATGTCGAACTCGGCGCGCTTGGCGTTCGCTTTATGCCTTGCTTGCCATGCTTCGCGCCCGGCGCAGCCTTTGGCACCGATGGCGCGCCATGCGGCGAGAATATCGTCAGGAACGACAAACGGCTCGTGCGGCCAATTCAGGTTTTTCCTCGCGCCTTGAATTTCTTCGGCGCCCAGCGGCGCGCCGTGGCATTCAGCCGATCCCTGCTTTTTCGGAGCGCCGTAGCCGATAACCGTTTTACACGCGATCAGCGACGGCTTGTCCGTTACCGCCATCGCGGCGCGCGTCGCGGCTTCGATAGCGGCCGGATCGTGTCCGTCGACTGCTTGCACATGCCATCCGTATGCGCTGTACCGCTCCTGAACATTTTCCGTGAATGAAAGCGACGTCGGGCCGTCGATGGAGATATTGTTGTCGTCGTAGTAAACGATCAACCTTCCAAGCTTTAGATGACCAGCCAGCGCTGCGGATTCATGGCTGACGCCTTCCATCATCTCGCCGTCGGACGTTATGGCGTACGTGTAATGATCGACAAGGTCTTTTCCGAAACGGACGTTTAGCATCCTTTCGGCGAGCGCGAAACCAACGGCGTGAGAAACGCCCTGCCCCAACGGACCGGTCGTCATTTCAATGCCGATTTCGGGTTCGACTTCGGGGTGCCCCGGCGTGCGGCTTCCGAATTGACGGAAATTTTTGATGTCCTCAATCGACATCTTGGGAAAGCCAGTCAGATAGGCCAACGCGTATAGCACCATGGACCCGTGCCCCGGGGACATAATGAAGCGATCTCTGTCGGGCCATTCGGGATTTTGCGGATCAAAGCGTAGGAACTTGGACCAAAGAACGGTCACGACATCGGCGATTCCCATGGGGAACCCGGGATGTCCCGATTTTGCGCGTTCGACGGCGTCCATAGACAGGGCGCGCAAAGCATTGGCAAGGTCATTATGCGAAGAAACTGAGGGCGTTGGCATATTTAATCCATGAATAAACGATATCCGCTCGGGAAAATGCCGTATTTTCTGAACATAAGCAACAGTCAATCCGGTTTGAGTCCCTCAAATTTCGCATCAAACGCACTTTGATGCGTTTTTCGCTATCAAGCAAAGAAAATTTATCGCGTAATTTTTGGCGATTTTCGCCGAATTTCCGAGGCGTTTGTAAGTATTGCGTTTAAAACTTTCCCCGACTATAGTCCCCGCTTTCCAAGGTCGGGGCATAGCGCAGCCTGGTAGCGCATCAGTCTGGGGGACTGGGGGTCGTGGGTTCAAATCCCGCTGCCCCGACCAA
The DNA here is from genome assembly GCA_964449155.1 of uncultured Rhodospirillaceae bacterium. Taxonomy (GTDB): domain Bacteria; phylum Pseudomonadota; class Alphaproteobacteria; order UBA9219; family UBA9219; genus CAIXLI01. The sequence goes on along the minus strand of CAYVBP010000124.1, from coordinate 63 downwards.
TTTGCAAGGGTACGTTCCGGACACATAGGTAACAAAACGTACCTAAGACATAGGTAACACTTT
>CAYVBP010000123.1:0-3561 GCA_964449155.1 uncultured Rhodospirillaceae bacterium | reverse complement strand
ATGTGGGAAGAATGCAAGAGGTTTTTTGAAAAAATGTGAAAAATCTTTTAGGGGGTGACGCTTATGCGATCAAGCCCAGAAAAGGGCTTGCGGGCAGAGGGCCAGAAAGGGGGTTATGGGGTGGTTTCGTTGAGAGCGCTTCTTATGGCGCGTAGCGCTGCGAGCGCTTTTCCCGTTCCGCGCATGACCTTGAAAAGATCGGAGGTTTGCAGGGGATGCAGCGCGAGATGGCCTAGGCCTTTGAGCGCGCTGACGCTGCCGTTCTCGGCGATCGCGGCCATCACGAAGGGTGGGACGTTCATGACCGAATCGTCGCAGACTGCGCGGACGACTGTCATGGGGATTCTGGCCTCCGCTGCAATTTCTGCGACGCACTGGCTTTCCATATCGACAATCGCGCAGCCGGATGTCCGGTAAAGCGCCTCTTTTTCCTCGATGGTCGGCACGAGGATCTCGGAGCCGAAGACCCCGCCGCGCTTGGCTTGGGAAATTTTTTTCGCCAGTTCCTTGCCCCATGCTTCGTCGCAGGTCCATTGGCCTTTGGTCGAGGCGATGCGCGTTCCGATAAAAATGTCGCCGAGATGAACGGAGGAATCCAAAGATCCTGCAATGCCGAAGCTCACCAATCTTGTCGCGCCCATCGCCACGAGTTCGTGCGTCAGGTCGCGCGCTTTGTGTGGGCGCGCGGCCGCGCAAGCGACGATTGCGCCGCCGATTTTACTGGCGATTTTTTTTTCGGACTCAAGCCCGCACAGGATTCCAAGCATTGATTACATTCCATGAAGAACGGTTGTCGCGTTGCCCGTTTGAAGGGTTTTATATCGGGCCAGCGCCCACGGCGGGAAAAACGCTTTGTAGCCATGGTAGCGCAGATAGAAGACTCGCGGAAAACCGACTGCGGTGTAATGATCTTCGTCCCATGTGCCATCGGGTTTTTGCGAGGCCATCAGCCACGCGACGCCTTTGGCGACGGCGGGACTGGCGACTTCGCCTGCCGCCATCAGTCCGAGCAGGGCCCATGACGTTTGCGCGGGCGTGCTGACGGCGTTTTCGCCCTTGGGGTGTTTTTTCCAATAGCTGAGGCCGCTTTCCCCCCATCCGCCGTCGGCACGCTGAACGGCGTTGAGCCAAGCGACCGCGCGGCGGACCATGGGATCTTGCGGATCGACGCCGACGGCGTTCAAGGCGCACAAGACCGACCATGTGCCGTAGATGTAGTTCGTTCCCCAGCGCCCAAACCAGCAGCCTTCTTTTTCCTGTTCTCGGCGAAGGTACGCGACGGCCGCTGCCACTTGGGCGTGGTCTTTTTTATAACCGAACTGCGCAAGCATGCTAAGACACCGCGCCGTGACGTCGGCGCTGGGCGGATCGAGAAGGGCGCCGTGATCGGCAAAAGGAATATAGTTCAGATAATAGTATGTGTTGTCGGCGTCAAAGGCGGCCCATCCGCCGTTTTTTGACTGAAGGCCCAAAACCCATTCGACAGCCTTGCCGATGGGGACCCGGTATTTATAGCGATCGAGGCGGTCGAGGAGCATGACGACTACGGCGGTGTCGTCGAGATCTGGATAGTGCGGATTGGCATACTGAAAGGCCCATCCGCCCGGTTGAACATTTGGACGCCACACGGCCCAGTCTCCGGCGAGATTGAGAATTTGGCGGTCTTTAAGCCAATCGCAGGCTTTTTCAATCGCTGCGCGCGGGGCGTTGGCTTCGAGAAGCGAATGCGCCGCCAAGGCCGTGTCCCAAACAGGGGAAAGGCAGGGTTGGCAATAAGCGCGGCCCGGAATGTCTATGACAAGTTTATCGAGCGCGCGGCGCACGGTTACGCAATGGGGATGATCCAGCGGATAACCGAGGCAGGCGTACATCATAAGAGAATTGGCCATTGCGGGATAAATCGCGCCTAGGCCGTCGTCTCCGTTCAGTCGCTCCGTTACCCACGCGACGATTTTTTCGATGGATTTGTTGCGCGGGGTTTTGGGCATATGGGGTTCGAAAAACCGCAACACCACGTCGATAACGTCGAAGACCGGGCCCCAGACGGAACCCGTCTGGCTGCTTGGCCATTTTTTGATTTCTTGCGGGGGGGCAGTAAAAAGCTCGTTTAGAGAAATGTTTTTCGGGTTTTTGGCTTGCGGCTTTTTCGCCATCAATACCAGAAGGGGGGCGATAACGGTGCGCGACCAATAGGCGACTTTGTTGAGATGGAACGGAAACCACAAGGGCAATATCATAATTTCGGCGGGCATTACCGGCACGGCGCGCCAGGGAACGATGCCGAAAAGAGCAAGTTGAATTCGCGTAAAAACATTGCTTTTTTCCGCGCCGCCAAGACGTAAAATCGTTTCTCTTGCGCGGACCATATGCAGGGCGTCGGGACTGTCGCCGACGCACTTCAGCGCAAAGTAGGCTTTGACAGTCGCGCTGATGTCGGGGGGGCCTTTGTGAAAAAGAGGCCAGCCGCCGTGGTCTTCTTGGATGCCGCGCAGATAGTCGGCCATGCGTTCGTGCAAAGGCTGTTGAATCGTTCCAAGAAAGTGATCCAGCAAAATATATTCTGCCGGAATGGTCGCGTCGGCTTCAAGTTCAAAAACCCAATGGCCATCGTCGCGTTGAAGGCGCAACAAGGCGTCGATGCTGCGCGTGACGGCGGCGCCTACATCGTCGGGGGAAAAATGCCGCCTATTTACGGCGGGAAAAGAGTCGGACATGATTCGGTTGATTCGTTTCGTAAAATAGCGGAAGGGCCCCAGATTGGCACCCAAAACAATCGGATTAGACAATACTTTTGATTGTCTGTCCAGCGCGTGCATGCGATAATTCCACTTGCTTTTTCGGGGGGCGTTTGCGTGCGCCGTTTTTTATGCGTAAAGGGGGTGGGGTGGTGGTTTTAGATATATTGCCAGAACAGGCGGCCTATTTAAAAACGATAGACATTGCTCAACATGCTATGAGCCTCAGGGAAAAAGCCCTTATAGGAACAGGGTCGTTTGTGAAGATGTCGGCTAGGGCCGGGGATGTGCCGCCGTCTATGGAGGCGGCGTGGCAACGATTGCGGGAGCAGACCAAAAAGGCGACTGAAGCATGCGGGCAAGGATGCGATCGGAGGGAACTGAATCAAAACCGACGTTTTGAAAGCGCAGATCTCGTTCGCGCAACGCAGGCGTTAAGGCAGGATGTTTTGTCTTTTGTGGAAGAGTTTATTGTTTTCTTGCCCGAAAAACAAAGGGGGACGATTAAGGAGCTGATTCTTATTCGCGAACAAATGCTTGACTTGATGCGCAGCGACACGGAAAAGCAGAATGCTTACAAAGGTGGCGTTTTGATGAGGCCTCATACCAATCCCGGATCGCAGTGAATCGAAAGGGCACGGGGGACACAATAAAAATGCCGGAAAAGGCGGTATGGAACGGGTAACGGCGGTTCGGGCATTTTTATTGTGTCCCCTTTGCTTCAGCGACACGGAAAAGCAGAATGCTTACAAAGGCGGCGTTTTGATGAGGCCTAATACCAATCCCGGATCGCAGTGAATCGAAAGGGCACGGGGGACACAATAAA
>CAYVBP010000122.1:0-3593 GCA_964449155.1 uncultured Rhodospirillaceae bacterium | reverse complement strand
GACGCTTTCTGAATTGAGAGTCTTTTAAAACCGCTTGGAGCGGTTCCCCATCAAGTCCCCGGCTCTGCCGGGGGGTATTGATTGTTTCCCCGCTGGCATCGTTCGGAATAAGGGGCGGCTTTTCGACTTTAGGGGACCATTTGCAACAATGCCGTGGACCCAATGCCTTCGCCTCTTGCGACCTCGCGCCGGAACAATCGGCCTTGCTCAAGGACGACAAGGTATGTGGATCGCTCGTTGGCGACCAGTTCTCCGTCGGACCATGAGTATGTTTCCGGAGCACGTTTTTCCGTCACCGACAAAACCCCCGTTTTCTTGTTGTTTCCGTCTACGACCGGAATTTCCGCCATGTAGACCGTATTGCCGGATTGAGTGCGATAACAAAAATTCGCATCGGCCGGAGATAACGACGCGCCCTCGCTGAATACATCCTGTCTGTTCCCGACGATCGCGTTGGCCGCTTTGATAAAAACTGCGTAGCTTTCAAGCTTTTCAGTACGTTTTTCTTCGTAATCTTGGCGAAATCCTCTTGTCATCACACTCATTTTCCCACAAGTTTCGCCCGCAGTCGCTTCGTACATTTTGTCTCCTTTCGTCAGGTTCCTCCAGACGATTCGAAGATATGAAAAAATTGCGGCGAAAATGAGGTGGGTGGACGTTTATTTTAAAATTTTTCTATTGTCGGAAACAAAATGGCTCCGCTAGTCGGCTTTCGGATGAACCTTCTTGGCGATGAGCATCAGGACTTCCCGAACGCCTGTGTGCGCGACGGCGGAGATGACGTGGATCGGCTTTTTCGTCACCTTCTTCAGGACTGCGATCTTGCGCTTGATTTCGTCCGCGTCCAAGGCGTCGCATTTATTGAGGGCAATAATCTCGGCCTTACGCGACAAGCCGCCGCCGTAGGCTTTTAGCTCGGCGCGGATCGTTTTGTAATTGGCGACCACGTCTTCGTCGGTCGCGTCGATCAGGTGTAATAGGACGCGGCAGCGCTCGACATGGCCCAGAAAGCGGTGGCCCAATCCGTGGCCTTCGTGCGCGCCTTCGATCAAACCGGGAATATCGGCAAGAACAAAGGATGTCGAATCTCCTTTATCGCCGACGCTTACGACGCCAAGATTCGGCGACAGCGTTGTAAACGGATAATCCGCGATTTTCGGCTTGGCCGCCGTGCACGCGGCAAGGAACGTCGATTTGCCTGCGTTCGGCAAGCCGATAAGCCCGGCGTCCGCGATCAGTTTCAGGCGCAGCCAGACTTCGCGTTCTTGCCCCGGATAGCCGGGCGTGAAGTGGCGCGGCGCTTGATTGGTCGAGGTTTTGTAATGCGCGTTTCCAAAACCGCCGTCGCCGCCCTTTAAAAACAAAACGCGCTGGCCGGGTTCATTCAAGTCATAAAGGACCGTTTCCTTGTCGGTATCCATGATTTGCGTGCCGACGGGAACTTTGAGAATAAGATCGCTGCCGTTTAGGCCCGACCGGTCGCGCCCTGCCCCGCCACGGCCGTTTCCGGCTTCATGATGTTGCTGATAGCGATAATCGATAAGCGTGTTGAGATTGTCCGCCGCCTCGAAAATAACGTCCCCGCCCTTGCCGCCGTTGCCGCCGTCGGGACCGCCAAATTCAATGTACTTTTCGCGATGAAAACTCACGCAGCCCCGACCGCCGTCGCCGCTTTTGACGTAGATTTTAGCTTGGTCGAGGAATTTCATATGCGCGTCCTTCGCAATTCATCTTCTTTCCGGCGAAAGCCGGAATCCAAAAAGGAGCGCGCCTGCGCGGCGCTGGATTCCAGCTTTCGCGGGGATGACAAAGTATACCCTAAACAAAAATGCGCTTTGGCGGAAGCCAAAGCGCATTTTTTAATACTTTCACAAAAACGCTTACTTACCTTCGGCGACGACCGAGACATAAGTCCGACCGCTCTTTTCGCGGAAAGAGACAACGCCTTCGACCGTGGCAAACAGGGTGTGATCCTTGCCCATCGCGACGTTTTCGCCCGCATAGACCTTCGTGCCGCGTTGGCGGACGAGGATGTTGCCGCCTATGGCTTTTTGTCCGCCGTAGAGCTTGACGCCGAGACGGCGACCTGCGCTGTCGCGACCGTTGCGGGATGATCCGCCTGCTTTTTTATGAGCCATTTTTCTCTCCTAAAACCTTATGCCTTGATCCCTGTGATCTTCAAAACCGTGTATTCCTGCCGATGGTTGTTGCGGCGGCGATAGTTTTGGCGACGCTTCTTCTTGAAAACGATCAGCTTGCTGCTGCGTTCCTGCGCGACGATTTCGGCTGCGACTTTCGCGCCTTTCACAAACGGCGCACCGACGGTCGTTTTGCCGTTGTCGCAAAGCATCAGGACTTCGGCCAGCTCGACCTTCGCGCCCGCTTCGCCTACGAGCTTTTCGACTTGAAGCGTGTCGCCTTCGGCGACTTTATACTGCTTGCCGCCGGTTTTTATCACTGCGAACATGATGTTAATTCCTTAATTTAAACAAAGCCTACGCCCGCCGCAGCCTTGCTTAGGTCGGCGGATGGGGGTTAATGGAGGAATCGCGGGAAAATGTCAAGGGAAAGCGTATTATTAACGAATTTCCTCGCCTCTTTCGGGATCGGGTGTATGACGCATTAACCAAATAACGCCAAATAGATCGTAGGCGCCTCGGATCGCGCGGCCCAGAAAATCCGATTTTGTCACGCCCACCGTGCGCGGCCTGTCGTTGACGGGCATAAAGACGCATTCGTGCCCATAGTGTTTCAAAAGCGCGGGCATGAAGCGGTGAAGGCCGCTGAAAAACGGCAGCTCGAGGTATGAAGATTTCGGAAATACTTTGAGGCTGCATCCCGTATCGGGGCAGTTGTCATTCAACAGCGCGTTACGGATGCCGTTTCCGATACGGCTGTAGAGCCTTTTCATCAACGTGTCGCGGCGCTTTGCGCGCAGCCCTGCCGCTAATACTTTTTTGTCGCGGCCCTTGGCCCATGCGAGGTCCAACAGACGCGGCGCGTCGGCGGGATCGTTCTGGCGATCGCCGTCGATGGTCATAATCCATGCGGCCCGCGCGCGGCGAACGCCGTTACGGATTGCCGCGCTCATGCCCAAACGCTTGGGATGGTTAATGAGGCGAACGCGCGGGTTTCGGGCTTTGGCTTGAAGAACCTCTTGAGGGGTGTTGTCCCCGCTGCCGTCGTTGACGCAGATAATTTCGTAGGCCTGCCCTACCGGCGCATAAGCTTCGAGCGCCGACGTTATTTCGGCGATCAACGGCAAGACATTGCCGGATTCGTCTAATAAGGGGATGACGACGGATAAAAGTGGCGCGGTGTCGGGCATCGGGGGTCCTTTTTTCCCTGTTATCGGGGATAAGGGGTTGCATATCCGCCCGCGCTTGGAGATCAAATGGCAAGCGGACACGGTCATGCCTTTTTTGCTTAAAAAACGGCGAAAAACCAGTGCGAAAAAATTTTCCCACAAAGTTTTTGCTTTTTTGCCGCTTTTTGGCTAGTTTGCGCCCCTCTGCCGCAAACTGCGGCTAAGGTTTTTTGCCGATTGCGCCCGTAGCTCAACTGGATAGAGCATCTGACTACGAATCAGAAGG
>CAYVBP010000121.1:0-3662 GCA_964449155.1 uncultured Rhodospirillaceae bacterium | reverse complement strand
ATTTTTATTGTGTCCCCTTTGCTTCATTTTGATCCGGGATTGGTATGAGAAGCCAGCCATAAAAGCAAAAACGCGCTCCCCGATTTCCGGAAAGCGCGTTTTTTTGGAAAGCTCGACCGTTATTCGGACTCGCCCATCTCGTCGAACATTTTCGACGTATCGGGCCGTTCAATGCCAAGCTGTTTGTTTCGATACTGGAGATAAACGCTGCGCATTTGAGCATAGAAATCCAGCGAGCCTTCGCGCAGCGCGTCGTAGGCTTCGAGGTTCTCCTCGCGGCGGGTCAAGCCTTCGGCAGCAAAGCTCGAATAGACGACTTCGTTTTTGACGGTCCTTCCGCCGCGCGCGGCAATCCACTGCCACGGCGACATGACCATATCGACCCCTCTGCCGACGGCGTCGCGGATGTTCGATGGACCAAAAACCGGCAACACAACATAAGGTCCGCTGCCCACGCCCCATGCGTTGAGCGTTTGACCGAAATCCCCCTGTTGCTTCATTAGGTCCAGTTCATCGGCGACTTCATACATGCCTGCGGCACCCGCAGTCGTGTTCAATAGGAAGCGGCCAGCCGTAATGCCCGCGCGGGTCAATTCGCCCTGCAACAGATTGTTTGCGAAGATCACGGGTTCGTTCATATTTGAAACGACGCCCGCAATGCGTTCGCGGACATAATCAGGGATTGCGAAGCGATACAGTTCCGTCAACGGCCTGACAAGCAACCTGTCGAGGAAATCGTTGACGTCGAAGACAACGCGATTCATTGGCTCAAGGGGATCGTTGACCTCGAGCGCCTCGGCCTGAGCTTCGGGCGATTTGGGAACCTCAGCGCACGCCGCCATAGCGACGGGAAGCGACAAAAGCGCAATAAAGGAAATCAAGCGACGAATAAGCATGGCATATCTCAATTTTTAGTGGGTGTTTTTGCGAATCACTGCATCCATATCACTTCTAGCAAACCCATATAGCACAGGAAGCACAAAAAACGTACAGGACAAAGAATATACAAGCGAAATAGTTAAAATTTCACCCATACCGCGAGTACCGAGGTGTGAAGAAAAGCTTAACGACATAAAGGCAACCAGAGCCGTCGCAGCGCTAAAAAGTACCGCCCGCGCCATGCTTGACTGAAGAAAATCCCGCCGACCCTGCCGCGCGAAAAAGACAAAATAAACGGCATAAGATACGCCCAGACTAAACAGCAAAGGCAGCGCAATAATATTTGCGAAATTCAACGGCATTCCCATACTTGCCATCGTCGCCAACGTCAAAACGCCCGCCGTCGCCAACGGCAGCACCATCAGCGCAACGTCGCGCACGCGACGCAGCGCGACGAACGACAAAAGCACAATTGAAACGAATCCATATATGCCCGCATGAACGAACGCAGAAACAATAGCGCGCCCACTTTCCCTGATCGACACGGGCGTTCCCGAAACTTCGGGCGCAACCCCCTGAACCGCATCGATAAACTTAACCAGCATTGCGGGGTTACGCGGATCGTTCTTTTCGATGCGCTTCGGAAATATTTCGACCAAATATTGTCCGTCCTTCGAAATCCAATCGCGCTTCAATTCCTGCGGAATATCGCTGTGCGATACTTTTTTTGGCTTCAAAAGCTTCCTGATTTCGCCAACTTTCTCTTGCATCGGCATAACGAGGTTTTTTTGCACCCTCTCGCGGAGCTCCGGGGAAGCATCCTCCGACAAGCGGCGCAAAGCTTCGGCCAACTCTTTTGCGGCCGGCCCCCCTTCTGAAAGCAGCTCGAGGCTCTGCGCCGTCTCGCGAAGGGCTGAAACGTTTTCCTCGTCCGTCGCGTTCGACCTTGAAGAAAGAGCGAATGTCGGCGCAAGCAACGCCGCCGTATCGGCAATCATGGCGATTTTCTTGCCTTGTTCTTCGGGAACGAAGCTTTCGATGGTCATCGCGTGATCGACCTCCGGAACGCCTTCAAGCTCCGCCGCAATCCGCAAGGCTTCTTCCTTTGACGGGGCCAAAAGCTGCGCCGCATACGCGTCCGAATCCGGATCCTGAATAAGCTCAAGCATGGTCGAAACGGATTCATCTTTTGGATTTTTCAAATTCAAAGGATCGAAATCGAAACGAACGAACGCTGCGGCTGCCAGCCCGCCCACAGTCAAAACCAGAACGGCGGGCAAAATAGCGTTGCGTTTTTCAATTAAAAACGCATTAACGGACGCCAGCGCCGCAATGCCGATTTTTTCGGATTCCGCCGGAGGCTTCGTCAGCGTCATCAGCGCAGGCAAAAGCGTAATATTCAAGACAAACGCGATAAGCATGCCGACACCAGCAATCAGCCCCAGCTCGGACACGCCACGATAATCCGTCGGCGTAAAAGCCAAGAACCCCAGCGCCGTCGCGCCTGCGGCCATCGCAAGGGGAGTCGCCACGACCCGCGCCGTCCTGCGCAAAGCCTCCGCATAATCCGGCTCCCGGCTACGTTCGTCGCGATAACGAACGCCGAACTGGATCCCGAAGTCGACCGCAATGCCCAAAAACATAACGGCAAACGCCACCGAAATAAGGTTCAAAGAGCCAACCGCAACCGTCGCAAACGCAGTTGAGGCGATCAGTCCAACGACCAACGTCGCCGCAATCGGCACAACGATCCGCCATGTCCGCAACGCCATGAAAGAAAGAATAACCACCAAAAGGCCGCACAGCGTCGTCGAAACGCCCGCGCCTTCCGATACGCTTGCAAATTCATCGTCATTTAAAGGAACGGACCCCGTCAAACGCACGCGCACGCCCGCATCGGGCGTAAGATTAAGTTCTTCGACGGCGCTCCGAATGGCCAGTGTCGTCGCGGCCCCCGGCTGCAAAGCGCTGTAATCGAGCGCGGGCTTGACCACGACATATCTGCGCAATTCGCGCGAAGCGATGGGGTCGTCGCCCGCAGGCATAAGATTTCGCCAATTCAACGCGCGATCCTTGCCCTCCGCGCCCGCCCGGATTGTTTCGCCGATTTCCTTCAACGGCCGCTCAATTTGCGCCGAATCCATCGCGCCGCCTTGAATTCCTTGCGCCATTGCATCGATCAACCCTAGAAAACCGCGCAACGACGGATCGCTTACAATCGCGCCCAGCATCGGCTGCGCCTGAACGACTCGATCAAGAGTTGCCGCAAGATCGCCCTTCGAAAGAAAAAGAAGCCCGCCGTCCCTGAAAAACGGCAACGCGTCGGGCCGGGACACGAACGTAAACATCTCGGGCAACGCGGAAAGCTTTTCCGCCAACGCTGCCGCCGCTTCGTCGGCCTTACGTGCGCTTGCCGCGTCAATAACGATAACGGTTGTATCGGTCTTATGCGGAAACGCCGCTTCAAGAGCCTTTTCCCTTTTGCGCCAATCCAACTCTTCCGAAAGAAGTTGGTTAATGTCTGTATTAATGGAGATATTGCGAACGACATAAACGCCAAGCCCGACACTAGCGACAGCGGCAAAAACGACCGTAAGAACCGCAAATCTGCGGCAAAAATCGACAACGGAGGCAAGGAATGAAGCCATCATGGTAAAACTGCCTTTCTTTTTAACAGAAGAACACGATATGGATTGCCGAAACAAGCCTTTTCGATTATCCCTTTTCCCGTCGGGGAGTAGCGCAGCCTGGTAGCGCATCTGCTTTGGGAGCAGAGGGTCGCA
>CAYVBP010000120.1:0-3826 GCA_964449155.1 uncultured Rhodospirillaceae bacterium | reverse complement strand
CGGGCATTTTTATTGTGTCCCCTTTGCTTCATTTTGATCCGGGATTGGTATTATAGTAAAAACTAGCCCCTTCCGTAACGAAAAAATACCCGCACCCACCCATCATCCCCGCGAGGGCGGATCCAGTTGGAATCTCAGCCAAAACCCAAGCCCCCTTAAAAACCGCCCCCTCACAGAACCGTTGGCGATATCGCCTCTCCTTTGCATTCTTCATCGAAAAATCGAAGCCATCGCCGCAAAAAACGCCCTTTCTCTTGCAGATCGTCACAATAAAGGAATATATTAACCTTTACGTGCCATAAAACACCGCACCACCTCCAGAATCTGAGGAGAAGACCATGCGCAAGTCAGGAATTTTATTGTCGGCCTGCCTTTTGGCCGCAACGCCAGCGGTTGCCGGAGAAATGACGTACAACGGCAATCAAGCCTCGTGGCGGTCCACAAAGTGCGAGAAACCGATTCCGCCGCCATCGCTCCTAAGCGCGCACCCCGAAACAAAAGGCAACGACATGAACGCGTTGGCCACGCAACGCAACGCTTACCTCGACGCGATCCAAGCCTATATGAATTGCATCAGCAGCGAAGCGGAAATGGATTTCGGCATCGTTTCGCATGCGATCACCGCCGGCGCGCAACGCGACATCGACGCGGCCCATGCCGAAGCCAACAGGACGACCTCCGCTATGCGCCCTGTCACCGCGAATCCTCAGAAATAAAGGAGCCTGACGTTGGGCAAGCTAACCATCCTTTTGGCCCAGCTTAACCCGACCGTCGGAGACATCGAAGGAAACCTCTCTAAACTAAGAGCCGCGCGCGCCGAAAACCCGCACGCGGACCTTATTGTGGCTTCCGAGCTTTTTCTCTCCGGCTATCCGGCCGAAGACCTTGTCCTCAAACCAAGCTTTCAAGACTCCGTTCGCGCCGCCGTCAACGCGCTAGCCAAAGAAACGGCAGACGGCGGCCCGGCCATCCTTCTCGGCGCGCCGTGGCGCGAAGAAGAAAAGCTCTACAATGCGGCGCTGCTGCTCGACGGCGGAAAAGTCGCCGCCGCGACCTATAAACACGATCTCCCGAACTACGGCCCGTTCGACGAAAAGAGGGTTTTTTCATCCGCCCCCTTGCCCGTCCCCGTGCCGTTCCGCAGATTAAAACTCGGCGTCATGATCTGCGAAGATATGTGGACGCCAGCGGCAGCCGCAAACCTAAAAAAATGCGGCGCGCATATCCTGATCGTCCCCAACGGCAGTCCGTTCGAAATCGGCAAAGCCGAAATTCGCCGGGACCTCGCCACCCACCGCGCCAAGGAAACCGGCTTACCCCTTATCTATGTCAATCAAATAGGCGGCCAAGACGAACTTGTTTTCGACGGCGCCTCCTTTGCCGTAGACGGCGACGGAAACCTTCTTGCGACGCTTCCGTCATGGCAAGAAAAAATACACGCGCTAGAGCTGGAAGAAATGCGCTATTCCTCCGGCGGTTCTTTCTTTTTCAGGCTTTTCAATCCCTCGCGAAGGGAAATCAAATCCGCCGCCGTAACGACGCCTGCGTCGCAGGAAAATCCCAATGATTTTTCCGCAGACGTCTACCACGCGCTCATGATCGGCCTCAGGGACTATGTTAACAAAAACGGCTTTCCCGGGATTGTCCTCGGCCTGTCCGGAGGCATCGACAGCGCTCTGGCCGCCGTGATTGCGGCGGACGCCATCGGCCCCGACAGGGTCCGATGCGTCATGCTCCCATCCCCCTTCACATCGAACAGTAGCTATAAAGACGCCGACGCGGTTGCAAGCGCGCTGGGCTGCAAACTCGACACGCTTCCCATCGCCGGAGCAATGAAAACATTCGACGGCGCCCTGCGCCGAATCCTAGGAGACAAGCTTCAAGGCGTCACCTCCGAAAACATTCAGGCGCGCAGCAGAGGCCTGATATTGATGGCGATCTCGAACGCGACGGGCGCGATGGTCCTTTCGACCGGAAACAAGTCAGAGATGTCCGTCGGCTACGCGACGCTTTACGGCGATATGTGCGGCGGGTTCGCGGTCTTGAAAGACGTTTACAAAACCGAAGTCTACAAAGCGGCGCGGTGGCGCAACGCGCACAAACCCGCAACGGCGCTCGGCCCCGACGGCCCGATAATCTCGGAACGCATATTGACCAAGGCCCCCACGGCCGAGCTTCGCCCGGACCAAAAAGATCAAGACAGCCTTCCGCCCTACGACATCCTTGACGGCGTTCTCAAACGCCTGATCGAAAAGGATCAAAGCGTCGCCGAAGCCTCTGACGAAAATCATCCGCGCGAAATTGTCGAAAAAGTCTGGACCCTTCTAACCTCCGCCGAATACAAGCGCCGCCAGTCTCCGCCCGGCGTTAAAATTACGCCGCGAAACCTCTCGCGCGACCGCCGCTATCCCATTACGAACAAATACAGGGAAAAGCTCCCTGTTGCGTAACCATCCATGCCCCTGACACGATCTCAACGCCAAAAAGTTCTTCCGCCGCCCGTGCAGCGCCTCCTTGCCGCGCTGCCTTCCGGAACGGCGCGCGTGGTCGGCGGCGCCGTCCGCGACACGCTTCTTGGTCGCAATGTCGGCGACATCGACCTCGCGACGACGCTTCCGCCCGAAGAAACGGGACCGCTTTTGTCATCCGCAGGCTTCAAAATCAAGCCCACCGGGATTTCGCACGGCACGATCACGGCGATTGCCGACCGCGTCGGCTATGAAATCACAACCCTGCGCCGCGACATCGAAACCGACGGACGCCACGCGAAAGTCGCCTACACGGACGATTGGCAAGAAGACGCCGCCCGCCGCGACTTTACAATGAACGCCCTTTACGTCGACGCCGACGGCATCCTTTACGATTACGTCAACGGCGAGGAAGACGCGCGCGCGGGCCGCGTCAGATTCATCGGCGATCCGCGCCAACGCATTCGCGAAGACGTCTTGCGTATTTTACGTTTTTTCCGTTTCTACGCCCATTTTGGCCAAGGCCCTGCAAACGCGGAAGCCTTTTCTGCGTGCCGCGACCTTGCCCCCCTGATGCCGACGCTTTCGGCGGAACGCGTCGCCCGCGAGTTCACCAAGCTCTTGGCGGCCCCCAACCCTCTTCCGGCCCTGCGCCTTATGGCCGAAGCCGCCGTCATGGCCTACGTTGCCGCCGACGCGACGAATTTTGCGCGGCTTGAAACCCTTATCGAGACCGAAACCCGCGTTGGCGCATCGCCAACGCCTATGGCAAGATTCGCCGCGCTGTTGCCTTCCAGCAAAGAGGCCGCAATCGCAGTCGCCGCGCGCCTCAAGCTCTCAAAGCGCGACGCCGAAACCCTTGCCGTCCTATCCTCGCTGCCCGCCCACGTAGACGAAAACCGTTCTCCTGCCGCCTTTCGCCGCCTTCTTTACGCCCACGGCACCGACAGCTGCCGCGCAGCGGCGTTAATAGCAGGCAAAGACGCCGCGCCGCTTTTGACGCTCGCCAAGGAATGGGAACGTCCGACATTTCCCATCAAAGGCGAAGATCTTCTCGCCCTCGGCTATTCCCCCGGCCCCGCCGTCGGCGAAACTTTGCGCGCCCTCGAAAACTGGTGGATCGAATCCAACTTCCTCCCCACCCGCGCCGACTGCCTCGCCCAGATCAAAGCCCAAAAGTAATTCGGGACAGGGGGACATAATCAATAACCCCCGGCAGAGCCGGGGGCTTGATGGGGAACCGCTCCAAGCGGTTTTAAAAGACTCTCAATTCAGAAAGCGTCGTCATCCCCGCCCCCTTATCCGTCATCCCCGCGCAGGCGGGGATCCAGTTTGAATCTCAATCCCAATCCCATCCG
>CAYVBP010000119.1:0-3844 GCA_964449155.1 uncultured Rhodospirillaceae bacterium | reverse complement strand
AATGGCGGATGGGATTGGGATTGAGATTCAAACTGGATCCCCGCCTTCGCGGGGACGACGTCTGATTGTTAGTTGAAACGGCTATAGCAAGGGGGACACGAATGAATTCGTTCGTGTCTCTTTCGCTCTTACGTATCGATGTTTGTCACGTTTAGCGCGTTTTCTTGGATGAATTCGCGGCGCGGCTCGACAACGTCGCCCATGAGAGTCGAGAAGACTTGTTCGGCAACGTCAGACTGGTTCACTTTGACCTGAAGAAGCGTGCGGGCGGACGGGTCGAGGGTCGTTTCCCAAAGTTGTTCGGGATTCATTTCGCCCAAGCCTTTGTAGCGTTGGATCGCCAGGCCTTGCTTGCCGTGCTCGAGAATCGCGTCGATCAGGGCGATGGGCCCCGAAAGCGATGTGACCTTATCCTTGATCGCCAGCTTGGCGGGGAATTGGAACCACGCTTGTAAATCTTCCGTCATCTGATCGAGCCGCCGCGCTTCGACCGAGCGCAGCGTATCGGCGTCGAGCAAAAAGCGATGCGTTACGCCAAACCGTTCGCGGCTCAGGACCATGCCGCCTTTGGGCAAGACGTCGCCTTTCCAGCCGCGTTCTTTTTGCGACAAAAGCGCATCGAGGCGCTTGGCGATATATCCCGCCGCTTCAGCCGCATGCCCCGCATCCGATGCGAGCGACGACGCCAAGGCACCCGCGATGGCCGCTTGTTCGACCAACCCCTGATGCCCGACCTTGTGCGCAAGCGACAATATCGCGGTTTTCATCACACGGGCGCGTTCCGCAACTTTGCGTAATTCTTCGCCCATTAATACTTGACCGCCGTGAAGGGAAAGGGTCGCGCCTTCGACGCCGATTTCGGTCAGATAGTTTTCAAGAGCCGGTTCGTCTTTCAAATAACGTTCCTTGGAGCTTCCCTTCTTGATGCGGAACAAAGGGGGCTGCGCGATGTAGATATATCCGCGCTCGATAAGCTGCGGCATCTGGCGGAAGAAAAAGGTCAAAAGCAGCGTGCGGATGTGACTGCCGTCGACGTCGGCGTCCGTCATGATGATGATTTTATGATACCGCGCTTTGTCGGCATTAAACTCCTCGGTCCCTATGCCGCAGCCTAAGGCGGTAATCAGAGTGCCGACGGATTCAGATGACAGCATCTTGTCGAAACGCGCGCGCTCGACATTCAGGATCTTGCCGCGCAACGGCAAAATAGCTTGGAATTTTCGCGAACGGCCCTGCTTGGCCGAGCCGCCTGCCGAGTCGCCCTCGACGATGAAAATTTCGGATTCAGCTGGATCGCGGTTCTGGCAGTCCGCCAGCTTACCCGGCAAGGATGTCGGATCGAGCGCGCCCTTGCGCCGCGTCAGTTCGCGAGCCTTGCGGGCAGCTTCCCGCGCCAAAGCCGCTTCTGCGACCTTAGTCACGACTTTTTTAGCGTCAGCGGGATGTTCTTCAAACCATATGTTCAGGGCCTCGCCGATCACGGCTTCCACTGCGGGTTTGACTTCGCTTGAGACAAGCTTTTCTTTCGTCTGCGATGAAAACTTCGGATCGGGAACCTTGACCGATAAAACGCACGTCAAACCTTCGCGCATGTCCTCGCCCGACAGCGAGATTCTATCTTTTTTGACGATTCCGGCGCTTTCGGCATACTGGTTCACGGCGCGGGTCAATGCCGCGCGGAATCCCGCCAAGTGCGTCCCGCCGTCTTTTTGAGGGATGTTATTCGTAAAGCACAGCGTGTTTTCGTGATAGCTGTCGTTCCATTCCATCGCGCATTCGACCACGATGTCATCTTGCTCTTTTCTGACGTAGATCGCCGAATGCACGGCTTCCTTGGATTGGTCGAGCCATGCGACAAACGCCTTAAGCCCGCCTTCATAGTGAAGGTTGATTGTCCTTGGCTCCGCGCCACGCGCGTCGGTCAGGTTGATATTGACCCCCGAGTTCAAAAAACCAAGTTCGCGCAACCGGTGTTCGATGGTGCCGAAGTCAAAAACGGTTTTTGTAAAGGCCGCGGGCGACGGCAAAAAGGTAATCTCGGTCCCCGTCCTGTCGGACGGACCTATTTGCTTGAGGGGCGCTTCGGCAACGCCATCCCTGAAACGCATCGTCGATTCGGCGCCTTGCCGCCAAATGCGCAAGTCGAGGAATTCCGACAGGGCATTGACGACAGAAACGCCAACGCCGTGCAAGCCGCCGGAGACCTTGTACGAATTTTGGTTGAACTTGCCGCCCGCGTGCAGTTGGGTCATCACGACTTCGGCTGCCGACACACCCTCCTCGGAATGGATATCGGTCGGAATGCCACGCCCGTTGTCGCGCACAGTGCACGATCCGTCGGCGTTCAAGATCACGTCGATGCGCGAACAATGGCCTGCCAAAGACTCGTCGATGGCATTGTCGACGACTTCATAGATCATGTGATGCAGGCCCGATCCGTCGTCAGTGTCGCCGATGTACATGCCCGGCCTTTTGCGCACGGCATCGAGCCCGCGCAAGACGGTAATAGAGTCAGCGCCGTATTCTTCGGCGATTTCAGCAGCAGTATTTTCGCTCATTATTCTTGACCTTGATTGCAGGAGGTTCCGGGATGGGAAAAACGTATCTAAGCCCATGCCGAGATTGAAAAAACGACCCAGACGAATCTATGAAAGATATTAGCCAAGCGCGAAGAAAAACGCCAATTTATTCTGCATAAAAGCCCCCCAGAAAACCCCCACCATCCTATTGAATTTCAACAAGAAATATGGCTTGGATTTTTATGCGCGTATCGCAGCCAAAAAGCTTTGGATTCTTTTTTCCCCTTACGTCTATCATAGTACGCTATAACACATTCATGAGCGCCATGTTATCCAATCTTCCCGTCTTTCGGGGCGAAGGTAATCTTGCGGTTTATTTGCGCGAGATCCGCAAATATCCCATCCTCGACGCAAACGAAGAATACATGCTTGCCAAGTCGTGGAAAGAGCACGGAGACCTAGAAGCCGCGCATAAGTTGGTCACGAGCCACTTACGCCTTGTTGCCAAGATCGCTATGGGATACCGCGGTTATGGTTTGCCCTTGGCCGATCTGGTCGCCGAGGGCAATATCGGCATGATGCAGGCCGTTAAGCGTTTCGATCCCGACAGGGGCTTTAGGCTTTCAACCTATGCGATGTGGTGGATTAGGGCCGCGATTCAGGAATACATTTTGCATTCATGGTCGTTGGTAAAAATCGGAACGACCGCTGCGCAGAAAAAATTATTCTTTAATCTTCGCCGCTTGAAGGGTGAAATGAAAGCGATAGATGACGGCGACCTTTCGTCGGAGCAAGTCAAGGAAATCGCCGAGCGCCTCGAGGTCCCGGAAGAGGACGTCATTTCAATGAACCGTCGCATGCTGGGTGCCGACCAGTCGCTTAATGCCCCTATTGGCAAGAACAGCGAAGGTGGCGAAGAATGGCAGGACTGGCTGGTCGATTCGTCCGAGGCCGCCGACGATCAATTGGGCGCAGAACAAGAACTGCGTTTGCGCCAGCGGCTCTTGGCCCAAGCAATGGGAGGATTAAACCCGCGCGAACGCGACGTTATCGTCTCGCGCCGCCTCAGCGACCCGCCCGCGACGCTGGAAGATCTTTCGCAGCGTTTTGGCGTCAGTCGCGAACGCATCCGTCAAATCGAGGTCCGCGCTTTTGAAAAGCTTCAGCACAACATTAAGATCGAAGCGGAACGCGAAGGACTTTTGAAATAATGCTGCTGTTTATCTGGGTTTGGAATCTCCTGGGAACTTGTTGAGGATTGAGCCATAGACTGTGTAAATGTTTTACCCTGAGCCCTGAAGCAAAGGGGACACAATAAAAATGCC
>CAYVBP010000118.1:0-3878 GCA_964449155.1 uncultured Rhodospirillaceae bacterium | reverse complement strand
GTTCGATCCATAGAAAGAAAAGTTCGTTTCCCTCCATCAAAGCAAGCATTGTGCCACAACCGCAAACGCTGTTTCTCCACCTGCGAGATATAGAAGGCTGATTATATTTCAATGGGTTGCTGGAAATCGCTATTTTAAAAATGCCTTGAAATACCAAAAAACAGGTGAATAACGGGAAAAATGTTTCGCAATCGCGGCAAAAACGATATACAAGCGTCCCTTCAGCGAAAAAATATTTGTATTATCTCCCCGTTGTCTGAGGCTGAATTTTGTTCACGGGTTATGTTCCCATAACGAAGGATTAGGAAGTAACTATGAGCGAGAAATTGAAATTAGGTCTGAATCATATCTTGAACGACAAAATCTCAATCCGTTCCGAAGAAGCCTTGGATATTTTAAAGGGCGTCGGAACGACGTTATATTCGATAAATCGTACGAATAAACATCTTGGCATTCCTTTATGGGAAGGCGACGGCGCCCTATGTCTTCATCTAAATAAAATCGTTAAAAAAGGGATAGATTCGGCCGTGCTGCCGTCCGACACTGCCATGCTTGTTGCAACCTACGCCCACACGTTAAGCATAGTTGAATCCGAACTAGTCAGGGATTTTATCGTCAATGGCAAGCTTGAGTGTTTTACGGAAAACGACCATAGACAGAAGAAAAATCAAGCGGAAGAAGTATACGCGCTTCAATCCGGCTGCATCAAAGAACAATCAAAGCTGATTGGCGAAAAACTAAAAGCCTACGAATGCGTATATCCGAACGACGACTTTCCAAGTCCCGTAACCCCGGAAAACCGGCAAAGAAGGGTTCAAGCAATGTTGGCCAAGTAATTGCCAACGGCCTTATGAACTGGCCACGTGCACTCAAACAGACGTTATCCCCGCAAACGCCCTAACAGCTTCAACAACGCTGCAAGAGGCCGAGCGTTAAGGACATCTTTGGCCTCCAACCAGCCGCGCCGCGCCTGATCGACTCCATGGCGAATAGCGGGGAGGCCGAATGAGCTGTGGGCATCCGTCGAAATAGAAAGCAAAACGCCCTCGGCCGAGGCCATCCGCGCATGGATATCGTGAAGGTCAAGGCGATCCGGTTGGCTGTTGATCTCAAGGAACGCGCCGCGTTCTTTTGCCGCGCGAACGATTTTTTCGATATCGACGGCATAAGGCTCTCTGTCGTTAATAAGGCGGCCCGTCGGATGCCCAAGGATGGTGAAGTAAGGATTATCCATTGCCCGAAGGATGCGCTCGGTTTGCTTATCGCGCGGCAAATCGAACCGCGTATGAATCGAACAAACGGTTAAATCCATCTCGCGAAGAAGGCTATCTGACATATCCAGCCGCCCGTCTTCGAGAATATCGACCTCGGCCGATTTAAGAATGCGAAATCCTTTGAAGTTGGCGTTAAGCGCGTCGATAGCCTCAAGTTGTCGCCTACGTGCGGCCTCGTTCAGGCCGTGCGCGACGGTCAAGCTTTCGGTATGATCGGTAATCGCAATATATTCATAGCCCAGCTTGATCGCGGCATCGGCCATTTCTTCGGCGCACATAAGGCCGTCGGATTCTTTTGTGTGCATATGAAGATCGCCGCGAATGTCGTCTCTCGAAACAAGGCGCGGCAATCCGGCCTGTTCCGCCGCCTCGATCTCGCCGCGATTTTCGCGAAGTTCCGGCGCGATAAAAGGAAGGCTAAGGCAGTTATAAACGTCTTCTTCTGTATAAGAGGAAAGACGCGCACCGCCTCGAAAAATCCCATCCTCCGCAATCCTGATCCCGCGATCCTGCGCGCGCTTGCGAATTTCCGATGCGTGCGCGGCCGTGCCAGTCGAAAAAAGCAGGGCGGCTCCGAAAGAAGATTCCTCGACAATGCGAAATTCGACTTCAATTCCGGCAGCAAGCGTTGCCGCGACGCTCGACGTATCCGAGCCCATGATTTTCCGGATTCCGGGATAGGCCCGAAAGCGGTCGAACGCCCGATCCGGCTTCGAGGCTGTCGCGACGATATCGAGCGTGCCGATCGTATCCTTGCGTCGGCGATAGCTGCCGCCGATAACGATCCTTGCGACCGCATCGTCTTCCTTCATATAAGCTAAAAGCGGTTCTGCGATCTCTTCTGCCCGCGCCAGCATTGTGCGGCGTATGCAAGTCGCGTCGCGAAGCCGAACGGCCTTGCGCTCTTCGTCTTCCAGCGGCCCGAAACGGCCCGTTTTAACAAACCGTGAAATATGATGCGCCATATTATTGCCGATGCCGCGAATAACCGAAAGATCGCCTCCTGCCGCAACCATCGAAGCAACGCAGTCCGGCAACTTGTCGATAACGCGCGCGGCATGCCGATAGCCCCGGACACGAAAAACGTTCGCGCCCCGGTCCTCAAGAAGCTCCGCCGTCCGCGAAAAGACGGAGGCGATATCGGCATTTGTTTTCGGCGCGTTCATAATTGTATTTTGGCCTTATGCCCTAAGGCTGCCCAGCTTTAACGAACAATGTGGCTTCTTTTTGGAGCAAAGGAAGCTCCTCCAAAGTTTCCTCGCTAAAAGAAAAAGCGTCGGTCAATCCGTCTTTTCTTTTCAAGACGATAGTTTCGACAAAACGCCCCCCATTTAGCGCGATAGAGGCATAGGGCAGGGACGACTTCCCCCCTTTGCGCGGAGTCAAAGTCATATGCCAACGTTTGGCGTCGCCGCTTAACGCCATCGCGAAATCAGCGTCCAAAGCTTCCCAATTTCCCGCCATGGCGTTGCTGACGAGGCGATAAATATGGGCGAGTTTTTTAATCCTCAACGCAACGGCGATTCCGCCAATATCCTGAATGGCGCGCGCCGGTGTTACGACGGTCGAGGTTGGAAACGGTTTTTCGATATGCCAAATCAACCCGAATTTCGGCGCGACGACAAAGCGCCCCGAAAACCGTAA
Source organism: uncultured Rhodospirillaceae bacterium (assembly GCA_964449155.1). Taxonomy (GTDB): domain Bacteria; phylum Pseudomonadota; class Alphaproteobacteria; order UBA9219; family UBA9219; genus CAIXLI01. The sequence goes on along the minus strand of CAYVBP010000118.1, from coordinate 960 downwards.
GGGATCGTCAAGACCGCTCATCTGCCGCAATTCGACAAATTTCCCGCGCAATACTTTTTCCGCGTCAATCCGAACTTGCCCCGGCGGTGCCTCCGCAGCCGACGCCATGCAAGAAAAAAATAGGAAGAAAACGGCCATCAGCAGTCGCATTGAAAAACTCCGCGCATATCGAACGAAACTTTTTATACCCCCAAAAACGTCCGCAGCGTTCCAAAAAATTTTCAAAATTCTCCAAAGGCCTCAATGCCAAGACGTTACGCCAAAATAAACGGTTGCAATTAACGATTCCGTGTTTAAGTATCTATTTCATACTTTGTACATGCGGCGCGCGATTCCCCTCGAAACGCATTGTTACATAAGAGCTTCTGGAAAGTAATAATGAAGACAAAGGCCACATCTGCAAACAACATTCGGACCCTCGCGGAAAAGAAGGGGCTTTCCGCGCGCGTTTTGGCGAAGAAAATCGGCACGTCCGCGCCGCATATGAGCCGCCTCATCAACGGCAAATCGCCTTTAAAACCGAAATGGGTTGCCAAGATCGCGGAAGTTTTGAAAGTTCCCGCAAGCCAGATTGTGGGCGCGGAGATAAAAAAACCATCAACATTGAAAGTGGAAGATTTCGACGCGTCGCTGCTCGGCTCAGTCATGGGATGGCTGATGGAAGCCTGCGACGAAATGAACGCCGACCTATCGCGCAACGAACTGGCGAAACTGACAAGCCTGATATACAAGGAATCCGTCGATGCGTCCCTAGGCTCGGTGGAAACGCGTCAACTCGCTTCGACAGCCGTCAAGATCAAGCAGGCGCTGGGAAAATAAACCGTCCCAGAATCGTTACTTAAAGTCGTAGCTGTGAAAAATAGATCCAAAGACTGAATTCCCGTTGCAAACGCCATAGCGGGAAACCCGATGGGCTTGTTCTTCTTCCGTTGCCTTCAGAACCGAGCCCGTCTCTGGCGA
>CAYVBP010000117.1:0-3951 GCA_964449155.1 uncultured Rhodospirillaceae bacterium | reverse complement strand
CCTTTTCCGGCATTTTTATAGCCCCCCGTGCCCTTTCGATTCACTGCGATCCGGGATTGGTATAAAGCCCCCAACAACAGCCCTACGGGTCAGTGCCTCGTGCCGAAAAAATCAAACAAAAAGCTTAAGCGCTGTGGCCAAACATGCGAACGGATCGGATTCCGCCGTAGACAAATACGTTCCCATCGTCAGCGGTTCCGGCGGAGCATCTTCCGTTCCAAGCATACGCACAAGCGCGGCATTCTCATACGTTTGCGCCGATGCCAGCGTTTTATATTGTGCCTTATAAGTAGTCCCTGAATAAACGCCGAATTCGTAAACGGTGTCGTTTTTCAACGCCTCGTCGGTATAGGTAACCTTAATCAGGTATTTTGCCGGATCCGCAGCAAGGCCGCTCGAAGACGTCAACAACCTATAGGCTTCTTGTTGATCGGGCGTTCCCTCGCTGTCGGCAAGTATCCGTGACCCATCGCTGTTCAAAAGCTGAACCCTGATTCCCGAAGCATCGGTTGTCGTATTAGGATTGAATGCAAATTTCAGGTTGTCGCCTTCCTCGAAGGTAAAGGCATAATAATTGGTGTTGTCCGCCCGCGTTAATTGGCTATAGACCGCAAGCATCGACTGATCTTTCTTCAGCCATCCAATAGTGAGCGCCGTCGAGGGCGTGACATCAATCTTATTGTAGTCCGTGTTTGTATATAGCATCGCATCCGAGTCCGCGTTCACCGAACCGAAAGCGGATGTATCGAGAGGCTGCGCCGTAGCTGTCGTTTTGTACTGAACGGCATAAGTGCCGCCGGAATAAAGGTTCATCGTGTAGTTGAGGTTCTTCGTCGTATCGACGCCTTTTGCATAAGAAACCTCGACAGTATAATCTCCCCAATTCGCATCTAAACCCGTTGCCGAAGTCAGCTTCGCAAAGTTGCTTTTCTGACGGGAATTTCCGTGGCTATCGGCCACGATGTTTCCGTCCTCGTTGCGCAAAATGATACGGGCAGAGCCAGCCGATCCCTTCAAGTTGAAATCGAGCTTGATGTTATTCCCCGCGAGCGAAAACGAATAATACTCACTCGGGCTGCCGCCGGACAATTGACTCCTGACTTGAAGAGACGTTCCTTGCTGAACTTCGGAATCAATCGACAAATCGCAGTTATTGACGGAAGTTGCGGTTGCCGTATACGTTCCGGCCTCAAGCGAAAGGTCGCCGCTGGCCCAAAGATCGAACAAAGCCCGTTGCTGCGTCGTCGCGGTAAATTCGTTGGAAGCGATCAGGCTGTTTTCGCTGTCCAATAGCTGATACGTCGTCACGATTTCGCTGACGACGTTCGAAAACACCTTGGACAGATTCGCCATGGTCGTCGAGGTGGTCGTAAAGCTCGTCGAAACTGTCGACGCATATTCCGAGCCGGAGTCCGTGGCTAAAACGTGAACGCATTCCCCATCAAGATTGCCAATTTTGATAGCATCCTCAATCGTCGCGCCTTTCTGATGCGTAGCTTTGTTTGTATACGTTGCGACGGGCGGCAACATGCTGACGGAAGACGAAACGGCGGATACCATAAGAAAACTCTCGAATCGTTGAACGCGAACCAATCTACCGCATAATCGCTTAAGGGTAAATTAACCAAATCCAAACCTATACCAGGCCTTAAGAAAAGACAAAGCGTCGTCATTCCGCGAAGGCGGGGAGCCAGTTTAAGAGTCCGAAAAAATGTCGGAACGGCTTGTTATTTCAGCAATTTCCACTAGCCCCGCTTTGCGGAGATGACGCCGTTTGTTGATGGGAGTCATTTTACAGGCTCGTTGGTATAAGCAACGATTCCAACGGAAACGCAGTTAAGGTCTTGCGCTCTTATCGCAAGCAATGGATGGATTTACGTTGTCGCGCCGCCTCCGGTCGGCAAGGCCGCAGGTGTAAATATTATTGTTTTTCAATAGGATATATTCTGTAAAAATATTTTTTTGCGCATCACTTTCTTCTTGCAATCCCCCTTTAATCTCGCCATATTCGCCCTCCATAAATTGCTAGTCAGTCCTGCTCAGCGAGACGGAAAGTTCGCCGTATCGTCGCGTGGGGTTGTTTGCTTTTCCGGGTTGCTCACGTTTTTTGTGAGAATCCGGGCGTATAGTACGGGCGCGTTAGGCGTCGATTTGATCTAGATTTCACGACCGTCCTGAGTCATTCAGGATGCAGCATAAGGGGCAAGCATGGCGACCACAGGCGCAAGCGTAAACGTCAACCCAAGCAAAAGTTTCACCGGACGCAAAAGAATTCGCAAGAGCTTCGGGCGCATCGCGGAAATCGCCGAGATGCCGAATCTCATCGAGGTTCAGCGCAAGTCGTACGACGACTTCTTGCAGATGACCATTCCTGCGGGCAAGCGCGAACGCAAGGGCTTGCAGGACGTTTTGATGTCCGCGTTCCCGATCTCGGATTTCTCGGGCAGGGCGGTTCTGGACTTTTTGTCTTACGAACTCGAGCAGCCCAAGTACGATGTCGAGGAATGCCAGCAGCGCGGCGTGACGTTTGCCGCGCCCCTCAAGGTGACTTTACGCCTGACAGTTTTCGATGTCGAAGAAAACACGGGCGTTAAGTCGATCCGGGATATTAAAGAGCAAGACGTTTACATGGGCGACATGCCCCTGATGACGGCGAACGGCACGTTTATCGTGAACGGAACCGAGCGTGTTATCGTCAGCCAAATGCACCGCAGCCCAGGCGTGTTCTTCGATCACGACAAGGGCAAAACGCACTCAAGCGGTAAATACCTATTTGCCGCGCGCATCATTCCTTATCGCGGCTCGTGGCTCGATTTCGAATTCGACGCCAAGGACCTTGTTTATGTCCGCATCGACCGCCGCCGCAAGCTGCCGGTGACGTCTCTTCTGTATGCGCTGGACAGCGTCGCGACGGAAAAGCTTCGCGCCAAGCGCCTTAAAGAAGGCAAGCCCGTCGAAGTGCATGAAATCCAAGGCATGTCGAAGGAAGAAATCCTGTCGGCGTTCTATTCGACAGTTTCCTATAAGAAGGCGAAGAACGGCTGGGTTACGTTATTTGACTCGGAATCGCTCAAGGATCAGAAGCTTCTGGTCGATCTTGTCGATGCAAAGAACGGCAAGGTTCTGGTCGAAGCGGGCACCAAGCTGACGCCGCGCATGATCTCTAAGTTTGCGGACGCGGGCGTCAAGGAAATCCTCGTGAACGAGGAAGCTTTGGTGGGCCGTTTTCTTGCGACGGACGTCGTCGACGAAAGCACGGGCGAAGTTCTTTTCGAAGCGGGCGACGAAGTCACGGCCGATGTGCTCGAGAAAATCGGCGAAGCCGGGATCAAGGAAATCCCGACGCTTGGCATCGACCACGTCAACGTCGGTCCTTACATTCGCAACACGCTGCTGGCCGACAAGAACGCGACGCGCGAAGAAGCTCTGATCGACATCTATCGCGTGATGCGCCCGGGCGAGCCGCCGACTCTGGAATCCGCCGAAGCGCTGTTCCACGGCATGTTCTTCGAGCTGGATCGTTACGATCTTTCGCCGGTTGGCCGCGTCAAGATGAACTCGCGCCTCGGCTTCAAGACCGACGATCAGGTTCGCGTGCTCCGCAAGGAAGACATCCTCAAGATCATCCGGATCATGTGCGACCTTAAGGACGGTCGCGGCGAAATCGACGACATTGACCATTTGGGCAATCGTCGCGTGCGCTCGGTCGGCGAGTTGATGGAAAATCAATATCGCATCGGCCTTGTGCGCATGGAACGCGCGATCCGCGAGCGCATGAGCTCGATAGAGATCGACACGGTCATGCCGCACGACCTTATCAACGCCAAGCCCGCGGCTTCGGCCGTGCGCGAATTCTTCGGCTCTTCGCAGCTGTCGCAATTTATGGACCAGACGAACCCGCTGTCCGAAATCACGCATAAGCGCCGCGTTTCGGCCCTCGGGCCCGGCGGT
>CAYVBP010000116.1:0-4165 GCA_964449155.1 uncultured Rhodospirillaceae bacterium | reverse complement strand
TTCTTCGTTCCGCACTGCCTTTTCCTGCATTTTTATTGTGTCCCCCGTGTCCCTTCGATTCAATCTGATCCGGGATTGGTATCAAAAGAATTTTTTAAAGGTAAGAGATTTGATTAGCCGGCCTCTTTGATCCTTGTCGAGACGACTTTTTTTCCTTTTAACCCCAATACAAGTTCTCCACGAATCAGGGCTAAGGCCAGATCGCCGAATAGCTCGCGTCGCCAACCGCGCAAGACACGGATATCCGCCGTGGCGTCGATGACAAGATCCTCTAAATCGTCCGTCGTGGCGATCAGCTTGATGGCGACGCCGTATTCTTCGCTAACCTGCTTCAACAATACCTTTAGAAGATCGACCGATGGACCAATGCCCGGAGGCACAAGCCGCCGGTCGCCATTGTTCGGAATTTGATCGCGCGGCATCTCTTGCGCGCGCGTAACAGCGCGAAGTATTTCAGCGCCTTGCCGTCCCTCGGCAAAGCCGAGGTTAATGCCGCGCACTTGCATGAGATCTTGTAACGTACGCGGCGCGTGATAGGCGATTTCCATCAACGCTTCGTCGCGCAAGACGCGATTTCTGGGAATATCGAGGCGGCGGGCTTCGATTTCGCGCCATGCGGCAAGCTCTTGGGCCAAGGCGCGCAGCGCCGGTTTTTCGGAACGCAGTTTCAGCCGCTTCCACGCGTCGCGGGGATCAAGCGCATAGGTCGCGGGCGCGGTCAATATTTCCATTTCTTCGCTGACCCACGAGGCTCGACCGTTTTTCTCAAGGGTTTTTGCAATTTTCGCATAAACTTCGCGCAGATAGATTACGTCGCCAAGCGCGTACGTCAGCTGTTTTTCGGATAGCGGACGCCGCGACCAATCCGTAAAGCGACTGGTTTTATCGACGCGAGCATTCGTTAAGGAGGCCACAAGGGTTTCATAGCTCGCCGCCTCGCCATAGCCGCAAACCATCGCGGCGACTTGCGTATCGAAAATCGGCGACGGCACCGTTCCCGTCAAATTGTAAAATATTTCGATATCCTGCCGCGCGGCATGAAAAACCTTCAGAATTTTCGGATCGCCCATAAGCTCGAACAAAGGCCTTAGATCGATCCCTTCGGCCAGAGGATCGACCGCCACCGATTCGTCAGCGCCGCCGAGTTGGATCAGGCAAACTTTCGACCAATACGTGCGTTCGCGCATGAATTCCGTATCCACAGTTACGAAATCAACGCCTTTTTGGCGCGCGCAAAAATCGGAAAGCTGCGAGGTTGTCGTTATAAGCATGCGAATTCAAGCTTTTTAGTGATGGAGTCGATGTGTACGCTTCTTCCCGCGCCACGTAAATCCCCCGAATAAGGATTTTAGAGCATTCTTGCAACGACTCCGCTCTTGCCATATACAAGTCCAAACCTCCTTATATTATGGGAATCACTTCATGACCTCTAATCCGCCCCCCTCCGCCGCCGCTCCCGAGACTCCGATGCCAATGTTTTATTCGGCACCGCGTCCGCTTGATCGCGTTCGTGACGGCAAAATGAAACTCAATCGCCCGACAAACTTTAGTTTTGCGGCAAATACCAATGCCATTCCGCTGCTGCTCGATGAGTTTCCGGCGGCTGGCGCTTACTATCCTATCGTCTTCGCAAACGGCGAAACGCCAGTTCCGGCAGCCATCGTCGGGTTAAAGCAGGACAATAACCTGTTTATCGGACCCGATGGAACGTGGCTGTCCGGATCGTATCTGCCCGCATATGTGCGGCGTTATCCGTTCATTTTGATGGACGATCCGGAAAACAAGCAGTTCGTGCTTTGCCTCGACGAAAAAAGCGATCTTCTGAAGGAAGACGGCGAGTTTGCCTTGTTCGAAGGCGAGCAGCCCAGCGCGTTTACCAAAAGCGCGATGGAGTTCTGCGCCGCTTTGCGCCAGCAAGGCGACGCCACGGACGAATTCGTCAAGGCGTTGAAGCAACACGACCTGCTGGTCGCGAACAATGCGGAAATATCGACGCCCGACGGCAACCGCTTTATGCTGAGCGGCTTCCTGATTATCGACCCGAAGAAGTTTGACGCGCTACCGGATAGCGTCATCCTTCAGTGGCGCAAGAAGGGCTGGCTTGGGCTCGTTTATGCCCAGCTTCTGTCATCTCATAGGTGGCAGAGCCTGGTCGAGCTTATGCAAACGCGGAAGAAATAATCTCCGTCGTCCTGGTTTCAGCGCGTTAGGAGCGGCGATGAAAAGTACGGATACGGAAGTGCCCTTCGATCAAAAAACGCCGTCATCCCCGCGCAGGCGGGGATCCAGTTGGAATCGGCCCGATAACAAGCCTTTCCGACATTTGTTCGAATGCTCAAACCGGATCCCCGCCTGCGCGGGGATAACGGATTTGAGGCACTTCATGTGTCGGTTGATATTTATTGCCTTGTGCTTCCTTATGCCCGTTTCGACAGCGCAGGCCCAAACAGCGCAACACGGATTGGCAATGCGCGGGACGCCTCGCTATTCAGCGTCGTTCGCGCATCTTGATTATGTCAATCCGGACGCGCCCAAGGGCGGCACGTTGCGCCTATCGTCCATCGGAACTTTCGATACGCTCAATCCTTTTACGCTTAAGGGCATGGCGGCGGCGGGTATGGAAATGGTTTTCGAAACCCTAATGGTCCGGTCGCTCGACGAGCCGTTCAGCAAATATGGATGGGTGGCAGAAAGCGCAACTATCGCGCCGGATCGCACGTGGATTTCGTATAAACTGCGTCCGCAGGCCAAATTCCACGACGGCAGTCCTATTACGCCTGAAGACGTTATTTTTTCGTTCGAAACCTTGCGCGACAAGGGACATCCTAGTTATCGCAGTTATTATAAGGACGTCACAAAGGCCGAAAAAACGGGCGCACGCGAGGTCCGGTTTACATTTCGCAACGGCAAAAACGCCGAACTGCCGATGATTGTGGGCGAACTACCCGTTTTGTCCAAGCGTTACTGGGCGGGCAAGGATTTCGCCGCGACGACGCTTGATGCGCCGATGGGCAGCGGTCCCTATAAAGTCGATACCTTGACGCAAGGACGCGCGGTTTCTTTCGTTCGCGTCAACGACTGGTGGGCAGCGGATATTCCGATCAATAAAGGCCGGTATAATTTCGATAAAATCGTTATCGACTATTATCGCGACGCCACGGTCGAGACTGAGGCGTTTTTCGCCGGACGTTATGACTATCGGTTTGAAAACATCGCGAAAAACTGGGCGCTCAATTACGATACGCCCGCAGTAAAGCAAGGGCTCATTAAGAAACAAACGATTGAGAATGAGCTTCCTTCTGGTATGCAGGCGTTTGTTTTCAACATTCGCCGTCCGCTATTTAAAGATCGCCGCGTGCGCGAGGCCCTTAATTATGCGTTCGATTTCGAATGGTCGAACAAAAGCTTCGCCTACGGCGCTTATACCCGCACGCAGAGCTTCTTCGATAATTCCGAGCTGGCGGCAAAAGGCTTGCCTTCGGCGGCAGAGCTGAGGCTTTTAGAACCGTGGCGCGGCAAAGTTCCGGACGACGTTTTTACAAAAGCATTCGCGCTTCCTAAAACCGACGGCAGCGGCGATAACCGCGAAAATTTGCGCAAAGCGGCTGATTTGCTGCGCGAGGCAGGATGGACTTTAAAAAACGGCGTTTTGGTCGACGCGCAGGAACGACCGTTTAAATTCGACATCCTTTATTCCCAACCTTTATTCGAAAGATGGGTTCAGCCTTATTTGCGAAATCTTGAAAGGCTCGGCATTAAAGCGACTTATCGCGTTGTCGATTCCTCGCAATTCCAGAACCGCATTAACGACTTCGACTTCGATATGACCATTGGCGGATTTGGGCAATCTTTATCGCCCGGCAACGAGCAGTACGATATGTGGGGTTCAGCCAAGGCGAATACGAAGGGCAGCAGGAACTTGATCGGCATTCAGGATAAGGCCGTCGATGCGCTGATCGAAAATATCGTTCATGCGTCAAGCCGCGAGGATCTTATTACGGCTTGCAGGGCGCTGGACCGCGTTCTTCAGTGGGGGCATTACGTTGTGCCCCAGTGGCACATCGGCTCATGGCGCATCGCGTATTGGGACAAGTTCGGACAGCCGAAAATCGCGCCAAAATACGGACTCGCGATCACGGACACATGGTGGATCGATCCGGCCAAG
>CAYVBP010000115.1:0-4185 GCA_964449155.1 uncultured Rhodospirillaceae bacterium | reverse complement strand
GACACCACCCCTCCCGTCGGATTCGCCATCACCCCACACGGCGACGCGCTCGCCAAAGACAAGGCAAGCACAAACGCGCTCCGCGATGGGCCGAACATGGATTTCATTAGCTTTCTCAGGCTATTAACATGCCAACATTATTATACCTTTATGCGGTTACCTCCGTATTAAGGTTTGGTTACAAATTTACTAAAATGCAAAACACCCACTATGGACAGGAAACAATTTACTGTTAAATTACAAAGCATTCTCGCGTTTCCGTCTTTTCGACAATGCTTTTTTCCAAACTATTTTTTCGCGTGACGACTTCTGACGAAGCCGAGTCTTGTTTTTTCAAAAATACAAATATCTTTGGTTTATCGGATTAATCTTAGTATTATTTTACGCTCGACTGCCGTCGTCATAGACAGACGGCTTTTTTTCCGCATTTTTCCTCTTTGTTAACGGAAGGCATATGTCCGCTCTTTCCCAAACCGACAACTTGTTTTTCACCCAAACCGGCATGAACCGCAGCGCGGTCGAACGCGCGGTCGACGACGCTCTTTTTGGCGCGGACGATGGCGAATTGTTCCTTGAATACCGTCAATCCGAAAGCCTGACATGGGACGACGGGAAACTGAAAAACGCAAGCTTCGATACGACGCAGGGATTCGGGTTAAGGTCCGTCTCCGGCGAAACGACGGGCTATGCCCATGCCGTCGATCTGAACGAAAAGGCAATCCTTCGCGCAAAGGATACAGTTCGCGCCGTTCAGGCCGGGCATACAGGCATTATGAGCGAGCCGCCCGTCGGCACGAATATGCTTTTGTATAACGACGACAATCCTCTTTTAAGCAAAAGCTTCGAGGAAAAAATCCTTTTGCTTCAGCAGATTGATGCTTATATCAGGGAACGCCACGCGCGCGTGCATCAGGTCAGCGTTTCGCTTTCGGCGAACTGGCAGGCCGTGCAAATCATTCGCGCAGACGGATGGCGCGCGGCGGATATTCGTCCGTTGGTGCGCCTGAGCGTTTCGGTTGTCGTTCGCGACGAAGATCGCATGGAGGCGGGCGCTCAAAGCGGCGGCGGACGCATGGCCTATGAACGCTGGTTCGATCCGTCAGAATGGAAAAAGCTGGCCGACGAAGCTTTGCGCAAGGCTTTGGTGAACCTCGACGCCATCGATGCTCCTGCGGGAGAAATGACGGTCGTCGTCGGCCCCGGATGGCCTGCGGTTCTGTTGCACGAAGCCATCGGTCATGGGCTTGAAGGCGACTTTAACCGGAAGAAAACATCGGTGTTTTCCGAGCTTATGGGGCAACGTATCGCCGCCAAGGGCGTAACGATTGTCGATGACGGAACGCTCGATGGACGCCGAGGCTCGATCAGCATCGACGACGAAGGAACGCCCTCGCAGTGCACGGCTTTGATCGAGGACGGCATCCTTGTCGGTTACATGCAAGACCGCTTGAACGCGAGGCTGATGGGCATGAAGGCAACGGGAAACGGACGCCGCGAAAGCTTCGCCTGCCCGCCCATTCCCCGCATGACAAATACGATCATGCGCGCCGGAAAATACTCAAAAGACGAAATTATCGCGTCCGTCAAAAAGGGCATCTATGCGCCGGATTTTGGCGGCGGACAGGTCGATATCACTTCCGGAAAATTCGTCTTTTCGGCCAGCGAAGCTTATGAGATCGAAAATGGGAAAATAGGCCGCCCCATTAAGGGCGCATCGCTTGTCGGGTCAGGCATCGAAACGCTTAAGCGCATTGGAATGATCGGCAACGATGTCGCGCTGGACAGCGGAGTCGGCACATGCGGCAAAGACGGCCAAAGCGTACCTTGCGGCGTCGGCCAACCGACCATGCGACTCGACGGCATGACGGTCGGCGGCTGCGGGAAGGAATAGCGCTCTATCAAAAAAATTTAAACCGGCGTTATCGGCTGTTCGGGCATCGATGAGGAAGGCGGCGGAAGACTTTCTGTCGACTCGGTTATAAATTCGGATTCCGGCACGGGCTCCTGCTGAAACTCCGGCTCTAACTCGACCTGCGGCTGAAACTCTGGCTCTAACTCGACCTGCTGCTGAAATTCCGGCTCAAGCGCTGCCTGCTGCAGAAATTCCGGTTCTAATTCGTCTTGCAGTTGGACTTCCGACTCCGGTGCCGCTTGTTGCTGAAACTCTGGTTCTAATTCGGCTTGCGGTTTGGCTTCCGACTCAGGCATAGGCCGAGGCTCAGGCTGAGAAATAGGGGGCGAAGGAAGCGGAGATGCGCTTGTCTGCTCTTGCAAAGCCTTGCGACGAATTGCCGCCGCAGTTTGGGCTTCGTCAATAAGACTTTTTGCCGCAGCATGAGACTGCGATGTCAAAACATCGCCCGCAAGCATGCGCGAGATTTCGTCGATGCGCTGCTCGAGCGTTAATTTTACAAGCTGCGATACCGTCGTGATGCCGTCGGTCTTTTTGCTGACGTTCAAATGCTGGTCGCCGCGCGACGCCACTTGCGGGCTGTGCGTAATGACCAAAACCTGCGTCGTGTCGGCCAGCTTTGCGATGCGTTCGCCCACTGCGGCCGCCGTCGAGCCGCCAATGCCCGTATCGACTTCGTCGAAGACCAGCATAAGGTCGGGCTGAACTTTCTGCAAAACGACCTTCAGGGCCAAAACCAAGCGCACCAATTCGCCGCCCGATGCCGTTTCCGATATCGGCGTAAAAGGCATGCCGGGGTTCATGCGCGCAGTAAACGTACAGACGTTCAATCCTGCTTCCGTCCACGGAATATCCACGCGCTTTTCGACGACGACCGCAAATTGCGCGCGCATCAGCTTTAACGGCGGCAGTTCGGCTGTCACGGCAGCGCTCAAGACCTTTGCCGCCTCCATGCGCTTGTCGCTAAGAATATCGCAGTGTTCAAGATAGGCATTCTTCGCCTCAGCCAAAAGCTCGTTCAGCTTGGCAATGCGCTGCTTGCCGCCGCGCAGACGTTTCAGTTTCGTCGATTGCTCGTCATAAAATTTGAACAGATTGTCAGTTTCGATCTTATGATCCTCGGCAATCTTATTCAGGGTTTCGAGAATCTCGCCGTAATGGTTCAAGGGCCGCGTGTCGATGGCGTATTCGGGCGCAAGACGTTCCATCTCGTCGACAGCAGCGCGCGCGTTTTCAAGAGCAGCCGATAGAAAGGTCGAGAGCGTCTGGACCTTATCGCGCTCGAAATTCTCTTGGCGCGAGAAAATATGATTTGCCGTGTTCAGCGATTTCAGCGCGCCGTTACCGGCGATCAACTGCGACAGGATCGATTGGAACGCAAGGCCGGTTTCCTTGGCGATCAGAAGCCGCGAATGCTCGGCTTTGACTTCCTCGTAAAAACCTTCTTTCATGCCGAGCTTGTCGAACTGGGCCACAAGTTCCTCGGTTTCCCTGAGTTCATGCATGTGGCGGGCCAGAAACGTGTTTTCGTCAGCAAGTTCCTGCGTATAACGCTGAACGTCATGCAACGCGTCGGCGACATTTCGGTGTAATTCGGGAGGAAAAGATCCCGATAGATCGAGCAGATGCAGCTGGTTCGACGGCTCAAGCAGCGTTTGGTTAGCGAATTGCCCATGAATTTCGCCAAGAAGCGTCCCGATCTTTTTCAGCACATCAAGATCGACGTCTTTGCCGTTGACCTTGATATCGCCTTTCCCCTCGCGCGTGATCGTGCGTACGATTGCGAATTGTTCCTGCGGTTCCGTAATCAGGCCGTGATCGCTAAGATGCTTCCAAACAGGGCTGGTCTGCCGAGGCGCAAACGTCGCCTCGATATACGACTGCGTGGCCCCTGCCCGCACGAAATCGGAATTGATCGGATCGCCATAGACAAGGCCTATCGCGTCGAGGACAATCGACTTACCGGCGCCCGTTTCGCCGGTCACCACCGTTAATCCGGTCTGGAGGTCCAGCTCCAACCGATCGATAATAACGAATTGTTCGATAACAAGTTTTCTAATCATGATGGCGCAATAGCGTTAAGGCCGATCAGGCCATCATAAAGACCTTGTCTTTCGAAACGGTTAAAGATGAACATTGACGCATAACTTGTTATTATCGCTAAGCTTTTCGCCTTTGCGCGAGGGAAATCTCATCCGAATTTTGCAGAATTGTCCGAAGAGCTATTTCGTCAATTAATTGTGCACGTTAAATATAATTTTTGAACGATACGC
>CAYVBP010000114.1:0-4213 GCA_964449155.1 uncultured Rhodospirillaceae bacterium | reverse complement strand
GGCATTTTTATTGTGTCCCCCGCGCCCTTGATTCACTGCGATCCGGGATTGGTATTAGACGGCAATCCCTGCGTAAAACCTTTTTCGGACAAATCAAAAAAACACGTTTGTATGCAATTATTTCTGCGTGTGCCGTGTTGACCGAATCTGAGCATCGTTCTAACGTCCGTCCGGCAAAGAAAGAAAAAATCTGGGGGAGATTGGGAAGTGGACCATCACTTATTGCAATCTTTTTTTATCTTTGGAGATTTGCCAGTTAACGCCCGAATAGGCACATACACCCATTTCCTTTTTGCCCTTTCGTACATTGTCGCCGCGCTCGGATGCTATACAGGATTATCTGTCGCGAATCTCATTCACACGTCGAAATACAAACGCATCATGCGGGCGCTAAGCGCCTTTGCTTACGGAACCGGTTTTTGGGCGATGCACTTTATCGGCATTATTGCCTATAAATCTCAAATCCAAGTTTCCTACAATCTATGGATAACTTTTTTATCGCTGGGATTCGCCGTCATTGTTCTTTATTTCGTGCTCACGCTGACACGGGGATCGAGCGCCCCCTCATGGCCGCGGCTCGTTTTGGCAGCGCTTTTGACTGGGATCGGCATATGCGGCACGCATTATGCGGGGCTGATGGCCATGGAAATGAACGCGGCCTTACGTTTTATCCCTTCGTTATTTCTTCTATCCTTTGCCCTTGTTCTGACAACAACCGTCGTGGCGTTTTGGATCATATTCAAGCTAACGCTTTTTCGAAATTACCCCCTTGTTCGGAACATCTTCGCCTCGCTGCTGTTAGGGGCCGGAATTTGCGGCGCCTTCCTTGTCAGCATGAAAGCCACCATAATTATTCCTTTTTCCGCCGCGACATTAACGGCCGCAACGCAAAGCCCGCAAATTTTAGCCGTAGCCGTTCTCACGGCAACGACGCTTTTGTTTTTCATTCTTACTTTTTCAATTTCGAACCGCATCTTCCTTACCGCAGGTTTCGGCGCTCTTTTCGCTCTGCCCCTTATTGTCATAATCAATCAAGCGGTTTCCGGGTTAAATCTTGAAATCCAAGGCATTCAAAAGGCGCAATCCGGCCTCGTTTATCACGGGGCCTTGCTTCGCCTTCTCGATAGCGCCGAGGATTTACGCGACATTGCGTCCGTCTCGCAAACCAATCCCGCTGCATTCTCCGACCGCCTTTCCCAAACAATCGAAAAAGTGAGAGAAACCCTTCAAATCGTCGACGGCTATGATCGACGTTTCCTAAAAAAAGAGGCTATTTTCCAAAGATGGTCGCAAATAAAAAGCGACCTTGTGGGCCTGCTCCGTTTTAACGAAGCGGAAGGACTTGTGGGCGAATACAACAGCTATTCGACGGTTATACGGAGACTGCTTGACTATTCGAATGACGTTGCCGACGAAGCGAACATTGCTGCGACGTTCGGTCAAAGCAAGGATTTCATGCTCGACTTTTCGGTTCACATGATCCCTCAATTAAAGGAAAGCCTCAGCGTTCTTCGCAACGACGCCGCGCGAATGCTCGCGCCAAACCGCAAACCCGAAGAATGGACGGACGAAGAAAAACTTAAGCTTAAATACGGATTTTATTCCTCCGAACTGCTTTACATAGACACGAAAGGCAAGATCAACCGGGCCGAGACTTTGAATGAAACATCCTTTGATTTTTTAAATTACGACAGCCAAACGATAGCGCCGCTTATGCGCAACCTCAAGGCGGCCATCGCCGACATCGGGGCAACGCGAGCCCCCATGTCCGATACGGAGATATACGCGCTTGTAACCGATATCATGCGTTTACTGGAGCCATTCTACGATAACCCCACAAAGGCCGCGATCTCCCAACTTGAGCAACAAGAGGGAACGTTAAGATTCACAATTAACCTGATCGTTTGTTCGAGCGTTGCGGCGTTTCTCGGGTTCATATCCCTGTTCGTTTTTCTCAATCGTTCGTTACTTAGGGTCGCGCGCGCGCAAACGGTCGCCGAAACGGCGCAACAGGAGCTTGCCCTCCGCCTCAAGGAAAAGGAACGCCTTGAACGGCAAATGCAAGAATATACCGACAGGCTCGAACTGTCGCGTTTTGACGTTATGGCCATAAACGCAAAGCTAAAGGAAGAGGAAACCAAAATCCGCGCCATCATGGACAATGTCCTTGAAGGCATCGTGACCGTCGACGACGCCGGGATTATCCAAACGTTCAACAAAGCCGCCGAAACCGTATTCGGATATTCTTTCGAGGAAGTGAAGGGCCACACGATCGGCCATCTTGTCCCGCCCGAACGTCAGCCGGAAATCGAGCTTCCCTTTCAGCAATATGTCAGAACACAAGCCCCCGGCTTTATCGGCGTGGAACATGAAATTATCGGGCAACGCAAAGACGGAAGTCGTTTCCCGACGATTTTCACCGCAAGCGAAGTTGTTCTGGGTAAAACGAGGCTGTTTATTATTCTTCTTAGAGATATTACCGCGCAAAAGGAAAAAGAAGAAGACCTGCTTCGCACGAAAGAACGCGCCGAAGACGCCAACAAGACAAAAAGCGAGTTTCTGGCCAACATGTCGCACGAACTGCGCACGCCGTTGAACAGCGTTTTCGGCATGACCCGCCTTCTTTTAGGCACAAAACTGACGGTCGAACAGCAAGAGCTGGCGCAAACAGTTTTGCTTTCGTCAACGAATCTCAAGGAGATTGTGGACGACATATTGGATCTTTCGAAAATCGAAGCCCACGAAGTATCTCTCGAACGCATCGGATTTGACCCGCGCGGGATATTCCATACCATCGTTCGTTCGCTGGCGGGCGCGGCGCGTGACAAACACATCCCCATCGTCAGACTTTACGAAAATGAAACGCTGCCCTTCGTTCTGGGCGACCCTTTAAGATTCGGACGCATTGTTACCAACCTTCTTAGCAATGCCATTAAATACACGAACGAAGGCCACATCGAAGTCCGCGCCAGCGCGCGACCTCTTGATGACACGCACATCGAGTTGCGGTGCGAAGTCACCGATACGGGCATCGGCATTCCTGCGGAAAAAATCGAAAGCGTTTTCGAAAAATTCGTTCAGGCCGACAGCTCGACGACCCGCAAGTACGGCGGCACGGGCCTTGGTCTCGCGATCACGCGCGAATTGGTTTTTCTTATGGGCGGGAAGATCGGCGTCACAAGCCAGATCGGAAGCGGATCGACGTTTTGGTTCGCGATTCCTTTCGAAACAACCGAAAAACTTCACGAAGAGCTCGACACGCGCCAACAGAAAAACCTGCAAGGAACGGTTTCGCTCAAGAACGCGCGCATTCTCGTCGCGGAAGATCATCCGATGAACCAAATGCTCATCAGGCGCCTTCTGAACAAATTTGGCATCGGCGATTTTAAAATCGTCGCCAATGGCAAGGAGGCTTTCGCCTCATTTAAATGCGAGCCGTGGACGGCTATATTGATGGATTGCCATATGCCAGAAATGAACGGCTACGATTCGACAGCGGTTATACGCGAAGAGGAAAAAAAGACGGGCCTTCATGTGCCTATCGTCGCAATGACAGCCAACGCCATGGTCGGAGACAAAGAGAAATGCCTTCTGGCCGGAATGGATGAATACATTAGCAAGCCCATCGAAATCGAAGAGCTTAAGGAAGTTTTAAGTCAGTGGATTGCTTTTTACGACGAAACAATCGAAACAACGGAGGAGTTCATGCAAGATCTAAAGCCAGCCGTCGATTTGACGATGCTTCGAACCTTGACCGGTGGAGACGAGGAAGTCGAAAAAGAACTTATGCGAACATTTGTCGATCAATCGGACAAAAACATCAAGACGCTGGAAGAAACCGTTTCTGCGGAAGGCGAAGACAAGCCATGGTCGGAAGCCGCGCACATGCTCAAGGGCGGCAGCGGCAGCATCGGCGCCGAAGAGCTTCGCCAACTGTGCAGCGAAGCCCAGCTTTACAAAGGCGATTCCTTCGGTCGTCAGGCGCTTCTTCAACGAATCGCAGCCGAATACGGTCGCGTCAAAGAGCACCTAACCCGGGAAGGGCTACTTTCCTGAGAAGCTTTTTTGCTGCGCGGATGCGCAGCGCTTGCTTTTGCTGGGATGACGACAAATAACAATCATACCCATCCCGGATCAAAGTGAAGCACAGGGGACACAATAAAAATGCCTGAACCGCCGTTATCCGTTCCATACCGCCTTTTCCGGCATTTTT
>CAYVBP010000113.1:0-4576 GCA_964449155.1 uncultured Rhodospirillaceae bacterium | reverse complement strand
TATCTTATTGAACCACCTGTATCCCTTCGCCACGCTCCCCGCAACCGCTCGTGACATATGCGAGTCACTTCATTCGCCAGTTGGCATTACTCAGCGTCGGCGTTGTCTTCCGTGACCTCGCCCAACATCGCGTTTGCGACAAGTCCTGCGTTCGACCGGATCTTTTGTTCGATGGCGTTCGCTATTTCCGGATTGTCGCGTAGAAACGATTTTGCATTTTCGCGTCCTTGCCCGATGCGTTGCCCGTCATACGAAAACCACGAACCCGATTTCTCAACGACGCCCGCCTGCGATCCCAGATCAATCAACTCGCCGATCTTTGAAACGCCTTCGCCGTACATAATGTCAAACTCGACCGTTCTAAACGGCGGCGCTAGCTTGTTTTTCACGACCTTGACGCGTGTTTGATTGCCAATAACGGAATCGCGTTCCTTGATCGCGCCGATCCGGCGAATATCAAGCCGCACCGAAGCATAAAACTTCAGCGCATTTCCGCCCGTCGTCGTTTCGGGATTGCCGAACATGACGCCAATTTTCATGCGGATTTGATTAATGAAAATGACCATGCAGCGCGACTTTGAAATCGAGCCGGTCAGCTTGCGCAACGCTTGACTCATCAACCGCGCTTGCAAGCCCATGTGGCTGTCGCCCATTTCGCCTTCTAACTCGGCGCGAGGTACAAGGGCCGCGACCGAATCCACGACAAGAACATCGATAGCGCCTGACCTAACGAGCGTATCTGCGATTTCCAGCGCCTGTTCTCCGGCATCCGGCTGCGAGATCAGCAAGTTATCGATATCGACCCCCAGCTTGCGGGCATAGATAGGGTCCAGCGCATGTTCGGCATCGACAAAAGCGCAGGCTCCGCCTGCCTTTTGGGCCTGCGCAATAACATGCAACGCCAGCGTCGTCTTGCCGGAACTTTCCGGACCATAAATTTCGACAATGCGTCCACGCGGCAGCCCGCCGATTCCCAAAGCGATATCAAGCCCCAAAGATCCTGTCGAAATGGTATCAATCTCAGCTGACGCTTCCTTCGATCCAAGTTTCATGACCGAGCCTTTTCCGAAAGCGCGCTCAATCTGAGCGAGGGCGGCATCGAGAGCTTTTTGGCGTTCGGGATTCATGGAATTATTCTCTTTCTCGACGACATGGAGGTTGGCGTTGCGGGAGGCGCTCATGGGAATCTCCTATTGATTAGCAGGATAAGATGCGGGCAAGAAACAAAAGCGAGTGTTTATGTTTTGTTCTTTTACGCCAACAAGTTTTATCATGCAAGTTCTTTTTTTGTTCTCGAGGCAAAAATTATCGTAACGCATTGTTTTCAATCATGAAGCACAGCAATAACGCAATTCTTCTTGCAAGAACATCCATATTTACCATCTTTTAAGAAGTTTTTAATGTAGAAAGGAAGAAAGGCAACAAGGCCCAAGTTTCCGTATCCGGAAAAAGCCGTTGCTCCTGCACCTTTTGGAAAATTCATGATCCTTGCGCGAATAGCCTTTATATCCGTTCTTACGTTGTGGGCCGCGCCGGCATTTGCAAAAGCGGCTTGCTATGCGCCAAAGCAAATTTATGCCGAGCAGCTTCTTCGCCTGCACTCCAAACTGATGGTCATTACGGTGACGTGCCATCAAGCCTCAACCGGTCAAGAGCTGACGCCCGCCTATACATCCTTTACACGCAAAAACATCGGCGCTCTGCGCGATGCCGAGCAAACGATGATCGCCTATTATAAAGCGAACGAACGCGGCAACCCCGTGGCGCGTCTGGATCGGCTGCGCACGAAGTTGGGCAACGAATACGGGCAAAGAGTCGCCAAACAGTCGGCAGCGGGTTTTTGCGCTATGTACCGCGACGACGTCCTTCGTTTGGCGGCGGCGACGGCCGACGAACTTGACATGCAAGTTCGGTCCATGGAAGAGGCCGAACGTCCCTACGGGAAACCCTGCGCCAAGGTTTGGTGACGCAAGAAAGAGGGGGGTCGATGCGAATGCTTCCGTATATCGGCAAGGGGCGCGAAGCGTTCGTCGCGATGCGTCGGCGCGTGTTTGGGGCAAACGCTCGCCTTGACCCGTATCTGCGCCTTATGCGCGCAGACAAGCCCACGGGCACGTGGCTCTTGCTGTTGCCGTGCTGGTGGGGCGTAGCTCTTGCCGCAGACTATTTCCCGAATCTCTGGCTTATGTTTTTGTTTGCGCTTGGCGCGATCCTCATGCGCGGCGCTGGCTGCGTTATCAACGATATTTATGACCGAGATCTTGACCGCGCCGTCACGCGCACGCGCACGCGGCCACTTGCTAGCGGCGAAATCGAACTTTGGCAGGCCTTGGCCTTTCTTGTCGTTCTTTTGGTTTTGTCGTTTGGCGTTTTGAATCTTTTCAACCGGGCAACTGTATTTTTAGGCCTCGCTTCGTTAGGACTCGTTGTTATTTATCCGTTGATGAAGCGCGTAACGTGGTGGCCGCAGCTATTTTTGGGCCTGGCCTTCAACTGGGGAGTCCTTATGGGCGGTTCCGCCGTAACGGAAAGAATCGACTTCCCTCATATCCTTGCTTATATCGCCGGCATATTCTGGACGCTCGGCTATGACACGATCTACGCGCACCAAGACAAACAAGACGACGAAAAAGCAGGAATCAAATCGACCGCGCGTCTGTTCGGCGACAAATCGACAGCATGGGTCGCGTTATTTTACGCCCTGACGCTGATCTTCCTCGGTCTTGCGGGGCTGGTCGAAGGCGAAAAGCTGAGTTTCACTTACGCGTGGGGATTGCTTGTCGCGGCCTGCTACATGGCCGTGCAGCTAATTATTTGGAAGCCAGAAGATCCCGAAAGTTGCGCGCGCCGTTTCAATTCCAACCGCGACTTTGGGCTGATCGTCCTTGGGGCCGTGGTAATAGGAAAGCTGGCATGACATTGCCCGTTGAAGACTTCATTCGGGAAAACACGCGCGTTTCTTGCCCCGCGATCGTTCCAGAAGTCCGGCTATACATGGCGACAGAAGGCACGCCTTTATGGAAAATGACCAAGGAGGACCTTCAGCAAGCCCTCGACGAACCGCCTTTCTGGGCCTTTGCGTGGCCCGGCAGCCAAGGCCTTGCGCGGTATATCTTAGATAATCCCGGCTTCGTGAAAGACAAGCGGGTCGTCGATTTTGCGAGCGGGTGCGGCCTTGCCGCCATTGCCGCCATGCTTGCAGGCGCGAAAAGCGCGCTTGCCATTGACATCGATCCTATAGCGTTGGTGGCGACCGGCCTGAACGCCGAAATCAATGGGGTCAAAGTAAAAACGAAAGAAATCGTCGACATGACAAAACCGTTTTCCAAAGCGGACATTCTCGTCGCCGGAGACGTTTGTTATCAACAGGCAATGAGCGCGGCGGTCGTGCGCTGGTTGCGTTATTGCGTCGAAGAAGACAAAACGGTGTTCTTGGCGGATCCAGGCCGCGCCTATGTGCCGGAGGATGGAATGAAGAAAATAACGGCTTACGATGTTCCGGTCCCGCCGGATCTCGAGACCTGCAAGAAAAGAACGGTCACGATATGGCAGATGGAAAAAATTCTGGACCCGAGCGAAAGCCTAAAAACCGCTTTGCTGTAAAACCTTGCGAATAGACCTAAGCTCGCTTAAAAGCCCCTCGATCTCGCGGCGGCTTTCGGCCGACAAGGGCGTAAAAGACGACAACGCCTTGGCGACCTTGGCGGTTGGGCTAACGGGCATTGGGGCTTCGGACGCCGAAGGTTTTGCAACCTCAGTTGCCGCCGTCATTCTCGACAAAGAAGCCGTGCCGTTTTCGCGCAAAAGCTTCTGAACGCCGCGAATGGTAAAGCCCTGATTATACAGAAGCTCTTTAATATCGTGAATAATGCGAACGTCCTCGGGCCTGTAATACCTGCGCCCACCGCCGCGCTTTAAGGGCTTAATCTGCTGGAACTTGCTTTCCCAAAAACGCAAGACGTGCTGAGGCAGCGCAAGCCCTTCGGCTACTTCGCTGATTGTCCGAAAAGCCGCAGGTGACTTAACCTCGTCGGAAATCTGTGGCGAGGACTTTGTTTCCGAAGAAACGGCGACTTCCACGCTCATGCCTCACCCTTGGCCGTTCCTAAAAGGGCACGATTGATCTTGTCCTTCAGAACGTGGCTGGCGCGGAAAATAAGAACGCGCCGAGGCTTGATCGGAACTTCCTCGCCGGTTTTAGGATTGCGCCCGATGCGCTCGCCTTTGCTGCGAACCTGAAAACTGCCGAAAGACGACAGCTTGACGGATCCGCCTTTAATCAAAGCCGCGCTAACGCTTTCAAGAATCTCATCGACCAAGTGGGCCGAATCGTTACGCGACAAACCAACTTCCTGATAAACGGCTTCCGCGAGCTGCGCGCGAGTTACGGTCGTATCGGTCATGTGCGTATACTCCTTTATGCGAATCTTTCGGCGAATCTTAATATGCGCCAAAGGTTTGGTCAATCGAAGATCGCGAGATAAAGAACAAAAGCCAAAATTGCGCAACTTCTGTTTCAATTTTGATTATAGAGCAGTTCCAAATAATAATCAGACGTCATCCCCGCGCAGGCGGG
>CAYVBP010000112.1:0-4602 GCA_964449155.1 uncultured Rhodospirillaceae bacterium | reverse complement strand
ATTGCGTCCCCTTTGCTTCGCTTTGATCCAAGATTTGCATTAATCGCGTATCCTCGATTTCGCACAACCGCTTATTTTCCGGGGCAACAAAAAACCTCATATTTAGCCTGTGCGGCGGCAACCTATCTTCCGCCCGCTCTGGCCATTCGACCAGCGTAACGCCGTCAAGCAGCGCATCATCCCACCCCAGCTCGTCAAGCTCATCGGGCGATTTCAAGCGGTAAAGATCGAAATGAAAGACCGAAAACCGAGGAGTCTCGTACGTTTGCAGTAGCGTAAACGTAGGGCTTGGAACGTCCCCTGTAACACCCATCGCGCATAAAAGAGCGCGCGCAAATTCGGTTTTCCCCGCGCCCAAATCGCCATACAGCGCGACAACATCGCCAGTTTTCAGTTCCGGCGCGATCCGAGCAGCCAAAACGCGCGTCGCATCCAAGTCGGGCAGGGGGATTTTA
The DNA here is from genome assembly GCA_964449155.1 of uncultured Rhodospirillaceae bacterium. Classification (GTDB taxonomy): domain Bacteria; phylum Pseudomonadota; class Alphaproteobacteria; order UBA9219; family UBA9219; genus CAIXLI01. The sequence continues at coordinate 4,147 of CAYVBP010000112.1, read as the reverse complement.
TCACGAAGCATTGGCTTCAGTCGCCGGGACGCGAACGGGGAGATAACACGTCACGCGCGTCCCCTGATGCGGCGCGCTCGAAATCTCGATACGCCCGCCGTGCAGTTCGACAAAGCTTTTCACAAGGCTTAGCCCTAACCCGACGCCCGACTGATGCATGTTCGTGTTCGCGCGTTCGAATTTTCCGACGACGCGATGAAGATCGCTTTCCGGAATGCCGACGCCCGTATCGATAACGGCAATCGCGATCCAATCGTTCGAATGCCGAGCCTCAAGCTTAATCTGCCCGCCTGCGGGCGTGTACTTAATGGCATTGCTGACCAGATTAAAAAGAACCTGTTTCATGCGGTTTCTATCGACGTCAAACGAGCCGATATTTGACGGGCAGTCGATAAATATCTCAAGCGATTGCTGCCGCGCCCATTCTGACGCCATCTGCTTGGCGGCATTCAAAAGAGCCGCAACGGGCGTCGGCTCGCGATCAAGCGCCATGCGTCCAGCCTCGATGGTCGCAAGATCGAGCACGTCATTAATGAGCAAAAGAAGCTTCTTGCTCGCATCCATGATCGTGTGCGTATATTCCATCTGGCGGTCGTTCAGCGTGCCAAAATACTGGTTTGTCAGTATTTCCGAGAATCCCATGATCGTATTGATCGGCGTGCGCAGCTGATAGGACACATTGGCGACAAATTCGGATTTCAACCGATCCGCGGCGGCCAATGCCATATTGCTGGCGCGCAACGCGCGTTCGGCCATAATGGAATCCGTCACGTCAAGATAGCTGTTCAGCACAGCGCCATCCGGCAATGGAACCGCGACGTAATCAAGAACCTCGCCAGAAGTCAAATTCATGCGGCCCTTGCGCGGATTGCGATCAAGTGTATAGGCAGCGGCTTCTTTCTTATAGTCGTTCCAGTCCCCTTCGTATGAGTGAAGGTCTTTCGTCATTTCAAGAATATCCGAAATGTGGGGATGCGAGGCTAAAAAGTCCTCAGGCAGTCTCCACATTCTCTCGGCCGCCGGATTAAACAGCCCCGCTTTGCCGTCGGGCCCGAAAACGATAATTCCCTCGGCAAGATTGTCCAAAGTCTCTCTCTGAACGGCAATCAGCGTATTATAGGAAGATTCAAGCGCAAGCTTATCCGTCACGTCCTCATGAACGAAAATCAACCCGCCATGAGGATGCGGCGAAACGAGGATCCGCAGCATCGTGCCGTCAGGCAAGCACATCAAATCTTCGTGCGGCTCTAAAAGCGACGTGAACAAAGCGCAGCGTTCGCGCTTATACCGTTGGAAGTCCGCTTGTTCCGGCGCGACGCGGCGCGCGCGTTGATCTTCAAGAACTTCGCCGAAGGTAGGCTTGCCGTCCAAAAAGGCTTCGTCCGCATGCCACAAGCGCAAATATGCCCTGTTATAAAACTCAAGCCGCGTATCCGGCCCGTAAATGGAAATCGCGCTGCCCAAATGTTCCAGCACTTCGCGCTGAGACATCGTATGGCGTTCGATTTCGGCTTCTTTCTCTTCTTCGGCAGTGACATCGACGGCAAAGCCGTAGATGCCCTTAACGCCGTTGATCTCGAAGGGAGTCTCCGTAATCTCCAAAAGCTGCCGTTTTCCGGAGACAATAACATGGCGGCGTTCGGATTGCGCGACTCCGGTTTCCATAGCCTTCATGGCCAATGCGCGTCCGCTTCCGCCGCGGGCCGTGGCCGAGGCTAATTCGTGCTGCTTGGCGATAACGTCATCGACGGAAGTGTCGAGCGCTTTTGCATAAGCCATATTGCAGCGGAAAATATTCAAATCCTTATCGCGCAGCCACATCTGGATCGGCAAGCCGTCGTAAACGAGCTGAACGCGTTCAAGGGTCGCAACATTGTTCGTAAGAAGTTCGTTCTGCGTTTCCAGAACGCTGGACGCTGTCAGATTATCGAAAAACCACAAGATGTCGAGAAGGGTAAAAGGCTCATGTCCGACCCGCATGCGCGCGCCGGTGACCTGAACCATTTTATTGGTTTTAGCGCAAGCGACGGTCAGCGAGAACCCGTCGCCGGTCATCTGCATTTTGCGGAAAGAGGAAACGAGTTCCTCGGGTTCCTTGATCGCGCCGACCAGATCCTCGAAATGAGAAACCTTATCGACGCCGAGCAAAGCCGCCGTTCCGGGAGATTCGCGCAAAATGCCCTGCGTCGTAAAGAGGCAGTAAGCCCCCGGCGCGGATTTGACCATAGACTCAAGCCGTTCGGCGATGGCGCAAAAATTTCTGGCTTGAACGTCGCGGCGATACATTGTGCGCCCGAAGGCAGCCGCCAATCCTGTCAGGCCAAAGACGCTGCCGCCGAGAACGACGATAGCAAGCGTTTGGGCCGAGACGCCCATATTAAGTCCGAGAAGCAGCACAACGGCAAGAACGAAAACAGCCGCGGCGGCGTAAGGAGCATATTTCAGAAAAAGAGGAGGCATGGAATCGCTGTTTGAACAATATGTTCATACTGAATAATGCATCTTAGCGGATAAGGAAACAGGAATCAGAAAAGAAGGCGTTAACCATGTGTGACGTTGAAAAAAGGACACAAAGCACAAAAGGCCTTTACCGATCGCGGATCGAACAAAAGAATTATTTCCCTATCGCCCCTCTGCGCCGCTGCGGTCTTCAATACCGATACCGCTCCGGCTTGTAAGGCCCGTTGGCGGAAACGCCGATATAGGCGGCTTGTTTGTCTGTCAACTTTGTCAGCGGCGCGTTCAGTTTCTTCAAATGCAGCCGCGCGACTTTCTCGTCGAGAGTCTTCGGAAGAAGATAAACATTATTGTCATATTTGCCGGGATTAGTCCAAAGCTCGATCTGCGCGAGCGTCTGATTGGTGAACGACGCGCTCATGACAAAGCTCGGGTGTCCCATGGCGCATCCAAGATTGACAAGTCGCCCCTTCGCCAAAACGATCAGCCTCTTGCCGTCCTGGAACACGACCTCGTCGACTTGCGGCTTGATCTCTTCCCATTTCATGTTGCTCAGCGCGCCTATCTGAATCTCCGAGTCAAAGTGGCCGATATTGCACACAATGGCGCGGTCTTTCATCTTGCGCATATGATCCAGCGTAATGACATCGACGTTGCCCGTCGCGGTCACGAAAATATCGCCGAACGACGCGGCCTCGTCCATCGTCGTGACCTGATAACCTTCCATTGCCGCCTGCAACGCGTTGATCGGATCGATTTCCGTAACCATAACGCGTGCGCCCGCTGACCGCAGCGACGCGGCCGATCCCTTGCCGACGTCGCCGTAACCGCAAACGACGGCGACCTTACCGGCCATCATGATGTCCGTCGCGCGGCGAATGCCGTCCACAAGGCTTTCGCGGCAGCCATACATATTGTCGAACTTGGACTTTGTCACGCTGTCGTTGACGTTAAAGGCGGGAATCTTCAGCGTGCCTTTTTCGACCATCGCATACAGGCGATGAACGCCGGTCGTCGTCTCCTCGGACACGCCGCGAACGTCCTTCAAAAGCTCGGGAAATTTTTCGTGCATGCGCGCGGTTAAATCGCCGCCATCGTCCAAGAGCATGTTCGGATGCCATCCGTTCGGCCCCACGATGGTCTGATCCATGCACCAAAGATAGGCCTCCTCGGTTTCGCCCTTCCACGCGAAAACGGGAATGCCCTCAGCGGCGATGGCAGCGGCGGCATGGTCTTGTGTCGAATAAATATTGCACGACGACCAGCGAACCTCCGCGCCGAGATGAATGAGAGTCTCAATCAGCACGGCCGTTTGAATTGTCATATGCAGCGATCCCGCGATGCGCGCGCCCTGCAAAGGCTTCGCATTGCCGTACTCCTCGCGTAGCGCCATCAAGCCGGGCATTTCGGTTTCGGCGATAACGATTTCCTTGCGTCCCCAAAAGGAAAGGGAAAGGTCTTTGACTTTATAATCTGTAGCGGACATAGGGAACCTTTGGAATCTGAGGAAAAGAATTTTCTCCTATACCAGCCCGCCGAAGAGGACACAATAAATAAGTCCTTACAAAACCCCGCTTAAGGCGGGGCGACTAAAGAACAGTGTACATCTGAGCGAGTGAACGGCGTTATATCAATAAGCCTATGGAATGACTCTTCATCGACAACCGCCGTCATCCCCGCGCAGGCGGGG
>CAYVBP010000111.1:0-4604 GCA_964449155.1 uncultured Rhodospirillaceae bacterium | reverse complement strand
TTGAGGTCGGGGAGAAAATGGCGGATGGGATTGGGATTGAGATTCAAACTGGATCTCCGCCTGCGCGGGGATGACGACGCTTTCTGAATTGAGAGTCTTTTAAAACCGCTTGGAGCGGTTCCCCATCAAGCCCCCGGCTCTGCCGGGGGTTATTGATTGTGTTCCCTTTGCTTCCTTTTGATCCGGGATTGGTATGATTATTATTTGGAACTGCTATAGCCTGAATACTCCCCATTTGAAGCGACAACGGGCCACAAAAAACGGGCGCAGCATCTAAAAAATACTGCGCCCGATGGGACTGTATGTTTTTCAGGCTACTTTTTCGTAGCCGGTGCGCCGTTTCCTGACGTAGGCGGCGCACCTTTGGCTCCGCCAGGTGGCCCGGAAGGCGGCGAAAACCCTTTCTTCTTCATGCATTCGTCCATCGCGGCTCGGTCGGGGCCTCCACGTATGTCTCTGGGAATCGTCTTTACGCATTCCATAAGCGCTGCGTCCAGCGCGGCATTCTTTGCCTGCGCTTGCGCTGTGGCCTCTTTCGTTGTCGCAGCATGCGAACTTGACGCGATCATGACAGTCGCGGCAAAGCAAAGAACGGCAACTGCTTTGACGTATGCATTTGCGCATGAAATTTCGGATGATGACATTTGTCCAAGCCTCCTTAGCTTGAGGATAATAGCCCCTCGGCGGCTGAATAATGGGATAAAAGTCGTTAAAATCGAGTTAATAAACGAAAAGGATGCCGAGATAGGTTCTTGTTAAAGAACGACTATATTCGTTTCAGACGTATATGTGCGGTCAGTCAGTCGCCTTTGTTAAGGCGGATGCGAATATGCTTTCCCCACTCGCTGCCATCGTCCGCACAGCGGTTATCGACTCCATCAGAATTCGGCCATGCGCGACGCGCGAATTTTTGACAGGTCGGTTCGTCGTCAAAGGACGGAATAACAAGATACAGGTTGCCGTCGTCCGTTCGGTCCAAGGCGACGCAAATATCGTGCTTGTCGTTCGATGAAAAAGGGTTGAGGGCATCGTCGCCAAAATATCTTCCCATGTGAACGATAGCCATGTCGCCGACGACAGCGGGGCTGACCGTTTCGCTTTGCAGGCAGGTCAAATAATCTTTCTGAGGACATGTTTCCTCAATCCAGCGCTGAACTGTCCTGACTTGCTTGTCCAGTCCGGTTTCTTTCACGCGCTCTGTAATAGGGCCTATGCTGGCAAATCCAGCAAGGGCCAAGCCGACGAACAACACGGACAGCGATCTGTTCATGCGCGAAGCCTCCGAAGAAACGGGAAAAAAACGAAAGCGCAGTGTATAGGCATACGAACGCTATGCCAAAAGAAAAAGGCAGGAACGAATCCCTGCCTTTTTCGAAGATCAAAGACGAAAGACCGATTATTCGGCGTCGGCTTTCTTGGTTTTCTTGGCGGCCTTTTTAGGCGCAGGAGCATCGGACTTTTCATCGTCTGCCGAGGCCTTATCGGCTTTTGCAGCGGTCTTCTTTGCTTTCTTGGGCTTTTCTTTCCCGTCGGCGGGAGCTGCTGCTTCGGCGGCGGCTTCCGCAGGTGCTTCGGCGCTCGGCGCTTCAATAGTCGAGGCCTTTTCCTTCTTAGCGGCTTTTTCTGCCTTTTCAGCTTTTTCCGCCTGAACGGCTGCTTCTTCCGGCGAACGGGCGACATTGATTGTAATCGTTGTCGTCACTTCGGGATGAAGCCTAACCCTGACCGCAAACAAGCCTAGAGTCTTGATCGGCATGTCGATCTGAATCTGACCGCGGCCGATTTGATGTCCGGCTTCGATGGCCACTTCTGACACGTCGCGCGCGCTCACGGAGCCGAACAACTGGCCCATTTCGCTCGCTTGGCGGACGACGACCAGCTTCAGGCCGTCGATCTTCGACGCAACCGCTTCGGCTTTCGCGCGTTCGGCGGCGTTGCGAGCTTCAAGCTCTGCGCGTTGCTTTTCAAACAGCTCAAGATTGGCCTTCGTCGCGCGCAAGGCCTTCTTTTGAGGTAGAAGATAGTTGCGGGCAAATCCCGGGCGGACCTTGACGGTCTGGCCCATGACGCCCAAGCGCTCAATGCGCTCAAGAAGAATGACTTCGATCATATAATATACTCCTTAGTTCGCGTTGCCGCGTTTGTCGGCGTAGGGCAAAAGGGCAAGGAAACGCGCGCGCTTGATGGCTTGGGCCAGTTCGCGCTGCTTCTTTGCGGATACCGCCGTGATGCGGCTTGGCATGATCTTGCCGCGTTCCGAAATGAAACGCTTCAACATCGCGGGATCCTTATAGTCGATGTTCAGCGCGGCCTTTCCGGTGAAAGGACAGCTCTTGCGGCCACGGCGGAATCCGCCGAAACCGGAGTGTTCGCGTTGCGGGCGATGGCCGGATTCATTCATGCTCATGCGGCTTCTCCTTCGGAAGAGGTTGCTTCGGCGCGCGGCGCGCGGTGCGGACGGTCGGATCCGGAGCGTTCGCTGCGTTCTTCCTTGCGCAGAATTGCGGACGGGCCTTGATCGTGCGCGTCAACGCGGATGGTCAGGTAGCGCAAAACGTCTTCGTTTAGCTTCATGTTGCGTTCCATTTCCGCAATGGCGGCCGGAGGCGCGTCGCTGGCGATCAGGACGTAGTGGCCCTTCTTGTTCTTGTTGATGCGATAGGCGAGGTTGCGCAGACCCCAAGGTTCGGTCTTGACGATATTGCCGCCGTCGGCGACGATGATGTCGGTGAACTTTTTCGTCAGCGCTTCGACCTGCGTGGTCGGCACGTCTTGACGCGCGATAAAGATAGACTCATAGAGAGGCATTTTTGTGCATTCCCTTTGGGTAAAAACGACCGGACGCTGGGACGGGGACAACCCCCGGCGCATCAGCCGCTCCGGCCAAGCTCCCTCTCAAAGGGGGGAGCAAGGTGCAGCGGGCGTTATAGCCTGAAAATGTGAGAATGCAAGGGAATTACGTACAAATACCGTTTGCAATTATTCTTATAACGCGCAGAAAAACAAACGGCATCCTAATCATCGCAATGATTTTGGCGTTTCTTGTTGATAAATATATAGAAAAATCATCTTTTGCGGGGCTGATGAAAAGGTTAAGGTGCGCGGATGCCTTTACAGAAAAACCCATCTTCTCTTTTCGATACGCCGCGCGACGGGGCGAATGCGCCGGAGTTTAGCGTTAGCGAAATCTCTGCGTTAGTTAAGAAAAATATTGAAGACGCTTTCGGCCATGTCCGCATTCGCGGAGAAATTTCCGAATGCAAGGTTCATTCGAGCGGGCATGTCTACATTACATTAAAGGAAGGAACGGCTATTCTTGCCTCCGTTTGCTGGCGCGGGGTGGCTGGGAAGCTTAAGGTTAAACCAGCGGTTGGCATGGAAGTCGTTTGTACTGGAAGACTGACGACGTATCCGGGGCAATCGAAATATCAGCTTGTGATCGAGGGCATGGCTTTGGCCGGGATTGGCGCTTTGCTCAAGATGCTCGAAGAACGCAAGAAGAAGCTGGCTGCCGAGGGATTATTCGACGCGTCGCGCAAAAAGGCGTTGCCGTATTTGCCGCGTGTTATTGGCGTTGTAACGTCGCCGACCGGCGCGGTGATCCGCGACATCTTGCATCGGCTTGAAGAACGCTTTCCGAGGCATGTTCTTCTGTGGCCTGTCGCGGTACAGGGCGACGGCGCGGCAGAGCAGATTGCGGCGGCGGTCAAGGGATTTAATTCCTTGGCGGCGGGCGGAAAAACGCCTCGGCCCGATGTGTTGATCGTCGCGCGTGGCGGCGGAAGCGTTGAGGATCTGATGCCGTTCAACGAAGAGGCCGTCGTTCGCGCGGTGGCAGAGAGCGCCATACCGGTTATCTCGGCCGTGGGGCACGAGACGGATACGACGCTTGTCGATTACGCTTCCGATTTGCGCGCGCCGACGCCGACGGCGGCGGCGGAAAAGGCGGTCCCTGTGCGCGAAAACTTGCTGGAACACGTTATGGAATTGGGCATGCGCGCATTTCAGGCGGCGCAAAGGGCGGTTCAGGATCGGCGCGAAAGGTTGCGTTTGACGGAGCGCGCGCTGGGCGATCCCGCGCGGGCGATGGAACCCTTGGCTCAGAGATTGGACGAAAAAGGCGAACGTTTGTTTCAAGCTTGCCGCAGCTATATGCATCGAGCTGTAGCCCGCGTCAGCGAGGCAGGAGGGCGTTTGCGTCATCCAAGGGATTTACTGAGCCTCGCGGCGCAAAGGTTGGCAAACGCGGAGCAAAGAAAGACGTTCGCGGGACAGGCGCTTTTGACTCGCAAGGCGAACCGATTCGAAGGATTAAGCGTCGCGTTAGAGCATCTTTCGCCGCGCGCGGTTTTAGGACGTGGGTATGCGCTTGTGCAGGATGAGGCGGGGAGGGTTGTCGCTTCTGCAAAAAAGCTGGCGACGAACGATGCGGTGACTATAGAATTCCATGACGGAAAAATCGACGCGCGGATCTCTTCTGTCCAGTTAACTGTCGAATAGATTCAACCTAACGGCCTTAAGAAATGACTCTCAATCAGAAAGCGTCATCCCCGCGCAGGCGGGGACCCAGTTTGAGGTCGGGGAGAAAATGGCGGATGGGATTG
>CAYVBP010000110.1:0-4665 GCA_964449155.1 uncultured Rhodospirillaceae bacterium | reverse complement strand
AACCCGTGTTACCACCGTGAAAGGGTGATGTCCTAGGCCTCTAGACGAAGGGGACGTCTGGTATCGGCTTGTGGCCGAAGGTAAAGCCGGGCCCATCTGTTAGACGAGGTTGTCTTGCGAATCAAGCTTCATGTTTAGTTTTGGGCAAAAAAGACCCAATTATTAGCCTTTGTTTGACGATGATGGCTCGGCTACGGCCGTTTTTGATAAAACATATTGTATTTTTCTCGTAGCGAGCTTCCTGATTTCGGCCTTGCTTGTATGAAGGGGGGCTTGGAAAAAGACCTCGGTGCCTGTGTCTGCATCCATGGCGCAGACGCGCAAAGCATTGCCAATTCTCTGTGTTTCGATAAGGATTTCTTTTAACGACATGATTAAGTGTATTAATTTTCTTTTGCCGCTGCAACAGAGTTAGGGTAAACGTTTGGTCTCATACAAACATTAAGCAGAGGCGCAAGAATGACCCCTGAGGTCCTATTTCAAACACGAGGGTCTACCCTTATCATCACTTTTAACCGGCCCGAAAAGGGAAACGCCCTTAATGTATCCATGGCCAAGACACTTTGCGACAAGTTTAAGATCCTTGGCGAGGATCGATCGTTACGCGCCGTTTTACTGCGCGGCGCTGGAAATACCTTTATGGACGGCTATGAGATGTCCTGCTTTTCTGGGAACCTGAATACAAATCAGGAAGCTGTATTTCAAAGAACCCAGTTCTTCTTTTCCTGCATCCGCGAATTGGCGGGGATGGAACGGCCTGTGATCGCGGCTGTCGACGGCAGGGTTTCCGGCGCAGGGCTGTCGTTGATGCTTGCCAGCGATTTTGTTCTTGCAACGACGCGCACCGTTGTCAACGCCGGATTCACCAAGTTTGCTACAATGCCCGACGCGGGCGCGACGTTTTTTTTGCCGCGCAAGATTGGGGTAGCGCGGGCGACGGAAATGCTGCTTTTAAACGAAGACGTAGACGCCCGAAAAGCTTTTGAATGGGGCTTGGTCAACCGCGTCGTCGATCCGGCGGCGCTGGAAGAAGCGGCTTACGAATTTACCGATACGATAGCCAAAGGCCCCACGCGCATTATAGGCTCGACCAAAAGACTCATTGGCACGGCGTTCGAACACGATCTAAACGCTCATCTTGCGCAGGAGGCCTCGACGTGGACCTTGGCCATGAAAACCTTTGACTTCCGCGAGGGCATTGGTGCCTATATGGCCAACCGTGAGCCGAAATACACGGGAGCCTAAAGCCGTAAGGCATGAGGGTAGTTTTGGGAACAATTACGAAATTAGGAAATCACAAAATGACAGAAAACGCTTCGCAAAAAACTGTACAGACTGACGCCATTATCGTTGGCGCAGGGCCTGCCGGATTGTTTTCGGTTTTCGAGCTTGGGCTAAACGACGTTAAGTGCCACCTTATCGATATTCTCGACCGTCCGGGCGGCCAATGCGCCGAACTTTATCCTGAAAAGCCAATTTATGACATTCCCGCCGTTCCTGTGTGCACGGGCGCGGAACTGACCGAGCGTTTGCTTGAGCAGATCAGGCCCTTCGGCCCCGTTTTTCATTTTGGGCAAATGGCCGAAAGCATGGAAAAGCTCGCGGACGGCAAATGGCGGATAACGACAGACGCGGGAACCGTTCTTGAAGCGCCAGTCGTCATTATTGCTGCGGGTGGCGGCAGCTTTACGCCAAAGCGCCCGCCAATCGAAGGCATCGAAGCATACGAAGGCAAATCCGTCTTTTACGCGGTTCGGAAAAAAGAGCAGTTCCGAGATAAAAACTTGATCGTGGCGGGGGGAGGGGACTCTGCGCTTGACTGGGCGCTTAATCTTGTTCCTATCGCCAAGCACATTACTCTGATTCATCGTCGCAACGAATTCCGGGCGGCGCCGGACAGCATCGGCAAGATGCGCGCGCTGGTGGATGCCGGCGTTATGGATCTTAAGATCGCGAACATTTCAGGCATTAACGGAAGTGACGGGCAAGTTAAGAGCATCAAGCTCGTTGACGATGCAAAGAATGTAACGGAGCTGTCTTGCGATAACATTCTGGCGTTTTACGGCTTGACGATGAAGCTCGGGCCTGTGGCTAATTTTGGCGTCGAATTCAAGGATGGGCTTATTCCCGTTAACACGGCAGATTTTGAAACGAACGTTCCGTCCGTATTTGCAGTCGGCGACATCAATACGTATCCGGGCAAAATGAAACTCATTTTATCCGGCTTCCACGAAGCAGCCTTGATGGCAAGAAAGGCGTTTACGTATATTCACCCGGAAAAACGGTACCGCTTCCAATATACGACCTCAAGCAGTGACCTGAAGGGCAAGCTTGGCGTCGATCATTCTCACTGATAACAACCGATAGGAAAAAGACAATGAAAGTTTATTTGACCGACATGGAAGGTAAAGAGCACGAACTTGAGGCGACAGAGGAATGGACGCTCATGGAAATCATCCGCGAGGGCGGAATTCCAATCCTTGCGCAATGCGGCGGCTCTTGCGCCTGCGCGACGTGTCACGTTTACATCGATCCAGCCTGGAAGAGCAAACTGCCGGAACCAAACGAAGAAGAAATCGGCATGCTGGACGGCGCATTCGACGTCAACGAGAACTCGAGGCTTGCGTGCCAAATCGTTTTCACCAAAGATCTCGATGGCCTTAAGGTTAAACTTGCGACTGGTTCTGTCTAAAATTTCGAACGATAAGAAATCTTATTTTAGAAAATCCCCTCTAAAAAAAATTAGGGGGGATTTTTTATTTTCATCTTTACACGCTAAATTGGGTATCTTATTTTCTAAAAAGGGTAGCCGAGGTTTGTTTTACAGGTTGTAATATAACAGAGCCGGGCAATTGGAAGTAGAATTATGGGGTTTGTTTATGGAAAAGTGCGCTGCTGATTTTGGCGATCTGAATTTTTATGAACTCAAGGATCGTTTCGGCTTGGACAATGCGTGCGACATTCTGCAGACGCTGGAAAAACTCGAAGGCATCCCCGAACATAACGTTTCGGGTCTTTCCTATCAGGACAGACTATCGAACGTCATGTCGGCGATGAAAGAGAGTCACGGTCGCCAAACGCGCCACTAGCCAAGAATTGACGCCTCGCCGTTCTCGCGCATTAAAACTACGCTTTCTATCGTCTATGCGGTAGGATGCGCCTTTGGAGGGCAGGGGGCGCAATCTCCGTCCCGATTTGAATCCGGATTAACCGATGCTTGTCGATAGTCATTGCCATTTACACTACGCGCCTTTGGCTGAGGACCGCGATGGCGTCGTTGCACGCGCCCGTCAGGCGGGGGTAGGGCGCATGGTATCCGTCGGCACACGGCGTAGGGATTTCGATGCTTTATTCGAAACAGTCGATCGCTTTGCCGACGTTTATTGCTGCATGGGGATACATCCGCATCACTCGGGCGAAGAAGGAGAATATCTTTCCACGGAAGAAATCGTCAAGCTAACGGTTCATCCAAAAGCGATTGGGATCGGCGAAACAGGACTTGATTACTTTTACGACTCCTCGCCGCGCGATGTGCAGAAAGATAATTTTCGCCGCCATATTCGTGCGGCACAGATAACGGGTTTGCCGCTGATTATCCATACGCGCGATGCCGAAGAAGATACGCTTCAGATATTAAAAGATGAGGGCGGCGTACCTTCGGGCGTTTTGCATTGTTTCAGCTCTCGCCGCTTTTTAGCTGAGGAAGCTCTAAAGATGGGGCTTTACATCTCTTTTTCGGGAATGCTGACGTTTAAAAAATCGCAAGAGTTACGCGAAATCGCGCACGATATCCCTATGGACAGGTTGCTTGTCGAAACCGACGCGCCGTATCTGGCCCCCGAACCTTACCGCGGGAAGCCGTGCGAACCCGCCTATGTTGTGAAAACGGCCGAGGCCTTAGCTTTGGTCAAATGCGTGACTTTTGACGAAATCGCGCGGGCGACTACGGATAATTTTTTCCGTTTATTTTCTAAATGCAACCGTGCGGATGTCGAATGAAGGTTACTGTTTTAGGCTGCGGATCTTCAGGCGGCGTCCCCTTGATCGGAAACGTGTGGGGAAGTTGCGACCCGAGCGATCCGCGCAACAGGCGCACGCGCGCGTCGATTCTTGTTGAGGACTCTGACACGACGGTATTGATCGACACGTCGCCCGATGTGCGCCAGCAACTTTTAACTTGCGAATTGAAAAGGCTCGATGCCGTCCTGTACACGCACGCGCATGCCGATCATTCTCACGGCATTGACGATCTTCGAAGCGTCAACTGGCTGATTAATAAGCCGATCGACATCTATGCCGAGGCCGCGACACTTACTGAGCTGAAAGAGAAGTTCGCTTACATATTTTCTGGCTCTGACAAGGAAAAGTATTACAAACCGGCGGCGTCCGTGCACGAAGTCTCAGGTCCGTTCAGCGTCGGCAGTCTTGATATTTTGCCCATTTCTCAATTTCACGGAACCATTCGGTCAACGGGTTACAGATTTGGTGATTTTGCTTATTCGACTGATGTTAACAAATTTGACGATACCGCCATCGATGCGTTGCGCGGGGTCAGGACATGGATTCTCGACGCCGTGCGGATTAAACCGCATTCGACGCATTTTAACTTGCAGCAAGCGCTGGAATGGATCGACGTAATAAAACCGGAACGCGCCTTTTTGACGC
>CAYVBP010000109.1:0-4692 GCA_964449155.1 uncultured Rhodospirillaceae bacterium | reverse complement strand
TGGTATAGGATGCGCTTAATAGCGCCGCATTTTCTTTTGCTTTTTCTTAACCGCCGCGCTTTATTTTGGGTCTTTCAACGCAAAAACCGAATTGAGCATCATGACCGCAAAAGAAATTCTGCTTTCCAATTACGCGCCTCCGGCCTTTCTCGTCAAACAGGTCGATCTCGACATCGACATCCAAAAGAACCTCGCGCGCGTATCCGCGCGGCTTAAAATCGCGCGCAATCCGAAATCGAAAAATAAATCCGCGCCTTTGTTCTTGAACGGCGAAGCGCAAAAACTAGTGTCCGTTTCCATCAATGGCCGAAAGCTCGGCAAAAAAGACTACAAGCTCACGCCGCACGGCCTTACGATCCCCGGCTTGCCCCCAAAGGCCGTCGTCGAGATTATCAGCACGAACGACCCCTACAACAATACGACGCTTTTTGGCCTTTACGCCTCCGGCTCCATGCTCTCGACGCAATGCGAATCCGAAGGTTTCCGCCGCATCGCCTATTATCCCGACCGCCCCGACGTGATGGCTAATTTCCGCGTCACGATCCACGCGGATAAAAAGAAATACCCGGTGCTTTTGGCCAACGGAAATCTTGTAAAATCCGGCAGCGAGAGCAAGGGCCGACACTTCGCCGTATGGGAAGATCCGCATCCCAAGCCCGCCTATCTTTTCGCAATGGTCGCGGGCAAGCTCGATAAAAAATCCACGCGCTTTAAAACGAAATCGGGCCGCAACGTTAAAATCGAAATTTACGTTGAGCCCGGCAAGCTCAAAGAAACTGACTTTGCGCTCGCGGCGATTAAAAAATCGATGAAATGGGACGAAGACCGCTTCAACCTCGAATACGACCTCGACCGCTTTATGATGGTCGCCACGCCGTTTTTCAACCACGGCGCGATGGAAAACAAGGGCCTGAATATATTCAACGACACGTGCGTCCTCGGCCGAACGGAAACCGCAACGGATGCGACCATTTCGTTCATCGAACGCGTCGTCGCGCACGAGTATTTCCATAACTGGACCGGCGACCGCATCACCTGCCGCGACTGGTTTCAACTAAGCCTCAAAGAAGGCCTAACCGTTTTTCGCGAACAAGAATATATGGGCGACGCGCATTCGATCCCCGTCGAGCGCCTCGACAACGTGCGCGACTTGCGCGCCCGCCAATTTGCCGAAGACGCAAGCGCGATGGCCCACCCCGTTCGCCCTGACAAATATCAGGCCATCGACAATTTTTATACGATGACGGTCTACGACAAGGGTGCCGAAGTCCTGCGCATGATCCAAACGCTCGTCGGCAAAGACGGTTTCAATAAAGGCATGGCCCTTTACGTCAAACGCCACGACGGCCAGGCGATCACGTGCGACGACTTTGTGAAAGCGCAGGCCGACGCAAACAAAATCGACCTGTCGCAATTCATGCTGTGGTACAGCCAGGCCGGAACGCCCGTTTTGGATGTCTCAAGCGCCTACGACAAATCGGCCAAGAAGCTGACGCTGACCGTCAAGCAATCGTGCAAACCTACGCCCGGCCAGCCAAAGAAAAAGCCGATGCACATCCCGTTTGCCGTCGGCCTCTTGGACTCCTCCGGCAAGGACATGATCGACACGCGCATTCTGTCGGTCAAAAAGCCCCGCGAAACGTTCGTCTTCGCGAACATCAAGGAAGAACCCGTCCTTTCCCTCCTGCGCAATTTTTCGGCCCCCGTTCGAATGAACTACGCCTATAAGGACGACGAGCTTCTATTCCTTCTGGCCCACGACAGCGATCCCTTCAGCCGTTGGGAGGCCGGGTTTAAGCTCGCAACCGACCGCTTGCTCGACTCTTCCATCGACGACACGTCCTTCATCGATGCGATGGGCAACGTTTTACGCGATAAATCCATAGACCCCGCCTTCAAAGCGATGGTCCTATCCCTACCCAGCGAAGGCGAACTTGGCCTGACCCTCGAAGCCGCAGGAAAGCCCATCGACGTCGACGTCCTTTATGCGATGCGCAAAGCCATGGTCACGCGCATCGCCATGCGCCTGCGTAAAGACTTCGCCGCCGAACACAAACGCCTCGTCAAAGCCGTGCGCGACACGGTCGCCGACGGCGCGACGATGGGCAAGCGCGGATTGAAAAACCTGTGCCTGTCGTATCTCGCCGCCACCGGCGACGCGAAGGTTCTCAAAGAAGCATTCCGCCAAGCGACAACCTCAAAGAACATGACCGACCAAGTCGCCGCGCTTAACATCCTTTCCGATAAAACGACCCCGTTGCGCGACAAAGCCTTTGCCGCGTTTGAAAAGAAATGGAAAGTCTCGCCCACGATCATGGACAAATGGTTTTCCGTCCAAGCCAGCGCGAAACGGGCCGATGTTTTGAAACCCGTCGTCAAGCTGCTCACGCACCCGTCGTTCAGCTTCAAAAACCCCAATCGCGTCCGCGCTCTTATCGGCGTATTCGCAGGAAACGCTCTAGGCTTCCACGCGAAAAACGGCTCTGGTTATCGCTTTATCGCCGAGATGATTCTGAAGGTCGACCCCATCAACCCCAGCACTGCAGCCCTTTTAGCAAAGAGTTTTTCGCGCTGGAAAGCCTATACGCCCGCCCTTCAGAAACGGATGCAGGCCGAACTCAAACGCCTCTCAAAACAAAAGCTATCGACCAACACGGCAGAGGTTGTCGGCAAGAGCCTGAAAGGCTAGGATGCGCGATACAGATTCCCTCCCCCTGACGGGGAGGGGCGTATCCCTTTCCTCATCACGGTCTTGCCCTGTGAAAAAACTCCTTCTCTGCCTTCTCTGCGCCCTCCTTATCTCCCCCGCGCGCGCGGCATCATATCCCGACCTTATTTCCATCGGCGTCGGCGGATACAACTTCGACAAAGTCGGCTGGAAGCAATCCGTCGATTACAGGGTCGACTACCGTTTCGGCCTTTCTCTTTTGCCCCTGTTGTCGCATCGGTTCGACACCGTCGACCCTTACGTTCGTATCCATCCGGCCATCGGCTTTGAAGGCAATACAAAGGGCATGGCTTACGGCAACGCCGGATTAAACGTCGACGTTCCGTTCCTGAAACACGGCATTTTCACGTGGGGAGAAGCCATAGGAGTCTATGAAAGCGGAAACGATCCCAGAAGCTTAGGTTCCGCTCTTGAATTTCGCTCTCAACTTGAAATAGGCTGGCGCTTCGCGAATAATATGCGTGTTACCGCTTTTTTCAGCCATATATCGAATTTGAGCGTCATTGAAGACAATCCGGGAGCCGAAATTTTGGGCCTATATTTTCATATCCCCACAACGTTGTTCGGCGCGAAATGACCGCGCCCCTACCCAAGCTCGGCATCGTCGCGGGCGGAGGCACGGCGCCCCGCCGTGTCATCGACGCCTGCCGCGACCAAGGCCGTCCCTATCACGTCATCGCCCTCGAAGGCCAAGCCGACGCCGAGACGCCGACGGGATCGCCACATACATGGATTCCGCTCGGCGCGGTTAAAAAGTTCCGCGCCCTGATCGCCGCCGAGAAAATCGAAGAAATAGTTATGATCGGCCACGTTCGCCGCCCCTCACTAAAAGAACTGAAACCCGACTGGTTTGCCGCCAAATTTCTACTTCGAATCGGCTTTAACCTGCTCGGCGACGACGCCCTCTTGCGGAGCATCGGCAACGCGATCGAAAAAGAGTGCGGCGTCCGCGTTATCGGCGCGCAGAATATTCTGGGCGGAATCCTTCTTTCCGAAGGCCCGTTAAGCGCGCGCAAACCGAACGATCAATCATTGAAAGACATCGCCCGCGGCATAGAAGTCGCGAAACTTCTCGGCCAAGCCGACGTCGGCCAATCGGTGATCGTCCAGCAAGGCCTTGTGCTCGGCGTCGAAGCCATCGAAGGCACGGACGCCCTTATCGCCCGGTGCAAAGATTTAAAACGCGAAGGCCAAGGCGGCGTCCTAATAAAACTCAGCAAACCCCAACAAGACCCCCGCTACGACCTCCCCACCCTCGGCCCTCAAACAATCGAAGCAGCCGCAAACGCCGGACTAATCGGCATAGCGGCAGAAGCCGACAAAACCCTGATTATCGATAGCGACAAGGTGAAGAAGCTAGCGGATGAAAAAGGAATATTTGTCGTGGGAGTGTGATAAGTTATATACAGCCGTCATTCCGGCGCATACCGGAATCCAGAGGCGAGCGTCCGCGAGCCATATGATACCAATCCCGGATCGCAGTGAATCGAAAGGGCGCGGGAGACACAATCAATACCCCCCGGCAGAGCCGGGGGCTTGATGGGGAACCGCTCCAAGCGGTTTTAAAAGATTCTCAATTCAGAAAGCGTCGTCATCCCCGCGAAGGCGGGGAGCCAGTTTGAATCTCAATCCCAATCCCATCCGCCATTTTCTCCCCGACCTCAAACTGGGTCCCCTGAGTTCACAAACGAAGTGCAACACTTTATAAAGGTGTTGTCATGGGAACAGAATATGAACAACTCTCGATTGAAGAGAGATGTGAGATTGCCCGTTTGCGACGCGACGGGCAATCGATCAGGAAAATCGCTGCAAGTTTGGATCGCTCGGCATCGACAGTTTCGAGAGAGCTGAACCGAAACGGCGGAGAATGCGGCTATAAACCAGTCTATGCTGACGAACAGGCTTGGGCTCGACGATGGCGCGGAAGCCGATTGGTGCGTCAACCGCGCCTCCAAAAAATCTAT
>CAYVBP010000108.1:0-4737 GCA_964449155.1 uncultured Rhodospirillaceae bacterium | reverse complement strand
TTCGCTTTTTGGCAGGCCTTGTCGAGAAATGCGCGGCGCGTCGTTTTGTGGAAGAGAAGAGGGTTTCGGCTGTCTACCCTTTCGTCGGCTATCGAAAAGCTAAGAGGCTTTCCGATCAACTCGGCGGAAAACGGAACGGCGACGGCGTCAAGCGCGCCGGATTCCGAAAGGCTGAGTTTGACGCGCATATAAGGCGCGTCGGCTTTTGCGACGGCGGCATTTAAAACGTCGCGAACAGACCCGTCGTCGACGGCGATGCCGAAGAAAGTTGCGGAGGCTTTAAGTCGCGCAAGATGGCGGTCGAGAAGGAAAAAGCCTTTGTTCTTGTCATGGCGCAGCGTTTCGAAAAGATAAAAATTTTCTTCGTCAGCGTCGGCGAAAGCGCTTTTCAAAAGGCATTCGTCGTATTCCATGTCCATGACGGAATCCTGAACGACGCCGCTTCCGATGCCGAGCCGGAAACGCGTTCTCATACCGTCAGAACGGCCCCAAAGCGTGCGGATCGCGACGTTAAAGACCGCTTTTTCGGGCGAAAAGAACGCGCCGACCGCGCCGGTATAAACGCCGCGAGGGAAAGGTTCGAGTTCGCGGCCGATTTCTATGGCGCGGATCTTGGGCGCTCCCGTCACCGAGCCGGGCGGAAAAAGGGCGCGTAAAATATCCGCTGCCGTCGCGTCCTTGCGCCGTTCGGCCTCGACCGTCGAGATCATCTGATGCAGCGTCGGATAGGCATCGACATGAAACAGTTGCGGTACGGAGACGGAAGCCGGTTTTGCGATGCGGCCCACGTCGTTGCGCATCAAATCCACGATCATTAAGTTTTCGGCGCGCGATTTTTCGTCGCGCGCAAGGTTTCGGGAAAGCCTATAATCCTCTTCTTTGGACGCGCCGCGCGGCGCGGTTCCTTTCATGGGGCGCGTTTCGATCCGGTTATCGTCAAGGCTGAAAAACAATTCGGGCGATATGGAAAGCAAATCAAAATCGTCCCCGCCAATAAACGCGCCGTATGCGACAGGTTGGCGGCGGCGCAGGGCGGCGTAGTAGGAGAACGCGTCGCCGAAAAAATCGTACTTCTTGGCGAAGGTTAAATTCAGCTGATAGATATCCCCAGCCGCAATGTAGTTTTTGAGTTTTTCGAACGCCGCGGCATAGGCTGCTTTATCCCACGAGCATTCGGGACGGATGAGGGCGTAATCTCCGCCCGGTCGGTTTTCGAGCCATGACGCGACTTCTGGCCCGGACAATTTTTTATATGAAGAAAAAACGCCTAGCCACGCTAGAGGCGCGTCTTTTTCGGCGGGCATCAAGGGGGCAAGGCGAGGTTCGAGGGCGTATCCGGCCTCGTAGGAAAGGAATCCGGCGACGGCGTTCCCGGCGGCAAGTTCCGAATCGAGTTCTTTAAGAACAGACTCCACCTCGTTGATTTCGTTAGCTTGCAGGATTCGGAGCGGATTCCCGAATAAATACGAGGTTCCCGCGTCGTCGAGGCCGTTGTCGAGAAGCACAAAGGGCGGGCGGTAGGTCATGCGCAGATATCCATAAAGTTTTTTAACAGGCCAAGGCCCTGTTCCGAGGCGATGCTTTCGGGGTGGAACTGAACGCCGAAGAACGGTTTTTCTCGATGCCGGAGGCCCATAATCAACCCTTCGCCGTTTCGGGCCGTGACGCGCAAGACGGAGGGCAGGGAGGATTTTTCGACAATCAACGAATGATAGCGCGTTGCGGAAAACGGCGACGGCAGGTTATTAAAAACGTCCGTGCCGGAATGAACGATGGAATCCGTCTTTCCGTGAACGGGCTTCGGCGCGCGAACGATGCGCGCGCCATAAGCTTGGGCCAAAACTTGATGCCCAAGGCATACGCCGAGGATGGGAATTGGCGCGTCGTTCGCCATCCGGACAATGTCGAGGCAAATACCCGATTCGTTCGGCGTGCAGGGGCCGGGAGAAAGGACAAGGCCTTGGGGCTTCATCTCGAAAACCTCGCGGGCCGTCAGCGCATCGTTGCGGATGACTTTGACGCGCGCGCCTATTTCGCACAGGCAATGGAAAAGATTGTATGTGAACGAGTCGTAGTTATCGATAAGGTATAAATCCATAGGCGCTTGCCGTTTGTTTTTTCCGTTCGTTTTGTACGCTTCTTTGCATCGTTTCGGCAAGAAAGGAGGATTCGGCTTAAGCGAGTCAAGAGATTGCTTTTTCGAAAAAAATTTACCATAATTCCGCTTCCTCACTCTTTCTCTTTGGCTTTTCCATGGCAGGGTCTTCTTCATTTTCAGGCATCGGGCGGTTTACGGCTCCGTTGTTAGGGTTTTTTGTCTTTGTTTGCATATCGTTAATTGGCGCAAGCGGTTATTTGAAGATTCAGCTTGATCGCGCGGAAACTGTCTTGGCCGAAACAGCGGATCTTTCCGGCGGCGGGCAAGATTCGTTTGGAAAACTTCGCAAAGAATGGGGATACGGCGGTTTTTTGGGCTTGGCGCAGAGATATCTTTTTATGCGCGATGTGTCGATTCTTTCCGAAATGAGGAGCAAGATTAAAGCCGCAGATGCCGTCGTTGCGGAATTGCCCGAAAGCGTGCCGCCGTCCGTCCGGCAGGAAACGGCTTCCATCGCCGCGTTGTTCGATACGGCGATGCAGAAGATTGAGGAAGCCGAGACCTCCGCCGGCAAAGAATTTACCGCCGCCGATTTGACGCCGCTTTATGCCGCGTTGCCTTTGATGGATGCGCAAAGCGCCGCGCAGAACGTTTCAGCGCGCGCCGAAGCGCAAAACAAGGCCAAGTTCTGGGCGATGTTGCTGACGCTTGTCAGTTGGTTCAGCCTTACTGTCGCTGCGGGGTTTATTACCGCTGTCTATATGATTATGCGGTCCCGACGGTCGGCCCCGATGCGCGCGTTGGCCCAAAGCATCGAGAACATGGCGCGCGGCGATATGCGTACCGCTATCTGGGGAATCGAACGGCAGGACATGATCGGCGAAGTCGCGCGCGCGATCGATATTGCGCGGTATCATTTCAGCCATTTGCCCGACGTGTCGCTGATGAGCGAGCAGGGGCCCGTTCGTTTGAGGTTCGAGGGCGGGGCGCGGTCGTTGTTCGAAGCCATGATGAAGTCGATTTCGTCCGACTCTGAAATTATTCATAAACAATCCACCGCATTGGCCGATACCGTCAAGATTCATCGCGACAACATCGAGACCCTGTCGCAAAAGGTCGAGACGATTTTGCGCGATATCCAGCAGCGCGGGCAGACGGGCGACAGGCAGATTTTGCAAGCCATTCAGGAAATGGTCGGCGGGGCCGAGAATCTCAAGAACGCCCATGCGCATGCGTCCGATCAGCTGAGCCGTTTGATCCCGATGATCGAGGACCGCGCGCAGGGATTGACCGAGATTACGCAGATTACGGGCAAGCAGTTGACGCATACGCTGCAATCCCTGACCTCGACGGAAATGAGTCTTAAGGCGAGCGCGGAGCTGGCTTCGGCGACGCTTACCAAAATGTCCTCGTCGACCGACGTTCTGGGCGAACGGCTGTTTGGCGCGATCAATCTGCTTCAGGCCAGCGGCAAGCTGCTGGGCGAAACAACCGAAAGCATCAAGTCCGAATGGAACAATATCGTTCCCGCCCAAAGCTGGAACGACAGGCTCGAAGACATCGCGCGGCAGCTTGAGGGTATGCAGGCCAAGCTCAATGCGCAGGCGGATTCCCAGTTTGGGATGGCTAAGGCCCTCGAACAGACGACGCAGGACTCTGCGGCGTTGCAGAATGAACTGAAAGAAACCATTTTCGATCCTCTGGCTGCGCGCGTTTGGGAAACTATGCGGCGCGTTGCCGATCTTCAGAAAGCCGTCGAGAACGCTTCTGCCATCGCGGCCCAGTCGGCGGAAGGCCTTGGCCCGGCTTTGCGAGAAAGCGTTTCCGCCGTCGGCGACAAAGTCGCGGAGGCTTTGGATCGGCTGGCGATTTTGCAATCCCAGCTGTCGGAGCAGGCTGTTGCCGTTTCTTCGGCGCCCGTTCCGGATTTGGGCGGTTTGCAGGCGGATATCGCGGCGGTGGGCGACAAAATCGCTCATTTGGCCGAGCTGGATGGACGGGTTGCTGTGTTTGTTTCGGCTTTGCCGGGAGATATGCGCCAGGCTTTGCGCGAGGAAATTCAAAACGCCGCAAAGACTCAGGAAAAGGCCGAGGCTTCCGAAGCTGTCGCGCCACCTCCGTTTGTTATGCCGGACTTTTCGGAGCTTTCTCACAAGATTGAAGCGGCCGAGGGGGGCCTTGCGTCACGTCTTGACTCGCAGGTTTCTTCTTTCGAAACCCGGCAACAAGAGATTGTCGATAAGCTTGCGGTCCTTGAAGCCGCCGTTTTGGCGGCGCAACAGGCGTCAGAGGCCGTTCGCGAGGAAGTCGCCAAGCCTAAGGAGGCTTCTTTGCCGCCCGAGCTTAAACAGGAATTTTTTGACCAGTGGTTTCAAATGTCCGCGCAAATCGAGGCGGCGCGGACAAGCCTTGCCGATTCTTTGGGCGAGCAGATTAAGGAAATGGAACGTCGGATCGAGGCGGCTAAGCCCATGGTTCAGACAAGATCTGCGGCGGAGTGCGCGTTGCAAATCCAGATTGAGAAGCAAACGGAGATTTTGACCGAATTGGTCGCGACGCTTGGGCTGCTCGACGCGCATGTGCAGCAGGTCGAGTTGCAAAAACAGGCGTGAGGGTCTTTGTCGGGTAGGCGGCTTTTT
>CAYVBP010000107.1:0-4800 GCA_964449155.1 uncultured Rhodospirillaceae bacterium | reverse complement strand
GGAGCGGTTCCCCATCAAGCCCCCGGCTCTGCCGGGGGTTATTGATTGTGTCCCCATCGATTTACTTTGATCCGAGATTGGTATGAAATGCGATCGGTCAAGTCCGAACAAAGATGCGGTTTCGTCGGGCGACCATTCTATCGATCCGACAATTCTTGCAATTTCAAGCCCTTCCGGATTGATGACAAGGGTTGTTGGCAGTCCGCGCAAGCGGAAGGCGCGGCCGGCGCGGCGGGCTGGGTCGACGGCAATCGGAAGGTTTTCGATGCTGTGCGATCGATAGAAGGCGCTGACCGAAGAAGCGTCGCGGTCTTGCGCTACGGCCAAGATAACGAGCTTTTTAGGATTGGCAGCGCGTTGTAGGGCGTCAAGCGCGTGCAGTTCCTTGAGGCATACGGGGCACCAGGAAGCCCAGAAGTTCAAAAGAACGACTTTTCCGCGATAATCAGCGACGGCGCGGTCGTTGCCGCTTTCGTCTTGGAAAACGAAAGGGGGAATCGGTTGAGGTGGGGCAGCGTAGACAAGGTTTTCGGCCAAGGCGGGGAGGGCTGTGAAAAGGAAAATCGAAGCAGGAAAAAAATAAATCAGATGCCGGATAAATTTTTTTGCGCATGTAAACATGTATTGCTCATGAAGAGAGAATAGGGAAAAAGCGATTATTTACTTCTTCCCGAACTCCAGTCCGAAGGTGCGATAGAATTCCGGCCGTTCCTGCCATTTTTCGTCGACTTTGACTTCCAAAAACAAATGAACCTTACGGTCGAACAATCGCGAGATCCCGGCGCGGGCTTTTTCGCCGATGGCCTTGATCCTTGCGCCGCCTTTGCCCAGCACGATGGGCCGATGGCTGTCGCGGGCGACAACGATTGACTGACGGATTACGACCGAGCCGTCGCGCTTTTCCTCCATGCTTTCGGGGAGGACGGTGGCTGCGTAGGGCAGCTCTTGCTGTAACTGGAAATATAGTTGTTCGCGCGTGATCTCCGAAGCCAGGATGGCAGAGGGCAAATCGCTGACCTGATCTTCGCCGAAAAACCATGGGCCTTCCGGCATCGCGTCCCTGAGGCGGTTTTTCAAATCCTCGACGCCGTTCCCCGTTAACGCCGAGATCATGAATATGTCCGAGAATGCGCCTGTTTCGTTATAGGCCTCCGCTTGGGGCAGAAGCTTGCTCGGCATCATCGCATCGACTTTGTTCAGCGCGAGGACGGCGGATTTCTTCCGGCGCTTCAATTCATCGACGATGCCGGAAATGTCTTCGTTTTCCTTGCGCGCTGAGGCGTCGACGATAAGCATGATAACGTCGGCGTCCTCGAGGCTATTCCATGCCGCTTGCACCATCGCGCGGTCGAGCCGCCGTTTCGGTGAAAATATGCCCGGCGTGTCGATAAAACCAATCTGGACGTTTTCCTCGCTTAGGATTCCCAATGTTCGCAGCCGGGTCGTTTGCGCTTTGGGGCTGACAATCGAGACTTTTTGCCCGATCAGTCGGTTCACAAGCGTCGATTTTCCAGCATTTGGCGCGCCGAGAATTGCGACGAACCCGGCGCGCGTTTTTTTCATTTTGGGGGATTTTTTTTCCGTCATTTCTTTCCTAGGGCCTCCAATACCTTTGCGGCTGCGGCTTTTTGCGCGTCGCGTTTGGAATTTCCCTCGGCTTCGGCCGGGGGGTAGCCTTTGACCGAGGCTTCGATGACGAACTTGGGCGCATGCGCCGGGCCTGAATTCCTGACAACCTTGTATGTGGGCAGTGGAAGGCCTTGTCCTTGCGCCCATTCCTGCAAAGTCGTTTTGGGGTCTGCGGGGGCTTCGGACACGGCGATAGCCCGTTGCCAGTATCGATGGATGAATTCCCGCGCGGCTTCAAAGCCGCCGTCCAGATATAATGCGCCGATAACGGCTTCCATCGCGTCGGGCAACGTCGCGAGATTTTTGCGCGACGCCTGAACGTCTTCGCCTTTTGCCAGCCGCACAAATTGTCCAAGGCCGATATCCATCGCGACCGCGCGTAGGGCGTTGCGATTGACCAGCGCCGCATGTCTTTTTGCCATTTCTCCTTCGTCGGCGTTCGGAAACGTTTCGTAAAGCCATTCGGCGATGGCAAGGCCCAGAACCCGGTCTCCTAGAAATTCAAGGCGCTCGTAAGGGGCCCCTTTTTTTCGCGTTCTTGCGCCCGAAAGGGACGGATGAGTCAGCGCATCTTCTAACAGACGCGGCGACGCAAAGACGTGTCCCAATTTTTGGGCCAAAACTTCCGGATTGGGCCTGATAATTTCCATCCGTTATCGAATCCTCGTCAAAAGCCTTGACCAACGCACCGACCACGGCCATTTCCAGAATTCCCAGAACCGGCTGTCCTCGTCGAGCGAAAAGAACAGGAATTCAGCCCGACCGACAAGGTTTTCTTCGGGTACAAAGCCGACGTTTTTCGTCCTGCTGTCTTGCGAATTATCGCGGTTGTCGCCCATAAAGAAATAGTGACCCGGCGGAACCTCAAAGACTTCCGTGTTGTCGAGGGGTTGTTCGTCTCCCAGCTTGCGGATGACATAAGGCTCGGCTTGGGGCAGACGCTCGATATAGTCGGAGGCCGTCGATGGGGGTTTCGTATAGTTTTCGGCCAGAAACGCATGTTGGCGTTCCCGCTCGACGGGGACGCCGTTAACGTATAATAGGCCTTGCCGCATCTGGATTTTGTCTCCGGGAAGGCCGATCAGACGCTTTATATAGTCGACCGACGTGTCGCGCGGCAGTTTAAAGACAACGACATCGCCCCGTTCCGGCGTTCCGCCGCCGATGCGGCCAGAAAAAGGGATAAATCCGAGAAATGTGCCTTGAGACCCATAGCCATACGAATACTTGGAAACAAAAAGGAAATCTCCGATCAACAGATTCGGCACCATTGAGCTGGAGGGGATATTGAACGGTTCATAGGCAAAGGTGCGTATAATAAGCGCAATAACCAAGGCGACGCCCATCATTCGGAGCGTTTCTTTACCGTTTTCGATTGCAGAAGGAGCCTGAGCGGAGGGGGAAGTCGTGCTGTCGTTTGTCATTTTTTCCTGAAGAAGAGGGCTTGATCGATTTCGCAGTAAAGGAGCGGGAGTTACGGAAGTCAACTTTTAAAGGAAATATTTCATACCATTTCCCGATCACAGCGAAGCGAAGGGGTACAATAAAATTTCTAAATTCTTTGATTTTGTGTTTTTTTGTTTCTCGCTTGTTTTTTTTGAATTTCAGTTTTTTATGCAAAAAAACATGTGGAATATCAAAAAGAAAAAGGAAACAGCACTTTGAGTTGCCAAAAAACGGTAGGTTGATTCCGTCTTAACGATCAAAAAGAGCGTTGACAGAGGGAGTGGTTATCGACACCTTCATGCCCAGTAATAGTGGAAACTGGTAATAGGGTTATCTTGCTGAAATCTCCTTTGGGCATTGTTCGCGCAGATTCAATGCGCGGCGCCCCAGTTTTTCGGATGCTTGCAGTCAGTGCTTTGGCTCTCAGCGTTGGTCTGAGCGGCCATTACTGGAAGCGTCATATTGCCGCTTTAACGGCTTCGGCTGCGCCTGCTGTGCAGAGCGCGGTGCGCGCCGTTGAGCAGTCGGCGCCCGCCAAGGCCGTTGCCAGAGTGACCCAAGAGGTTGTTGAGGAGGTCGTTCCCTCCGTCAGCATGACTCGCGAAGCTGAAGTTGACGGCGGCGAGACCTTTTCCGATATGCTTGTCGATGCGGGGGCAAACGACGCCGATGCGGGGGCGGCGATGAATGCCTTGTCAAAGGTGTTCTCCCTACAAAAGCTTCGCGCGGGGCAGGACGTTATGCTGACGTTCAGCCGGACTCCCGACGCTGAAGTTCTTACAAAGGCCGTTTTCCAACCCGAAGATACGAAGGAAATCACCGTCGTACGCGCGGAAAACGGAAGCTATCTTGCGAGCCTTAAGACCATCCCGCTCATTCGCGAACGAGTCGCGGCGCATGGCGAGATTCGATCAAGCGTTTTTGAGGCTGGCGAGCGAGCGGGCGTTCCGCGCGCGATTATGGCTGCGATGATTCGCGTTTATGCGCACAGCATCGACTTTCAGCGCGATATCCACGCCGGTGACAAGTTCGAGGTTCTTTACGATCAGCCGAAAACGGTTCAGGGAAAGTCCGTCGGGGAAGGTGCCATCATCTATGCCGCGATGCATATTGGCAACGAGGTTAAGCCGATATACCGCGTGACGTTCGCTGACGGGACTGTCGATTATTTCGATGTGGCGGGGCGCAGCGTCCGCCGGGCCCTGTTGCGTACCCCCGTTGCCGCCGCGCATATTACGTCGGGTTTCGGCATGCGCATGCATCCGATTCTTGGATACAGCAAAATGCATAAGGGCGTCGATTTCGGCGCGCCGACCGGAACGCCGATCTTTGCCGCAGGCGCGGGCATCATCGAAGAGATAGGTTTCAGGGAAGGCTTTGGCCGGTACATCAAGATCCGCCATGGCGGAAATATCGAAACGGCGTACGGACACATGAGCCGGTTTAGTTCGCGTCTCTATCGCGGCGCGCGTGTCAAGCAAGGAGATGTTATTGCGTATGTCGGGATGTCGGGGCGCTCGACGGGGCCTCATTTGCATTTCGAAGTTCATGTGAACGGTAGGCAGGTCAATCCGTTGAGCGTCAAGATGCCGGCGGGTCGGGTTCTTGAGGGGGCTCAATTGGCCCAGTTTAAAAACGGGCAACAGCGCATCCGCGACGAATATGCGAATCTGATGAAAAAAGGCGGCTCGGCACCGTTTATCAAGGTTTCCGCGAATATTGGAA
>CAYVBP010000106.1:0-4819 GCA_964449155.1 uncultured Rhodospirillaceae bacterium | reverse complement strand
CCCTTGATTCCTCAATAAGGTTAAGGAATTAGCATGCCAGTGTAAACAAATAATTACCTGCTGACGCCATAGGTTCGCGTTCGACCGAATAGTGCACTGCCTTTTTCGGCATTTTATAGCCACGCCATCTCGGATTCACGCGGCCCTAGGCCTGTTTTATCGGGCAATGGCCGCGCTATGCCGGGGCTTAATCTATTGCCCGATCATCCCCTTTAACTGATCGATCGTTCCGCCGACGTTTTTTTCGTCCACGGCACCTTTGACGCTTTTTTCGATCGTGTCTTGAATCTTTCCGGCAAGCTGGCCTGCCGCAATCTGGGAAGCGGATTTCGTAATCGCGCCGAACAACTGTTCGGCCACTTCCGCCGCCGTCGCGCCGCCTCTTGCCTTCCCGATGTTGGTTAGACGAATTGTCGGAAGTTTAGCCAACATCGGTTTCCCAGACACTTTTTCAAGAGCCGGTTGAGAGATGCTGACCTCGCCCTCTTCGACCAGAAGCTCTTCGATGATGACTTTACGGCTTTCTTTTTCAGAAGAGGGTTCGGACGGCGTTGCTGTTTTTGGCTTTTTGTTATTACCGAACGACTCTGCATAATTCTTCGCGTTCTGGACTATCGTTCCCAAATTGCTGCCGCCGTTTCCCGCAATCTCGTAATTAACGACGGGATTCTGGATTACGACCCGGCGAATAACGATGGGCCCGGTTCCCTGAAAAGATTCGATGTCTGCATCTACTGTTATCTTCTTGAAACTTATTGACTTTCCGGAACTAAAGCCCGCTGGGTTTCCCATACTGAATTCGTTCAGCGTCCCCGCGCCCGTGTTGAGAGCAATATCGACGCCGCCAAGTTTAACTGTTGTTTGCGTTGCAGCCGTTCCGTATTTTTCAACGGCCACCTTGACCAACATGTCAAAATTCGACCAAATATAGTAGACCCCGCCGGCGATTAGCGCGACAAGGACCAGAACGGTCAAAACTAGTTTTTTAAGCATGTGTGTTCTCCTTCTAGCGTCGGGATGCAACAGAACCAAGCTATGGCTCTTCGGACAAACAGTCAACGCAAACGTGTCTTTGTTGGGCTTTTTCAATAATAGTCTTTTGAAAAAAAGACTTAACTGCTTTTTCCCAAAGCTTTTTCCCATGATATGCAGGCTTTGGCAAATGCGGTGCCGAACATGTTGCTGTGCGCCCCTGACGGATCGAAGTAGAACGTCTTGGGATCGTTTGCCAATTCATAGAGACGCCATCCCTGCTGCGGCGGAACAACCCAATCCTTTCCTCCGTTTGCAATTAACAGAGGCGTGCGAATTCCAGAGATTTTGTTCTCACTGTCGTAGCGGTCTTTTGTTATGTATGCGACGGGAAACATGGGGAACCTCAGCTGAGCCATTCGCACGACCGATAAAAACGGTGCCATCAGGATAAGACCTCGGACGCGGAATTCGGTCGCCATTTGAACAGCGACGCCCGTTCCCAGAGAGTGCCCGAATAGGATAATGTCTTCTTCCCGTACGCCCGCCGCGATCAGGGCCTTGATCTGCGCGCGCGCATCGGCGTATAGCCCAGCTTCTGTCGGACATCCCGGAAAACCGCTATATGCGCGATATTCCGTAAGGAAAAAGCCATGCCCGTCCGCAAGATAAGGATCAGCGATGTAGGCCGATGTCCGCAAATCGTGCGCGTTTCCGTGGAAGAATACGAACGTGGCCTTCTTGCCGATAGCCGGTGCATACCATCCCTTTAAGGCAATAGCGTCTTCGGTCGTCACCGAAAGCTCGCGAAAACGCGGACTAATTCGCGCTTCCTCGGGCGCGACATAGGTTGACGACGGAAAATAAAGATAGCTTCGCTGGAAAAAGTAAATCCCGGCCAAGCCTACGATGTAGACAACCGCCGCAAGGCCGACAAATGCTGCTATACGGCGCTTAAAACTGGCGTTCATGTGTCATACTCACCGACGTTTATTTTCCTTTTCCCAGACGCACGTCCAGATACGCGGCACGGCGCAGATCGCGCAACAGGCGACGCGCTTGAAGCTCAAGCTTTTCGGTTCCTATCGACCGCATCACAAGGTCCCTGTCAACCCCCGCCGCGTCGCTGCGACCGCAGACGAACATTATGATAACGCCTTTATCCGTTTCCATGGGTTCGGACGATCCGCCGGTCGGCACATTGCGCACTTTTTCGACCAGTCCGGCGGGCGCCTGCGACAACGGCATGTCGCCGAGTTTTTGAGATTTCCAGCCGTCGAACGCTTCCAAATCCTTGTCCAATGTCGCGCAGGATTTTACGCCCGCGCGCACGCGCGCCGCGGATTGCATGACAGCCGCTTTATCCGCTTTTTTATAAGCACGGAAAGCTTGAACGAGATTGAGGGTCATTTTGCTTGGATCGCCGCCAAGAGAAATCGTGCGCTTTTCGCGCACGCCCAATATGTGAAAGCCGTTGGCTGTTCGGATTGGCGCGCTGATCTGTCCCGCCGCGCCATTCACCAACGTGCGATTCAGCTCCGGGGAAAGTTGCCCTTCTTGGATCCAGCCGATGTCTCCGCCCTGCCCCGCATCAGCGCCTTGCGAAAACTGACGCGCCACAGCGGCAAAGCTCGCGCCGCTCTTGATTTGATCGACAAGCCTTTGCGCGACCTGTTTCACTTCTTCTTCGTCCTTCGGATTGTCCACCGGCAGGAATATTTCGCTGACGAGAAACTCTTCCTTGCCCGTGTTGGCGCGAACGCGTTCGATCGCGGCATCGACTTCGTCGTCGCCGATCTCGATCCGCGGACGAACTTCGCGCTGGACGACCTTGCTCCACAAAAGACCGTTGCGAATCTGCGCTGTCATCGCCTGAGGCGATACGCCATGCGCTTTAACGAAGTCCAGAATGTCGCCCGGGATGCGGTTGTCGCGCGAAATGCGTTCGAGCGCAACATCGACTTCTTCTTTCGACACGCTCAGATCCAGCCTTTTGGCCTCCTGAACCTGAAGCTGCTCGTCGATCAGGCTGCGAAGAATTTGGGGCAGGATGTGAACGCGCACGTCGGAACTGTCCGGCATCCCTGAGGACAATATCGCGAGCCTCATGCGCTGTTCCAAATCAAACATCGTGATGACGTTATCGTTAACGACGGCCGCGATTCCCGATTTCGAGTCCAAAGACGACGCGATGGTTGAAAGAGAATCGATCCGCTGCGCGAACGCCTGAGCAGGCAAGACAAGCAAAACGGCAAGAATAAGGGTTTTTTTCATGCGATCCCTGAAAGAAAGGAAGAGGCTCTTTGGCAAGTTAAAGCCATTTAACGGCAATGGAAATGAGAATTTTCGATGAATTTTCGTTTTTTGATGAACTTTCGCTACAGGTTAAGAAACTTTCTTTGTTTGCGCGTTCTTTTCGCCTTTTCTTTGCCGCTAAAAAAGTTTTATTCTTGTTTCATGCTTCTTCATGCCACTTCCGTCGCCGTTGACGGCAAAGCCGTTCTTCTTGTCGGTCCGCCGGGGTCAGGCAAATCTGATTTGGCTTTGCGCCTTATTGACCAAGGCGCGCGCCTCGTTTCCGACGATCAAACGATTTTAACCCTCGACAACGGCGTATTAATTGCCTCTCCGCCGGAGACTATTCGGGGGTTGATGGAAATTCGCCATATCGGCTTGATCGAGATGCCTTATGTGCCTTCCGCCGCCGTCGCGCTTTATGTCGAACTTACGCCTTTGGACGTTTCCATCGACCGTCTGCCCGAGCCTGCTGAGGTCTTCCTTCTTGACCGCGCCGTCAAGCGAATTAGGCTTCCGTCATTCGCGGCATCGACTTGTGCGAAAATTCGCGCAGCTTTGACCCGTTCTTTTAAGAGCGCCTGATGTCCGATACGCCCGCCTCATCCGACGAAAAAAGACGAGTCATCCTTCTGTCGGGCATGTCCGGCGCCGGGTTGCTGACGGCGCTTAAGATGTTCGAGGATTTAGGCTACGAAGCCGTCGACAATTTGCGCTTGGGGCTCGTTCCCGCAATGATCGAAGATGTTTCAACGTCAACGCGTCATTTGGCCGCCGCAATCGATACGCGAAACGCCAGTTTTAACGTCGAGGACCTGCTGCGCGTCGAGAAACAGCTTGCCGCACGTTCGGATTTGCAGGTCACGCTTGTTTTTCTCGATTGCTCGGACGAAACACTGCAACGCCGATTTACGGAAACACGGCGGCGCCATCCGCTCGCGTTCGACAGGCCTGCGATGGACGGCATTCGCGCCGAGCGCGTTATGCTTTGGAAACTTAAGAATGAAGCCGATTTCGTTTTTGATACCTCGGAAACATCGATTCACGATTTGCGCCGTCTGATCGCCGGGCATTTCAGTTTTGAAAAGGCGCCGAAACTGACCCTTTACGTCACGTCGTTTTCGTACCGCCACGGCATTCCGCGCGAGGCCGATATCGTTTTTGACGCGCGCTTCCTGAAAAACCCGCATTGGGATCCAGCGCTTCGGCCTCAGAACGGAAAGGACAACGCTGTCGCCGCATATATTCGCGAAGATCCTGATTATGAAACTTTTATGAACCGCATGCTCGATCTTTTGCTGCCGCTTCTTCCGCGGTATCAGCTGGAAGGAAAGAGCTATTTAACAATTGGCGTCGGCTGCTCGGGTGGCCGCCATCGGTCCGTTACCGTTGCGCAAGATTTGGCCAACCGCTTAACCGAGCACGGCTATTCCGTCGCCATCGGACATAGGGATTTGGATCGAAACACAAATAAGGGATGACGGAACGCTGATTTTTCTTATACCAATCCCGGATCAAAATGAAGCAAAGGGGACACAATAAAAATGCCTGA
>CAYVBP010000105.1:0-5332 GCA_964449155.1 uncultured Rhodospirillaceae bacterium | reverse complement strand
GGATCCAGTTGGCCTATCTTCAGTGCCACAGTTAAAAAAGAACGGCGATGACGCAGAAAAACCAGCCCTTTCTTAGCTTATTGATTTCTTGTGGCTTAATAAACTGGATTCGCGCCTTCGCGGGGACGAGAGTGGTGTCTGATTGTTATTTGGAATGATTATAGAGCAAAAGCGGTGCGCGTTGTGCGCTGCACGTTAACCACCTTGATTAGATTCGATCCGCGCCGTATCGTGCCGCATCTTCCGTGTTTTCTTTATTCCTTCCCACCCGAAAAAGGATCATCAAATGGCATCTTCCATCGTTATTGCTGGGGCCGTCAGAACGGCAATCGGTACATTAAACGGCGGGCTTTCCTCGCTGCCTGCGGCGGCATTAGCCACCATATGCATCAAAGAAGCGCTCATTCGCGCTAAAGTCTCGCCTGCAGAGGTGTCTGAGACGGTTTTGGGCCAAGTTCTCGGCGCGGCGCAGGGTCAAGGCCCCGCGCGCGTTGCGGCGGTAAACGCGGGCATTCCCGTCGAACGTCCGGCCTATGCCGTCAACCAGATATGCGGATCCGGCATGCGCGCCGTCGCAAACGGCTTTGTTTCGATCAAGGCCGGGGATTCTTCCATCGTTGTCGCGGGCGGCATGGAAAGCATGAGCCTAGCGCCTCATGCCCTTCTTTTGCGTACCGGCACGAAACTTGGCGACGCGACCATGATCGATACGATGATCAAGGACGGCCTTTGGGAAACGTTCAACAACTATCATATGGGCATCACGGCCGAAAACGTCGCGGCGAAATTTGGCATCACGCGCGAAATGCAGGACGAATTCTCCGTCGCGTCTCAAAACAAGACCGAGGCCGCCATCAAGTCGGGCCGCTTTGCGGATGAAATTGTCCCGGTCATTATCAAGAGCAGAAAGGGCGACATAACGTTCGCGCAAGACGAAAACCCGCGCGCCGGAACGACGCTCGAAGCCTTGGCGAAGCTTAAACCCGCCTTTGCAAAAGACGGCACAGTCACGGCGGGCAACGCATCGTCGATCAACGACGGCGCGGCGGCGCTTGTTTTGATGTCCGAGGAAAACGCAGCTAAACGCGGTCTTGCGCCTTTGGCCCGCATCGTGTCGTGGGCGACCGAAGGCGTCGATCCCTCGATCATGGGGACAGGCCCGATCCCGGCGACGCGCAAAGCTCTCGAAAAGGCGGGTTGGAAAATCGGCGATCTGGACTTGATCGAGGCCAACGAAGCGTTTGCGGCGCAAGCCTGCGCGGTGAACAAAGAACTCGGCTGGGATACGTCGAAAGTCAACGTCAACGGCGGCGCCGTCGCTTTGGGCCACCCGATCGGCGCATCGGGCGCGCGCATCCTTGTGACCTTGCTTCACGAAATGCAAAAGCGCAATGCCAAGAAAGGCCTTGCGACGCTTTGCATCGGCGGAGGCATGGGTATCGCAATGTGTGTTGAAAGATAATCCAGTCCAAGGGCCGGGAAACCCCTTTCCGGCCCTTTTTGTTGCCTTAACGCAAAACGAAGGAGAAAAAAATTGGCAAAAGTAGCAGTAGTAACAGGCGGAACGCGTGGCATCGGCGCGGCGATTAGCGAAGGACTTCGCGAAGCGGGATACAAAGTTGCCGCGACATATCAAGGAAACGACGACGCGGCAAAGAAATTCTGCGAAAAAACAGGCATTCCCGTCTATAAATTCGACGTCGGTAATTTTGACGACTGCCAAAAGGCTGTCGAAAAAATCGTCAAGGACCTTGGTCCGGTCGATGTTCTTGTCAACAACGCCGGCATTACGCGCGACGCGTTTTTGCACAAAACGACGCCCAAGCACTGGCACGACGTGGTTCAAACGAACCTCGATTCCGTCTTCAACATGTCGCGCCTTGTGATCGAAGGCATGCGCGAACGGAACTTCGGCCGTATCATCAACATCAGCTCGATCAACGGCCAATCGGGCCAAGCCGGGCAGACAAACTATTCGGCCGCCAAGGCTGGGATCATCGGTTTCACGAAAGCCCTGGCGCAAGAGTCGGCCAGCAAAGGCATCACGGTCAACGCGATTGCGCCCGGGTATATCGACACCGAGATGGTTCGCGCCATCGCGCCGGAAGTTCTGGCGAAGATCGTCGACAAAATCCCGGTCAAGCGTTTGGGTAAGACCGAGGAAATTGCGGCGATGGTCGTTTTCTTAGCGTCCGACATGGCAGGTTTTGCGACGGGCGCGACGTTCGCAATGAACGGCGGTCAATACTTCGCATAAAAGCGTTTGGAATAAAGAAAAGCCCCCGAAAGGGGGCTTTTTTATTCTTCCGCCTGCCGCGCCATCCTCTTGCGCGTATTGGGGTCAAGATACCGCTTGCGCAAACGAATGGACTTCGGCGTAACCTCGACCAGTTCGTCGTCGGCGATATAGGCGATGGCTTTTTCCAGCGTCAAAATCACCGGCGGCGTCAGCCGAATGGCTTCGTCCTTCGACGTGGTGCGAATGTTTGTCAGTTTTTTGCCTTCCAAAACGTTCACGTCCAGATCGTTGTTCTTCGAATGCTCGCCGATAATCATGCCTTCGTAGACCTTGGCCCCGGGGACGATCATCATCGGCCCGCGCTCTTCGAGTTTCCACATCGCGTAAGCGACGGCGTCGCCCTTGCCGTTTGAAATCATCACGCCCGTGCGTCGCGCGGCGATGGGGCCCTTATAGGGCGCATAGCCGTGGAACAATCTGTTCATAATCCCGGTTCCGCGCGTATCGCTTAAGAACTCGCCGAAATAGCCGATCAACCCGCGCGAAGGAGCCAAAAACGTCAACCGCGTTTTTCCGCCGCCCGAAGGTCTCATATCCGTCATCTCCGCCTTGCGCTCCGACAGCTTCTTGACGACAGTGCCCGAATAATCTTCGTCGACGTCGACCACGACCTCTTCGATAGGCTCTTGACGTCGCCCATCAATCGTCTGGAAGAGCACGCGCGGACGGCTGATCGACAATTCAAAGCCCTCGCGGCGCATGGTCTCGATCAAAATGCCCAGCTGCAATTCGCCGCGTCCCGCAACCTCAAAGGAATCCCGGTCTTCCGATTCCGTCATGCGAATGGCGACGTTTCCCTCGATCTCGCGCAAAAGCCGTTCACGGATCGTGCGCCCCGTGACCTTGTCGCCCTCGGTTCCCGCCAGCGGCGAATCGTTGACAGAGAACGTCATCGCAATTGTCGGCGGATCGATAGGGCGCGCATGCAGCGGTTTTTCGACGCCCAGATCGCAAAGCGTATCGGCAACGGTCGCCTTGCTCATGCCTGCGATGGCGACAATGTCCCCGGCCGAGGCTTCGTCGACAGGAACGCGTTCAAGTCCGCGAAACGCGAGAATTTTGCTGACGCGACCCTGTTCGATAACCTTGCCGTCGTGCGTCAAGGCCTTGAACGGCATGTTCGTTTTTACGACGCCGGACTCGACGCGGCCCGTCAGCAAGCGTCCGAGATAAGGATTGGCCTCCAAAATGGTCGCAAGCAAGGTAAACGGGGCTGTCGCGTCGACGGATGGCGCGGGCACATGCCGCGCAATTAAATCGAATAACGGCGACAAATCCTTGGGTTCGTCGCCCATCTTCTCAATGGCCCATCCCTTGCGTCCCGAAGCGAAGATCGTTGGGAAATCCAGCTGTTCTTCCGAGGCATCCAGCGCCGCGAACAAATCGAAAATTTCGTCATGCACTTGATGAGGCCGGGCGTCCGAGCGATCGATCTTGTTGATGACAACGATAGGCCTCAATCCAATTCCCAAAGCTTTTGACAACACGAACTTCGTCTGCGGCAAAGGCCCTTCCGCCGAGTCGACAAGCAAAACGACGCCGTCCACCATCGACAGAATACGCTCGACTTCGCCGCCGAAGTCGGCGTGTCCGGGCGTATCGACGATATTGATACGCAATTCCCCATGCAAAATGGAGGTGCATTTGGCCAGAATAGTGATGCCGCGCTCGCGCTCCAGCTCATTGCTGTCCATGGCGCACTCGGCAACCTGTTGATTGGCGCGGAACGTGCCCGATTGTTTGAGCATCTGATCGACGAGGGTTGTCTTTCCGTGGTCGACGTGAGCGATAATGGCGATATTTCTAAGCTTCATTTTGTTTCAGTTTTCGTTGTCAAAGCGGCTATGAATGAATCGATGCGAAAGAAAGGGACATTAAGCAAAAAGGCTAATCCCTTCGTTGCCTATATTTCTTGCGTTACCGAGGACTCTCTGCCCGCGAGCCAATTCACAGGCTTGTTGGCATAAGCGCGAGTGGCAGATACGAGTTTGCAATACTTTCGTCAATCTTAATCGCCGAAAATTAAGCAAATCCGTTTAAAAAGCCCACATCCCCTGTTGCCTTTTTGATTTGCGCCGCTTCTGCTTGCGAGCCATTTCATAGGCTTGTTGCCGTAAAATTCAAAAAAGGATAACATAAGCGAATCAAAGCGCGGAGGCATCTTGCAGCAAAAAATCGACACATCCTCATGGGCCGTTACGGAACCGGAAATAATGGATATCGACCGCTATTTAAGCGGCGCGAACGCCCCCGATCTTGAAGAAGACATCTCGCTTTGCATCCAAAGCGGCGCGCGGACAATGATTCTGAACTGCGCGAAGCTTTCCTATCTTACGAATGCGGGCCTGCGTCTGTTCCAAAACGTCGCGCGTCAAATGAACGACGTTGGCGGCTCCCTTCTAATCAAGGGCCTTCGTGGCCAGCCGCGGGAGTTTTACTTTGCCTGCGGCATGGATACGATTGTGCCTTTGGTCAGGGAAGAACGACGCTCTGGCCCCCGCTAAGTTTTCCTTTAGAATAAGAATGAATATTTAAAGGATTGTCCATGTCTTTCGTTTCCATTGCCGTCGTCAAGCTTCCCCATGCCGAAAGCCTCGATCTTCCGGCTTACGCGACAGAGCATTCTGCGGGCATGGACCTCTGCGCGGCGGTAGAGGCCGAAATCGTGTTGCGTCCCGGCGAAAGAAAGCTGATCCCCACGGGCCTTCAAATTGCATTGCCCGAAGGCTTTGAAGCCCAGATTCGCCCGCGTTCCGGCCTTGCGCTCAAGCACGGGCTTTCTGTCTTAAACAGTCCCGGAACCATCGATGCCGACTATCGCGGCGAGGTTCAGATTATTTTGGCCAATCTCGGAGACCAAGATTTCAAAATCGCGCGCGGTCTACGCATCGCGCAAATGGTCATCGCGCCCTACACGCGCGCCCGATGGGAAGAAGCCAAAGCGCTGCCCGAGACTAAACGCGGCGCGGGCGGCTTCGGATCGACCGGCCAGAAATAACTGCAGCCGTTTTAGTAAGAACCCGCTATACCCGC
>CAYVBP010000104.1:0-5400 GCA_964449155.1 uncultured Rhodospirillaceae bacterium | reverse complement strand
GGTGGAGGAGGTGGTGGTGGGGGCGGCGGAGAGGGAGGGAGAGGCGCTTCTTCCTCAGCTTTAACCTCCTTAAGCGAACCATCGTCTTGTATTTCCTGTGTCAGTTCGATGATGTCTTCAACCGGAGGCTCGGCAGCGGGTTGTTCAGGTTCCGGCTCCGTTTCGGGAGGCGCAGCTACGGCCGGAGGATTATCGTCGGAGATAATCTTTCGGATCGAGGCCAGAATCTCCTCCATCGAGGGGTCGGCATCTGCCGCCTTATCATCAGCCATTGGTCTCTCTCAACATGGGAATCAACGCGAATCGCGGATGGAATGTCAGCGGGAGTTTATCGGATTTTAACCTTGTTGCAAGGCGGAAACGAAAGAGATTTAACAGTTTTTCGGCATTATGCTTTTTCTGCCGCTATGTTTGGGCTTGTTTCGGCGGTGAAAATGCATTTTTCCGTCTTCTTTTAAAATCCTTATAAAATCGAAATACGGTGTTGCACTTCGCGCCTTCGCCAATTATACATACCCGCCTTAACAATGCTTACGCGTCGCTTTTTGGATATTCCCTGGTAGCTCAGCGGTAGAGCAGGTGACTGTTAATCACCGGGTCGGCGGTTCGAGCCCGTCCCAGGGAGCCATTTCTCAAAAGTTGTTTTTCGCCCTCCTTCTTAATCGACGACTCCCTTTGCCCTGCTTGCAGGTTCGACAAGCATATCAAAAGGCTGCTTGCAGATAACGGTTAGTTTGCTACCCATTTAAACACGGTTCGATACTAGAAAATTCAGAAGATGGCGCTTTTTAGCAGGCGGTGATGGAAGAGTTAACGGCGATTTGGGTATTTCTTGTGTCCCCCCCTGCTTCACTTCGATCGGGGATCAGCTTATTTTTTGGGGGAATAAGATAATGGCGGAAGCTCCTTTGGTCGTTCTTGGCAGCGGGTTGTCAGGACGGTATTTGATCGAACGGTTGCGCGCAGCAGGACAGACGGCGCAGGTTGTGTCGCGACGGCCTGTCGGATTGCCGGAGGGGTTTGCGCATATCGCGGCCGATCTTTTCACGGCTCAGAGCCTTCCTATTCCCAGGGGAGCTATCGTTATTAGTTTCCTGCCGTTGTGGGTTTTGGGAGGATGTCTTGATCTTTTTCGGGGCGCGGAGGCTGTCATCGCGACAGGATCGACGAGCATGTTCAGTAAGGCTTCAAGTTCGACTTTGGCCGAGAGGAAAACGTCGGACAAGCTGCGCAGCGGGGAAGAGGCTTTGAAAACTTGGGCCGAGAAAAATGGCGTTTCGTGGACCGTTTTAAGGCCGACCATCATTTACGACGGGAAGACCGATCAGAATATTACGCGCATGCTCGGCTTTATTCGACGCTGGCGGTTTTTGCCGATTGCGGCTCCTGCTAGCGGATTGCGGCGACCTATTCACGCCGACGACGTCGCGTTTGCCGCCTTTTGCTGCATCGGGAATCCGCAGGCACGAAACAGGGCCTTCAATATATCGGGGTCGGAGACGCTGACATATCGGCAAATGGCGTCTCGCGCGTTTGAGGCGCTGGGGTTGCAGCCGAGGTTTTTGCCGGTTCCTGTTGGGGCGTTGCGGTGGGGGCTTCGCGTCGCGGCGGCTCTTGGGCTCGTTAACGAGTCCTCTTTAAACACGTCAATGTTTGAGCGCATGAATAAGGATCTCGTTTTCGATGTCGCGGAGGGACTGGAGGCTTTGGACTACAGGCCTCGTCCTTTTTTGCTGAGCGGGATTGAGAAATAATTACAATGACTTGCTTTATTAGAGGACATAATGAAAATGGGCCGGAGAAGCCAAGCAGTTGAATCTTTTCTTGCTTGGGCGCATTTTCATTGCGTCCCCTTTTTCGCGCGTTCTTTGGTGCAAGGTTCATGTCTTTGACATCTGTTATTATGGTCTCTTATCGAACCGGCGAGGCTTTGTTTCCATCGGTCGAGGCCGTTTTGCGGCAGACGTCGCCTGTTGAGCTGATCGTGGTCGATAATGGGAACCCGGATGACGACATCAGGCGGTTGCGCGATGTTGCGGCGGGAGATTCGCGCGTGACGCTTCTGTCGGGGCATGGGAATATCGGGTTTGGGCGGGCGAATAATCTCGGCGTCAAGAACGCTTTGGGGGACTTCGTTCTTATTCTTAATCCGGATTGCTTTTTGCGTGCGGATACGGTCGATCTTTTATTGGAACATGCGGCGGCTTTGCCGTCGCCGTGGATGATCGGACCGAGGATCGTGAATGAGGACGGGACAGACCAGCGCGGGTGCCGACGCGAGCTTTTATCGCCGACGTCGGCGTTCGTCGAGGCGCTGGGACTGGGGAGAATATTCCCGTCACTGCGGCTAAACAGGCACGGCGAGGAGATGCCGGACAGGATGACGCCGGTTCCGGCTATCAGCGGCGCTTTCATGTTTATGCCACGCAAGGATTTCAACCTTGTTTGCGGATTCGACGAAGGGTACTTTTTGCACGTCGAGGATTTGGATTTGTGTTTCCGGTTTCGCTCGGCGGGCGGAGAGATTTATTTCGATCCTCATATCGTCGTTACCCATGTCGGAGGAACGAGCGAGGCGTCTTCGGATTTTGTCGAACGCCATAAGGCAAAAAGTTTTTCCCGGTATTTTCACAGCAATTTCGGGAATCGGCATTCGAGGTTATTTTTGGCTTGTCTGGACGCCGCCATTTGGGCACGGTATGTATTGAAACGAATAACCAAACAAAGAGGATCCGCCCTGCGTGGCAAGGGGGACACAATAAAAATGCCGAAAAAGGCAGTGCGAAACGGATAATGAAGGTTTGGGCATTTTTATTGTGTCCCCTGCGCTTCGTCTTGCCCGGAGATCGATATTAGGAGAGGATTATTTATGGAAACGTACCGCTTTCTTTCGCCTTTGAGCCGCGCCGCCATGCGGATCGCGCCGGGTAGCGTTTTGCAGCGGGGGATCGATATTTTGATGGGACGGATGCGGCGCGCGCATCCGCGCTTGTTTAAAAACCTTGAACGGCTGGAAACAGCGCGGGTCAGGGTCGAGCCGTCGGACGTTCCGCACCGGTTTGTGTTGCGTTTCGGCAAAGGCGGTGCGTCTCTGCGCGTCGAAGATAGCGAAGGCGATGCCTGCATTCGCGGAAAATTGGAGGCGCTGATCGGTTTGCTGGAGGGACGCGCGGACGGAGATAAATTGTTTTTTTCGCGCGATCTTGAGATTACGGGAAACACGCATGTCGTTGTCGCGCTACGCAATACGCTTGATCGCGAGGAGATCGATTTGCTTGAAGACGTTTTGGCATTGTCGGGACCGTTCGCGCCTGCGGCGCGAGCCGCTTTTTCGTTCGCGGACGCACTGGCGCGGCGCGTTCGCACGGGAGTTTCGGCTTTATGAAGCAATCGGGGCTTGAGCTTGTTTGCCCGGCGGGCACGCCCGCGGCGCTGAGGGCGGCTATCGATGCGGGCGCGGATACCGTTTATTGCGGGTTCCGCAACGAAACGAACGCGCGTAATTATCCGGGATTGAATTTCGATCAGGACGAGTTGGTCGAGGGCGTTTCTTATGCCCATGCGCGTGGGAAAAAGCTTTTGGTCGCGATTAACACCTTTCCACGAGCGGGCGGCGAAAAAATTTGGCAACGCGCGGTCGACGGCGCGGCAGAGGCCGGGGCTGACGCCGTTATTTTGGCGGATATCGGCGTTTTGGATTATGCCACGCGGCGGCATCCGAAACTAAGACGGCATTTGTCGGTTCAGGCGGCTGCCGCGAACGAATTATCGATTTCGTTTTTTATGGAGAGGTTCGGGGTCAAGCGCGTGGTCTTGCCGCGCATTCTGTCGATTGAGGAAGTCACCGCCCTGATTGAGAAAACGGGCATCGAAACAGAGGTTTTTGCGTTTGGAAGCGTCGGGCCGATGTCGGAGGGACGATGCTTTTTATCGTCTTATATAACAGGCATATCGCCGACCAGCGACGGCGCATGCGCGCCCGCAAGCCATGTCTCGTATCAGGAAGACGGGAAAGGCATGAAGTCCTGCCTTGGATGTGTGACGCTGAACAAATTCGCGAAGGGAGAGCCTGCGCCTTATCCAACGCCGTGCAAAGGACGCTATATCGCGAAGGGCAAGGCGTCTTATTTATTCGAGGAACCCATTGGGCTGAATGCCA
The DNA here is from genome assembly GCA_964449155.1 of uncultured Rhodospirillaceae bacterium. Classification (GTDB taxonomy): domain Bacteria; phylum Pseudomonadota; class Alphaproteobacteria; order UBA9219; family UBA9219; genus CAIXLI01. The sequence goes on along the minus strand of CAYVBP010000104.1, from coordinate 1,241 downwards.
TTGATTTGCTACCTCAGCTGAAGGCGGCGGGCGTGACGGCTTTGAAAATCGAAGGACGGCAGAGAAGCCGCGCTTATGTCGCCGAGGTCGTTGGCGCGTTTCGCCGGGCGCTCGACGCCATGGCGGAAGGAAGAGATTATTCAAACGATTTGAAGACGGTGGCCGAGGGCGGAAGAGAGACGTTCGGCGCTTATAAGAAGGGCTGGAGATGACGGCTCGCGTTAAAAAAAGCTTGGGGAAGATTACGTTGGGGCCGCTGTTGTTTAATTGGGAAGCGGCAAAACGGCGGGATTTTTATTTCCGGATCGCGGACGAGGCGACGGTCGATTGCGTTTATTTGGGCGAGGTCGTTTGTTCGAAACGCGAGCCGTTTTTCGAGGCTCTGCTGCCTGCCGTCGTCGACAGGCTTAAAAAGGCCAAGAAGGAAATCGTTTTTTCCACGCTGGCGATTGTGACATCGGAACGCGAGGTTAAGGCGATAAAAGCGCGTGTGGATCAAGGCTTTTTGATTGAGGCTAACGACGTCGCGTGTTTGCAAGCTCTGGGGAAGAAACCGCATGTTGTCGGGCCCTATATCAACGTTCTGAACGAAGCAACGCGGGATTATCTGGCGCGACATAAGGCCACGCGCATCGTTTTGCCGACGGAAATTCCGGCGTCTTCGATCGACGTCGTCGCGGGGTCAAGCAAGGTCGAGACGGAGGTTTTTGTTTTCGGAAAACAGCCGCTTTCGGTCGCGATGCGCTGTTATCATGCGCGCGCGTACGGGCTGAACAAGGATTCGTGCCGGATCGCCTGCGCTAAGGATCCGGATGGGTTGCCTATCGATACGATGGACGGACAACCGATTTTGACGATCAACGGCACGCAGACGCTGTCGCACGGAATTGGCGTTTTAGTCGATAAGCTGGACGATTTGAGAAAAAGGGGGGTTTCGCATTTCAGGCTTTCGCCGCAGGACGTCGATATGGTTAAGGTCGCGGAGGTTTATCGCGCGGCGTTAGACGGCAAGATCGAGGGGAAAGAAGCTATCGGAAAGCTGAAAAGGATTACGAAAAACGCGGCGTTTGCGAACGGGTTCTTTTTTGGAAAAGAAGGGATGCTGTGGATCGGGGAGAAATAGAAAAAAGCCGTATGGAAGAAAGCGTTTCGGCCTCTTGGGCATTTTTTATACCACCGGCCATTGATACCAATCCCGGATCGCAGTGAATCGAAAGGGCACGGGGGACACAATCAATAAC
>CAYVBP010000103.1:0-5428 GCA_964449155.1 uncultured Rhodospirillaceae bacterium | reverse complement strand
CCCGGCGATCTTTCGACCATGCAACAGCGCGGGATAAGGCGCATCCTTTGTCCCTGAGGAATGACTTCGGTGTTTGTCGTCAGGCAGTTCGATGAATCCAATCCGATAATGTCGTTAAAGACGTCGTCTGGAGCGTTGTATCCAAGCCCGCCTTGCAAGCAGTCCCGACCCGCTTGGGCCCATTGCTCGGGGGTAAAGCCGTCTCTGTCGCAAGGAACTTGGCGCGAACAGGTATAGCTGCCAAAAATTCGCTTCTCGGCTGCGGCAGGAGTTGCAATTAGGGCTACGACAGCGATAGCGACGATAAATGAGAAGCGCATGGGTGTCTCCAATGGATTGAAAATACGCGAGGTAACTTGGAAACGACAAGAGAGTCGCACGATAATTATGCGTGTGTTTAACGCAAACTTCAAGAAAATATACTGATTGGTCAAGTCGACTTGCGAAGCCGCTGATTTTATCCCTCAATCGTTTTTATCACGGGCGCGTTCTCTAAAGTTCTGTGAATGGGGCTTTTCGCGGAAATCTCGAGAATTCTTTTGCGCTGATCGGGTGTAAGATCCGGTCCATGAAGGATGACTTTTTTCTCGAACATATCTATAAGTCGCGGGCTGTCGGGGCTTTCTTCTTTGTGAAAATCGACCTCAACTTCGACTTCTTCAAGGGGCCAGTTTTTGCGCTCTGCATACATGCGAACTGTCATCAAGGTGCAAATGCCCAAAGATGCCGCTAAGTAATCGTATGGTGCCGGACCCGTGTCGCCGCCGCCTGCGGAAGAAGGCTCGTCGCCCTTCAGCGTATATCCGGAAACGTTTATTGTGACGGCATAGGGGCTTTCGCCGTTTTCAGTGACTCGCGCGCGGATCATAAGGTCAATCTCCTGATTCTTCGTTTGTTTCCAAGGTTGGGGCATCCATCGGCGGGGAAGGGGCGGGCGCAAACGCATCGTTCCCAAGCCTGATTTCTTCGGTAAAAGATTGGGGAACGTTGACTTGTCTTGGTTCGGCGTTGCAGGTGGGGGTTTTTGTCGCGTATTTCCGCCATGCGCTTTCCCATCCTGCCGTATGTGTCGCGTCCGGAACTCTTGTCACGGTTGCGCAGGCGTTTGTTCCAATGGCCTTGATAAAATTTTCCGTCAAGAATGGCGGAACGAAATCGTCCTTGCCGCCGACAAAGTGTTCTTGAGGCAGCCCGGCCAAGCGCGAGGCGATCATCATGGGATCGATAAAATCGTCTTGTGGGTCGGTCGCATGGAAACGGCCGTTGCCGTGGGGGTCCATGTTGCCGGCGATGGTGCGCAAGCTGACAATATCGTGTCTGCGCGCGGCCAAGACGGCGGCCAAGGCTCCGCCGCCCGAATACCCGACAAGGTTAACGTGCGGATGGGGAATGGGGGACAAGACGTAGTCGAGGGCTCTGTTCGCGCTCGCATAATATTGATCCGCCCAACGCAGGGTATTTTTTAATATGTCCTTGCAGGCAAAGTCATCGATGTTGAATTGGCAGGGACGAGAGATAAAAATGACGTTATCCGACGGATCTATCGATGCCAGACGCAGCCCGACGGTGTCGTCCGGCGTGGAATCGATGCCCGGATCGGCGCCGGGCGCAAGGCCCGGCACGTCGCCCTCGATATAGACGGTTACCGGCCTGTTCGTGTCCCGGATCCTTGAAAAAACCGTCAGTCGAAAAGAACCGGCCGTAATTTCCTGACGGTGTAGGCTCGTTTCAAGAAAGCTTGTTCGAAGATCGTTGTCGTCCACGCCGTTTTCGGCGCACCCTTGCAGAAAGGTTAAGAAGAGAGCGGCGGGGAATAACGCAAAAATAAATCCAGATTTCATAACGCCCTGCACCAGATCGAGGATGTAAGACCATAGCCTTCAATTGGCTTGGATGGAAGACGCTTTTCCCACTTTTGCATGGCGTCGGCGGACAAAGAATTTTTAAAAATCAAGTGTTTTCATGTCGTTGGACAAAAATATGTCGGAACTGTGTTTTCTTTTCTGGACAATAACGCATTCAAAGAATAGAGAGGACATTTCGGGGGGCGTTAATCTTTAGCCGCCTTCCCAAGTTGATAACAACAGAGGGCTTAGAGATTATGAGCGATATCGCAGAGCAAGTGAAGAAGATCGTTATTGAGCACTTGGGGGTCGATGCCTCCAAGGTTACCGACAATGCGAGCTTTATTGACGATCTGGGCGCTGACAGCCTCGATACGGTCGAGCTCGTCATGGCCTTTGAAGAAGAATTCGGCGTCGAGATTCCCGATGACGCAGCCGAAAAGATCGCGACCGTCAAGGATGCGATTGAGTTTATTGTCTCCAAGAAAGCCGCTGCGGCTTAATAGGGAACGGAAAGCCGATGCGTCGCGTCGTTGTTACGGGCATGGGTATGGTTACGCCGTTGGGCGTTGGAGTTGGCCGGAACTGGAAACAGATAACGGCAGGCGTCAGCGGCCTTGGGCGCATAACGCACTTCGATCCCTCGGATGTGTCCAGCCAAGTCGCGGGTCAGGTTCCGAGAGGAAGCGCCGAAGGCGAATTGAACCTCGATCTTTATATCGAGCCCAAAGAACAAAAAAAGATGGATACCTTCATCCACTTCGCCATGGTTGCGGCGGATGAAGCCATCAAAGATGGCGGTTACGTTCCTCAGACCGAGGAAGATCGCGACCGCATCGGCGTGATGATCGGCTCGGGCATCGGCGGATTGAACGAGATTTACGAGACCTCGATTCTTTTGCACGAAAAAGGCCCGCGCCGCGTGTCGCCTTTCTTTATTCCGCGCAGCTTAATCAATCTTGCGTCGGGAAATGTTTCAATTAAACACGGATACAAAGGGCCCAATCACGCGGTCGTGACGGCCTGCGCGACGGGCGCTCATGCGATTGGCGATGCCGCGCGGCTTATTGCTCTTGGCGATGCCGACATGATGGTCGCGGGCGGGGCGGAAGCCGCAATTTGCCGTATTGGCATTGCGGGGTTCTGCGCCTTGCGCGCTTTGTCTACAGGGTTCAATGACCGGCCGACGGATGCGTCGCGGCCATGGGACAAGGATCGCGACGGGTTTATCATGGGCGAGGGCGCGGGTGCCCTTGTCCTCGAAGAATACGAACATGCGAAAAAGCGCGGCGCAAAAATATATGCGGAACTGGTTGGATACGGACTTTCGGGCGACGCTTATCATATGACGGCGCCCGCCGAAGACGGCGACGGCGGCTTTCGCGCGATGCAAGGCGCTTTGAAAAGCGCCGGTCTGAATGCGGACCAGATCGATTATGTAAACGCTCACGGCACATCCACGCAGTTGGGCGATGAAGTCGAAATCAAGGCCATACGCCGTTTGATGGGCAGCCATGCCGAGAAAATCATGATGTCCTCGACGAAGTCCGCCATCGGACATTTGTTGGGCGCTGCGGGCGCGGTCGAAGCGATATACTCGATCAAGGCCGTGACCGACGGCATCGCGCCACCGACTCTTAATCTTGAAAATCCGTCCGAAGGATTTGAGGGCATGGACCTTGTGCCGTTAAAGGCCAAGGAAAAGAAGATCAATATCGCGCTGTCAAACTCGTTTGGATTTGGCGGGACAAACGCCTCCCTGATCTTTAAAGCGGTCTGATTCGTCGGTCCTATGAATTGATTTCTTCCTTCTTCTCAGCGTCGGAAGAAAAGGGCACCTGTTATGGAATCAAATGTTTCTATTCGGCCTTTGGGGCCGGACGATTATTCTCTATGGAAAGAATTCTTCAGGGATTACGGTAAGGTATGGAACGAGCCGATGCCGGAAGAACGCCTTGCGCGCGTTTGGGCGCTTTTTAGCGATCCCGAAAATAAAACGCGCGGTCTCGGCATTACATGCGACGGAGTTCTGGCCGGTTTTGCGCATTACATGCTTTATCCGGATACGTACAGCGCCAGACTGACGTGCTATTTTAACGATTTATACGTTGCGCCAACGTTCAGAAACCGGGGGATAGCGCGAGCTGTTTTTGCGCATGTTTTTGCCGTCGGAAAAAAAGAAGGGTGGTTTGAGGTTCATTGGAAAACAAGAACCTCGAATGAAACAGCCATCAAACTTTACGATTCCTTGGCCGTTCGTGAGACGGGATGGATTCGATACAAAAAGCCGTTGTTATAATTACACTGGATAATCGTTATGGCCATTCTTTCGAAAGAAACCGTCTATTCCGTTCTGCGCTCCGTTCAGTGGGAAGGCGTGGATATTGTATCCAAAGAAATGCTCGAAGGCGTCACTTTTTCGGCTGAGAAGGAAGGGACAAAGGTCAATCTGATCCTTCGGGCAGAAAACAAAAAGGACTTTGACGCTGACACGCTAAAATCCCTTGTCGAAAAAGCCGTTAAAGGAATCGACGGCGTATCGTCGGTTTCCGTAATCTTTACCGCGCACAAGGAAACGCATAAGCGCGAACAGCCGTCGAAAAAAATGGACCTGCCGGGAATAAAGACAATCATTGCCGTCGCTTCGGGCAAAGGCGGAGTCGGAAAATCGACGACGGCCGTCAATCTGGCTGTGGCGTTCGCTCAAAAAGGGCTGAAAACAGGATTAATGGATGCCGATGTCTATGGCCCGTCGATCCCGCGCATGATAGGCGTGGACGGCGAACCGGATATTGACGCGTCTGGCCGCATGGTGCCCCATACGCGCGACGGGGTAAAAGTTATGTCGATGGGATTTTTGATCGACGATGCTTCGCCGATGATCTGGCGTGGGCCAATGGTCGCAGGCGCGGTCTTGCAAATGTTCCGGGACGTTTCGTGGGGAGAACTGGACGTTTTGGTTGTCGATCTTCCGCCCGGTACGGGCGACACGCAGCTGTCGCTGATTCAATCGACGCCGCTGTCCGGGGCTGTGATCGTATCGACGCCGCAGGACATTGCGCTGCTTGACGCGCGTCGTGCGCTGGAGATGTTCCGTAAAACGGGCGTTCCGGTTTTGGGAATCGTTGAAAATATGAGTTTTTTCGAATGCCCTCATTGCAAAGGACGAAGCGATATTTTCGGCCACGGCGGCGCGCGTGCTCAGGCGGAAAAACTTAACGTCCCGTTTTTAGGGGAAATTCCTTTGGATATCGAAATCCGCGAACTATCCGATGGGGGAGAACCTTTAGCGTTAACTAAACCCGAAAGTTTTCTTGCGGTTAGGTATAGGGAGATCGCCGATAGCATTTGGGGCATTTTGAATCCTTGACAGAAGGACCTCATCTGACGATAAATGCACCTCCGTTTACGGAAATGGGCCTGTAGCTCAGCTGGGAGAGCGCAACGTTCGCAATGTTGAGGTCGTCGGTTCGATCCCGATCAGGTCCACCATCCCTTTGATGTTTATTATGGGTCTCCCCCAAAGGTTGGGGGGTCTCCCCCAAAGGTTGGGGCACAGAGGGTATAGGGGATCATAGGCCGCA
>CAYVBP010000102.1:0-5448 GCA_964449155.1 uncultured Rhodospirillaceae bacterium | reverse complement strand
CGCGGGGATGACGGCTTTTTGATGATGGAAATCAGCTCATAGGGCCACTGGCATTATTTCTGCTGCGGAGATTTCACAGTCTGCTCGATTTCCTTAAGCTGATCCGAAACCGCTTTCAGCTCTTTTCGAAGGCTGTCGTTTTCCTTTTTCAATATTTGAACGGAGTCAATAAGCGGCGCAATCAAGGCATCGTATTTGACCGCCATATATCCCTTGTTGTCCTTAACGACCAACTGAGGATATATCTTCTCCATGTCCTGAGCGATGACCCCCATGCTCTGCGCTCCGCTGGCCTTCAGCGTGTAAGAGACCGGTTTTATTTTCATAACGCTCTCAAGAGAATTAGAAAGGGGCTTGACGTCTTTCTTTAGCCGCGCGTCGGATCCGCCAGCGCTCGCATCATAAATAAATTTCGTCGCATAAAGGCTCTCGGCGTCCAACTGGCCATGGACGGTGATATCGCCATCCTCGACCTGCAAGGCTGGTCGACAAGTTCCTCCGTCGATTTTGGTGCAGCCAGCGCCGAGATAAATTAATGAGTTCGCGGCACTTCCACCCATGTTTCCGACCAACCTCATCATCGGGATGTCCGCATTCTCCGTTCCGCCATGAAGCCTCGACGGCTCCGTGCTGTTCGGCAAGCCTTTTAAATCGACGTTCCCAAGATTGATGTCTCCGCCCTGAACGTAAAGCGTGCTTGCCGTGTTTCCCGACGTGCCGGCAGTGCTTCCGAAATAAACGGGCTGCGCGCCGAAATAAAGCGGCGTCGACATCCTGTTGAATAGAATATCGCCTTTCCAAATTCGCGCCAACCATCCCTGATCGGAGATTTGCCCTGAAGAAACGTGCGTACGCGACGCCACCCTTCCCGGCTGAACGGTCGCCCATGCGCCCGCGCCGACATATGCGTTGGACGCCAAGCTCCACGAACCAAAAGCGCCGCAGATCGAAGCCGCCCCGCATACGTTGTTCGTATATACAAAGCCGCCGTCTCCGCCGATCATCGATGCGATACGACCGCCGGACGTATCCGGAATGGTTTGACCGCCCGTTGTTTCGATCAGGAAAGAATACGCCTTCGGAATCGTGCCCGAGGAAGATCCATCTTCTCTTCTCACTACGATCCGAAACGTCTGCCCGTATGCATTTGTCGTTGTACGAAAAACGCCGCTAGGCAAAAAGTCGCAGAACCCGGTTTCTGCCGCTGCCATTCCTCCGCAAGAACCGTTCGTAGGCAGATGGAGTTCGGTCCCGATCCCCGTTGCGCCTGCCGTCGGCAAAACTGTCAGGAAATCCGCCCCGCCGCCCCCGCCGCCGCCCGACGGCGTCGGCGATTGCAAATAGGCGCTAACGGACGAAAGGATCTGGCTATGGATGTTGGCCACGGATTGATCCCGAAGTTGCTGGCTGCTTGCCGAAAGCAAACGCCACAATCCCCCAAACAGAATCCCGGCAACGCCAAGCACAATAGCCATTTCGACGAGCGTAAAACCCGACCTGCGGCGATGAATAAAACGGAACATAAGCGGTTTCCTCTTCGTTTTAGGTGCAGCTTGGACAAGGCGAAAACATGCCGATAATCCCGATCGACCCTTGGGGGATAACGCTGCCACCCCCCAATGAGGGCAAAGGATATATCAACTGTTTCGTAACCGTTTGAGTAGAATCCGAGGCATAAACCTCGCTGGGCATGACAAGACAGGGCACACTGTATCCGCTGCAAACCGTATTAGACGCCGATACGATCCCCCAGCCCCCAAGAGCCAAGGCCGGATGCCTTCTTATCTGGCTGGATAAATCGTCAAACGTCAACCCAATCCGCGCGCTTCCGGCGCACGTCGCGCCCCCGCCGGTAGCAATGGTCCCAGGCAAGCACAAAAAACGAGCGCCATATGTGTCCCCCGCCGTCGGCGGTTGCGGGACGAAAGACAAAACATAGTTTATCCCGCCGGAACTGTAAGCAACGGAGTAAAATTTATAAATCTCATCGGCATATCCTAAAGGCAGGGTCGTATAGCACGGCGCGTTCGATACCCCTGTCGCACCGACGACGCACAAGGAATGCCCGCTGGAGTTCGTCGCAGAAATGACAGCAGATCCCCCGCCGCTCCCCGAACACTGAGCCAGCCCACCCAACGGCGCATTGTTCGTCATCGAACACGTCGGAAAAGTTCTTGGCAAAAGAAACTGCGCAATGTCCATCGCGCCCCCATGCCAGGTTATCAAGGCATCGACAACGCCTGTCTGCTGCGCATACGTTCTTGTCGCCTGTTTTGCATACAGCTGAGCGAACACGCTTATTAAGCTGATCATCAGCGTGGCAAAGACAATCATATACATTGCAAAAACCGCCTTTTTTTTGCGTAGCAATCGGACGGCATTGTATAAGAGACGGAGATAACAATTTATTAACGCCTATATAATGCCAAAACGTCGGCAACTTGCAAAAAATTGAAGAAAGAAAGATACTTGCTTTGCACAATGTCCTTGTCTTTCCCCTCAAGCCCCTATGGAAGAAATCGTGCCCGCGAACAATAATTGGAACAGGTTTTTGGGGGCTTTCTTGGGCTTTCTTTGTCTCGGCGGCGTTTTTGGCGCCGCTGTCGGCTATATTCTTGTCTTTTTGTACGAAAGAGAAGATCGAAGAAACGACGTCTGGGGCAACGTCAACGGAGACAGCCTTGAAAACGTTGTATCCCGGCAAAAGCACCTCACTTTCATGCTGGGCGTCATTGTCTTAAGCGCCAAGATGTCGCGCGTCGACGGAACCGTCTCCGGCACGGAAATCGAAGCATTTAAGAGCGTCTTCAATATCAACCCTTACGCGCAAGATATCGTAAGCCGACTGTTTAACCAAGCGCGCGCGACGTCCGAGGGGTTCGAACCCTATGCGCGCCGACTCGGAGAAATATTCGCGGGTGCGCCCATCGTTCTTGAGGAGATCTTAAGCGGCCTTTTTACAATTGGCGCTTCCGACGCGCCGTTGACGCCAAATGAATTCGCGTTTCTTAGAAAAGTCTCGGCTCTCTTCGGGTTCGACGCCGCCGATTTCGTCCGCATCGCCGCCAGATCCGGGATCGTCCTTCCGGAACCCGAGAAACCGAAACATCGGCCGCCTGAAGCCTTTGTTATCCTCGGCCTCGAAGAGACGGCGAGCGACAAAGAAATCAAGGACACCTATCGCCGCCTGATCCGCGAGCACCACCCCGACAAACTTTCGGCGCGCGGCGTGCCAGAGGAATTTATCGTCATCGCAACCGAGAAAATGAAGCGTATCAACGTTGCCTATGACGATATATGCAAGATCAGGGGGATTAAATGAACGAACGGCCATCTCCCAACCACGACAGTCGCAATCCCTCCGTCGCGCTCGATTATATCGTTCTTCATTATACGGATATGATGGATTCGGCCGACGCGTTGACGCGACTTTGCAATCCGGCATCGAAAGTCAGCGCCCACTATCTTATCGACGAGAACGGATCTATTTGGCGCATGGTGGACGAAACTCGACGCGCATGGCACGCGGGGAAAAGCTCTTGGCGCGGAGTCCATGACATGAACAGCGCCTCAATCGGCATCGAGCTTTCCAATCCCGGCCATTCCTGCGGCTATGTCCCGTTTCCCGCCGCGCAGCTTGCGGCGTTGAAAGACCTTGTTAAAGACATTGCCGCGCGGCATCGTTTGTCCCTGACGCACGCGATCCTTGCTCACAGCGACATCGCGCCCGCGCGAAAAAAAGATCCGGGCGAATTGTTCCCATGGCAAGATTTTGCGCGCGAAGGAATGGGGCTTTGGCCCACGTCAACGCCTCAGGACCTCGGCCCGGCAACGGCGGGCGAAATAGCCGACATGCTCGGCGCAATCGGCTACGATACGACTGACGTTCCCGCTGCCATTGCAGCGTTTCAGCGCCGCTTTTTCCCGGAAAACATCACCGGAACCGCCGACCCGGAAACGACAGCCAAGATCCGGGCCGTCAGGCGAGAGGCGGACGCTTAAAAAACGCGTTCCAACAGGCGCTGGTCCCTTGCCTGCCGAACATTGCCGCATGAACGCCCGCGACAGAGACAAGCATAAAAAAGGCGGCATAAACGACATCGCTGAAAAAATGCGCGCCCATCGCCACACGGACAAAGCCAAAAACAACGCCGCCCGCCATGCCTCCCCAAAAGGCCTTGCGTTTAAATCGGCTTGGCGCGACATAGCCGAAGGCGGGCAAGAAAAAACCGAACGCGCCGTCCCCTGAAACGAAGGAGCCGTTGGACCGCGCTTTCTCGAACCGGAAAGCCAGAGCCGGAGAAAAAGTGTCCTTTCCCCCAAACTCTACGACTTCGCGAGGCCGCGCGCGCCCCCAATGATCCTTAAACCCGACATTTGCGACAAGCCCCGGACCAATCAAAAGCGCCAAAAAAAGAAACACCCAAGGTTTTGACGAATCATACCCGCGCTTGCCACGAAGATAAGAACGAACCCACGCCGCAAAAGCCAACCCGACGAACGCAAGCCCCAAAACGCGCGCGCCGTAGTAAGCCGACAAATGCAAAGCCTTCATCCCCAAATTGTCCGCAAAAGGAAACCCCTCCCCTGCCCGATAGAACAACCCGGACAAAAGCAAATCGACCTGCGGCCACGCGACGGGCAAGGCAAGAAGAACAGCGAAAGAAAAAAAGAACAAAGGCATATCGCGCCAACATATAAGTGCAGAAGCGCGGACCCGACAACCTATATTTCCGCTTCTTCCCTGACCCTTTCTGCCGTATGTTTGCCTTACATTCAACCCCGACATTAGGAGAGCGATCATGCCAACCCCGTTCACCCTTTCGCCTCTTCCGTGGGCCGATGATGCGCTCTCGCCCATAATTTCCGCAAACACTATGGGTTTTCACTACGGGAAACACCATAAAGCCTATGTCGACAACCTGAACAAGTTAGTCGCCGGAACGGAATTTGCGAACCTTTCGCTGATCGACATCGTCAGGAAAACGACCGCGATTTTGGATAAAAAGGCCATATTCAACAACGCCGCCCAAGCCTGGAACCACGCCTTCTTTTGGGAAAGCCTTGTTCCGAACGGAGGCGGCAAACCCACGGGAAAGATTGCGTCGCTGATCGACAAGGATCTAGGCGGCTATGAAAAATTCAAGGCCAATTTCGCCAATGCCGCCGTCACGCAGTTCGGAAGCGGCTGGGCGTGGCTCGTTCTTGAAAATGGCGCTCTCAAGATTTTAAAAACCGGCAACGCCGACACACCGGCATCAGGTGCAGCCTGTCCGCTTTTGACAATCGACGTATGGGAACACGCCTACTACCTCGACTATCAAAACCGCCGCGCCGATTTTGTCGCAGCCGTCATCGACAGAGCGATAAACTGGGATAAAGCAAACGAACGGCTAGGGTGAGTCCTTATACCAATCCCGGATCAAAATGAAGCAAAGGGGACACAAT
>CAYVBP010000101.1:0-5544 GCA_964449155.1 uncultured Rhodospirillaceae bacterium | reverse complement strand
CGGGGATGACGACGCTTTCTGAATTGAGAGTCTTTTAAAACCGCTTGGAGCGGTTTCCCATCAAGCCCCCGGCTCTGCCGGGGGTTATTGATTGTCCTCTGTGCTTTGGGGAAGCGCCGGTGGATTATTCGTCGGTTTTTTCGGGATAGCCGAGGCCGACGAGGCTGGAGTCGGACAGGGCGGAATCCGCAACGTCGTTGCCGAGCTTTTCGGTTAAGAACGCCCGCAGCTTAAGATCCGGTTGGCCTTGCTTAACGGCCTTGAATTCCTTCATCAGGGCCTCGGACTTTTTATAGCCGATGTACGGGAGCAGGGCGGTCATCAACGCGGGGCTGTCTTCGACAAACGCGCGGCAGCGGTCCGGATCGGCTGTAATGCCTTCGATGTGCGGCGCGAGAGTCAATGCAGCCGATTTGAGGATATCGATGGATTCCAGCAAAGAGTAGGCGATCAGCGGCATGAACTCGTTGATTTGAAGCGTGCCGTTCGCGGCGCATTCGGCGATGATGTAATCGTTCGCGCGGACGGTCATGCCGATCTGCATCGTGCATTCGATGATGACGGGGTTGATTTTTCCCGGCATGATCGACGAGCCGACTTGCATTGGCGGCAGGGCGATCTCGCCCAAAAAATGCAGCAATCTGAGATCCGACGCGATTTTCGATAAAGTCGAGGCGGCGGCTTTGAGGCAACCGGACACTTCGACAAACGCGTCAGCGTTTGCGGTGCCGTCCACGACGTTTTCGTTTCGCGCGAGGCCCATGCCTGTCAGTGTGCGCAGAACCTCAATGACGCGGAAAATGTAATTGCGCGGCGCTGTCAGGCCCGTTCCGATGGCCGTGCCGCCGATGTTCACAAGGCGCAGGCGCTCTTCGGATTTGAACGTGCGCCAGCGGTCGCGCGAAACGGCTTCGGCGAAGGCAGAGAATTCCTGTCCAAGCGTCATCGGCACTGCCGTTTGAAGCTCCGTCCTGCCCATCTTGATGATGTTTTGGAATTCCTTTTCCTTGGCTTGGAAGGCTCCTTGAAGTTTTGCCAGAGCGTCGCTTAGCGAACGAAGCTGTCCGATGGCCGCAATCTTCAGGCCTGTCGGATACGCGTCGTTCGTCGATTGGTGCAAATTGGCGTGGTTGATCGGATTGACCGTCGCGTAATCGCCCAGCGGTTTGCCTAGCGTCTTGAGGGCCAGATTGGAGATGACTTCGTTCACGTTCATGTTCGTGGACGTGCCTGCGCCTCCTTGCAGGGCGTCGAGCGGGAAATAAGGCGCGTATTCTTTTTCGTTTTCGCAAATCTTGGCGCAGGCGTCCGCCATGGCCTCGCCGATTTCTTTGGGAAGATAGCCGAGTTCGGCATTTGCCAAGGCTGCGGCGCGTTTTACTGTGGCGATTCCTGCGATTAAGGAATAGGGAACGCGCCGTGCCGAGAGCTCAAAATTCTTAATGGCCCTCTGAGTGTGAATGCCCCATAACACATTGTCATCAATGTCAATTTGACCCAAAGCATCTGTTTCCTTGCGCATAAAACGCCTCCTTTTTGGTAGGATATAACCTATTTGTGGGCAAGATAATAGGGGGGGATGAAAAATTTAATTATATGTAAGCGGTAGAGGAAGAATATATTAGTAATCCGCTGATTTATAAAAAGCTTCTGTTTGTTTTGGCGTTCTTGGAAAGAATGAAAAAGTGTATTTTGAAACCAAATTATGAAGTTGGCTGTGGCATAAATAACATGGCTGTTTGCGCAATATTGATGCTTCTGGCGCGGTATTTGTGAAACATACGGCTTAACTGTGTTAAGAAAACGGAATAATGTTTCTGGCTTAGGGCGTGGTGGGTTGCGGCTCATCGTTTGTATCCGGCATTTTGGGCGGGGTTTGTGCGGGACTCCACGGGCGTTTGCCTTTTCCATGTCGCGCGACAACGGTGTGCGCTTTGCCGTTCGCAAATCTGATCGCGTGCGCGCCGTGGGTGTCCAGCGCGGTTCGGTCTATTACGGCGGCGGCGCAGGGCGCGATGGAAAAGGGCGCGACGACGATATCGGCGTGCTCGCAATCTTCCAGAGTCGCCGACTCTGTAATTGGCATGGCAACGACGATCTTTTCCTTGCGGTAAACACATCCTTGTGGATCGCAAGAAAGCTGACTGAAATCTTCGGGAAGGGCTTTGGATTCGATGATGACGACGTTTCCGAGGCGTTCCCGCCACTGCCTTACGGCGAATTTTTCGCGGCGCGCGCTTGAGACCGCAAGGCGTCCGTCGTCAAGCAGGGCGGCCCACGCTTTTCCGCTGGGAGAAACGAAAAAATCGAAGGAAGTCGTATAGAGAGGGTAAAACATGCCTGCCAAAACGGGCAGCAGTCCGAAATAACGCCATCTTTCTTTCCACAGGCACAGCCATAAGCCGCCGAGGACGATGGCGATTAACGAGAAATCCGGCATGGCCGGCCAATGAACAAGCGCATAGGGCCATGCCGCGACCGTTTTCGCTATGCGGATTGTCAGCGCGTCGCCGAGCCCCGCGGCATAGATGAACGGGCCGTCCAGCTCGAAGGGCGCTGTCAGATAGGCCATCAAAATCGCGGGCATGATCCAAAAGCTTGTTAGCGGAATGGCGGCGACGTTCGCGATGAATCCGTATAGGCTGAAGGTCTGAAAATGATAGACGGTGAAAGGCGTCGTTGCTGCGGTCGCAATCAGAGATGTGCGGACGATTTCGATGCTGTAGATGGCAGCGGTTGCGAGGCGCTGCGGTAGGAAATTCAGATACTCGCGAAGGGGAAGTTTCCAGCCGTCTTTGTGAAAGGCGATCAGGCAAAATACGGCGGCGAAGGACATTTGAAAGCTGGGGCCAATCGCGGCGCTTGGCATTATTAAAAGGGCGATGGAGGCGGACACAAGCGCAAGCCGCATGGGCGTGGCGCGGCGGTCGACTGTTATTGCGAGCATGGCAAGCGCCGTCATGACCAGTGCTCGAAACGTTGCCGCTTGTGAGCCGACAAGAAACGTATAGCCCATGGCAGAAAACACCGCGCCGGCCGCCGCCCATTTTTTGATGGGGAAGCGCAAGGCGATCCACGGAATTAACGCAAAGAATGCGCGTAAGGGGAAATAGATCAGCAATCCCATAATGGTGACGTTAACGCCAGAGGTCGCCAAAAGGTGAATAAGCCCTGCCGTTCGCATGGCGTCCATGA
Source organism: uncultured Rhodospirillaceae bacterium (assembly GCA_964449155.1). Lineage (GTDB taxonomy): Bacteria > Pseudomonadota > Alphaproteobacteria > UBA9219 > UBA9219 > CAIXLI01. Next base: position 2,349 of record CAYVBP010000101.1, on the reverse strand, counting down.
CGGGTGAGGAGATTCCTGTCTGTTCGCCGTTAAGCCGCGCGGCTGTCATTGCGGCGACGTCATCCGGCAGCCTGTCGTAAACGTGCCGCGCGAGCGTTTTGCGGGTGCGCTCGATGGCGAGGGAGAAAGCTTCGTTCCACGGAACGTTCTGAGGCGACGGGTCAACGATCTCGATAACGTCCCGGCTCCAGCCCATCGCGCCTAAATGCTTGAAATAGGCTTGACGCCGGAAATCGGTCGCGCGGGGGGCCACAGGCTCGCTCAAGGGGCTTAAGGCGGCGGAAAAGGAAACATCGGCTCCGGTGGGCGGCGCGTCTTCGAACGCCAGTTCCGCGAATTTGACGCGGATGTTCTCGGGCGCGTTTTCCGGACGTATGTCGCCGATGCGCGGATGCGACAGCGTGAGCCGGATGCCGTCGGGCATGATGTCGGTTTGGGCGACGCGGCCGAAAACAGGCTGCATGGACAACGCGCGGTCGAGCATCGGATTTTCGTTCGAAATCGTTTCGAGCTGCGCGGCGGAAAAGCCGAGGCTGACGAGGGTTAAGGTAAAGAAAGCAATGGCCGCTAACCAAAATCTGTTGCGCAAGGCCCAAGCGGCCAGCGCAAGCACGGGGGCGGCGAGAAGCGTTGCAAGCGAGGGTTCGTCGGCAAGCGAGAAATAAATGACGATCCCGGTTGCGATGGCGACGGGGACCCATGACGATACGCGGGAACGTTCGCGGGCGAGGGTATTAAGGATGTTGCGTATAGGGTTCACGGGGGCGAAAGAAAAGACTAGAATGGCAACCAAAGGCTTCATACAAGTCTATCAGGGTCGTCATATAGGCGAAAGCCGATATGACGATGGTTTTGGATTCGCTTACAGGGGTTTTTGAATTATGACTGTTGTTACTCGTTTTGCGCCGTCGCCGACTGGGTTTCTTCATATCGGGGGGGCTCGGACTGCGCTTTTCTGCTGGTTGTTTGCCAAGCATCACAAGGGCAAATTCTTGCTGCGCATCGAGGATACGGATCGCGCGCGCTCGACGCCGGAGTCGATTGAGACGATTTTGGACGGGATGACGTGGTTGGGGCTTGATTGGGATAATAAGGATTATCAGGGACGGCATTACTATTCGCAGTTCGAGCAGCGCAACCGACATGCCGAGGTCGCCAAGGCCATGGTCGTGAACGGGACGGCTTATTACTGCTATGCCACGCCTCAAGAACTGGAAGCAATGCGGGCTGAGCAAAAGGCGAAAGGCTTGCCGCAAAAATATGACGGACGATGGCGCGACCGCCCGGCAAGCGACGCGCCCAAGGACGTTCCTCCTGTCATTCGCCTTAAGGCTCCGCAAGAGGGCGATACGACTGTCGTTGACAGCGTTATAGGATCTGTGACGGTTCAAAATAGTCAGTTGGACGATATGGTGCTGTTACGCGCGGACGGCACCCCAACCTATATGCTGGCGGTCGTTGTCGACGATCACGACATGGGGATTACCCATGTTATTCGCGGGGACGATCATTTTACGAATACGTTCCGACAGGTGCAAATTTATAAGGCGATGGGGTGGGAGATTCCGACCTTTGCGCATTTGCCGATGATCCTTGGCCCCGATGGGGCAAAGTTGTCGAAGCGGCACGGCGCGCCTGCGGTCAGCGACTATCGGGATCGCGGGTATTTGCCTGAAGCGGTGTGCAATTATTTGCTGCGGCTATGCTGGGCGCACGGCGACGATGAGATTATCCCGAGGGAAAAGGCTGTCGAATGGTTTGATCTCGATGCGGTGGGGAAGTCTCCGGCGCGATTCGACTTTGCGAAGTTGGACAGCGTGAATGCACACTACATGCGTGCGATGGACGACGCGGAATTGGCGAAGCTGGCCGCGCCATTTGTGGCGGCGAAGATTAGGGGGGCTTTGACGGAGGCGCAAGTTGGGCTGTTGGTCAAGGCGATGGTGGATCTGAAGCCTCGCGCGCAGACGCTTGTGGAGATTGCGGATATGGCGGCGTTTTATTTCCATAAAGGGCCGTTTACGTTCGATGAGAAGTCGAAGAAGGTTTTGACGGATGAGGCAAGGGGACATTTGGTTGAGCTGACGGCGCGGATGGAGAAGATGGAAGATTTTTCGGGGGAGGCGCTGGAGGCCGTGTTCCGGACGTTTGCCGAGGAAAAGGGAGTTAAGTTGGGCGCAGTGGCGCAGCCCTTGCGCGTGGCGTTGAGCGGGTCAACGGTGTCGCCCCCGATTTTCCATGTGGCGGGGTTGTTGGGGAGGGAGGAGGTCCTGAATAGGACCAGTATTTGTGTGGGTTGATAATGGTGAGTATGGTTCATGTCTATAGCCGATTTACATGAATAAAATA
>CAYVBP010000100.1:0-5694 GCA_964449155.1 uncultured Rhodospirillaceae bacterium | reverse complement strand
GGGTCCCCGCCTGCGCGGGGATGACGGCGTTTGTTGTTGTGGAGTCACTTCATGGACTCGTCGGTATGGAGCCATTCACTCACTCGGATGTATAACTTCCTTTAGTCGCCCCGCCTGAGGCGGGGGTTTTGTAAGGACTTATAAAAATGCCTAAACTACGGTTCTCCGTTCTGCACTGCCTTTTTCTGCATTTTTATTGTGTCCCCTGTGTCCCGACCCCCTTATACTGGATCCGGCACTTTTTGATTGAGGGGCAATGAAAAGGCGTCGGGCCAGTTTTTTTAGCTCCAGTCCCCGCTTCTATGAAACTCGGAAATGAGTTTCACGACTTCTCGGATTTTGTCGGGAGGAGGTAAAATTGTTATGCGAAAGTGAGAGGTTCCTTCCCTTTGCCCAAAGCCCGATCCCGGAACGACGCATACGCCTGTTTTTTCCAGAAGCTTGAGGCAATAGTCGTCGTCCGTCACGCCTTTTGGCAAGTCGATTTTGGGAAAACCATAGAGCGCGCCTTCGATCCTGTTACAAGAATAGCCGGGAATCTTGTTTAATCCCTCGACAAGGCACCCTGCCCTTTCTTTCAAAGAATCAAGGATTTCCTGACGCTCCTTCATGTAAAGCGCAAAAGATGGCTCTCCTTGCTTCGGCGGACGGACGACCGAATACATCACGACTTGCCCGGCAAGGTTCGAGCAAAGACCTATCGACTGAAGCTTCAGGATTTGGTGGCGCACGTCTTCGGTCACGTTCTGGCATACGAAATATCCAGCGCGAAATCCGCATTCGCCATAATAACCTTTGGATCCGGAATGAAAGCTGAACAGCGACACGTCCGTCGTGCCTGTTTCGCGCAAAACCTTGGCGAAAGAAACAAACTTTTTCCCTTCGACATGAAGGTCTTCTTGATAGACTTCGTCCGCCAATATGGCCAAGCCATGCCTTTGCGCGAACGCGAGGATCGTCCGGATGTTTTCTTCGTCAAGGACCGCGCCCGTCGGGTTTCCCGGATTGATAACGCACAAGGCTTTTGTCTTTACGCCCTTGGCCGCCGCCTGCTTCAACGTTTCTTCAAGCGCGCTTTCGCTGAGGCTCCAGTTGTTTTCCTCGTCCAAAAAATACGGAACGGCAACGCCGTTGCGACGCGCAATCGTGGCGGAATAAAGGGGATATTGCGGAATGGGGATCATCACGCCATCGGCCGAAGACGCGATGAGCAAATCAAGGACGCTTTCGACGCCTTTGCTGGCACCGTCCGTTAGGAAAATATTTTTCGGGTCGACGCCTCCGCCGTCTCTTTTTTCGATGAATTCGGCAATGGCCTCGCGAATGAAAAGCAGGCCTTGGCTTTCGCTGTAAGCGCCCAATCCATGCTGCGAGGCTTTCAGGATTTTCGCGGCTTGGCCGACGATGTCGCTTGGAATGCCGTCCTTGGATCTTTCCGGATATATGCACAGGGATAAAAGCTGGCGAAGATAGGTCAGCGGCTTTTGCCCCAACGACTGGGGATTGCCGATGTTGCAATAAATAATCTCGCGTCCCTGCCGTTCAAGCTCCATCGCGCGCGCGACGATCGGGCCGCGAACGGCATAGTGCGCCCTGACGACGGAAGAGTTTAGATCTTTAAAAGCAAGAGACATAGATCGAACCTAGAGAAAAAAGAACCGTCGCCGTTTTCAAGCAACCATCGTGGCTTCGACGTTTGAAACGGCGGAATCGGAGACGTCGTATTCTATTTGTCGAACCTTACCTGAAATGTCGTAGTCAAGAAAACGAGCCGCTATGCGTTCGAAGCGTTCGGGGAAATCCGTCACGTAGAATGACTCTTTTCCCTCGTTTGTTCTGGGATTCGCGACGCCGCGCGCTCGAAGGAGGCCCGCCACGGATTTCGCGGTAATCGCCGCGCTGTCGACAATCGTTACGCCAGGCGAGCACAGCTTGCGAAAAACGGGGCCTAAAAGGGGGAAATGCGTGCAGCCTAAAACCAACGTGTCGTATCCGGGCGCGAGATCCGATAGGTAACGGGCGACGACCGCTTCCGCTTCGGGACCTTTGAACCAACCTTCTTCGGCAATCGCCACGAGCGCTTGGGCGCTGAGCGCTTGAACGCGAACGTCAGGTTTCAGGCTTGAAATAAGGTCGGCATAAACGCCCGAATTCACCGTGCCTTCCGTCGCCAGAACCGCTATTTGGCCGTTTTTCGTGGCCTTGACGGCAGCTTCGGCCCCGGCTGCGATCACGCCGTAGTAAGGAAGCCCCGGCAGCTCACGTTGCAGGGCGCCGAGCGCATGGGCCGATGCCGTGTTGCACGCGACAACAAGGAATTTGATTCCCATCGCTTGCAACTGCCGCGCGGCCGCGACTGTATAGCGTTCGATTGTCTGTCTGCTTTTGGTTCCGTATGGCAACCGCGCGGTATCGCCAAGGTATATATAGTCTTCGTTCGGCATGATCTCGCGCAGCGCGCGGTATACCGACAGTCCGCCAACGCCTGAATCAAACACGCCTATGGGATAGGTCGCCGTCATTATGCCACCTTCATGATGCCGCCGCAGCGAAACATTTCTTTGATCCCGCGAACCGCTTGGCGCGTGCGCTCTTCGTTTTCGGTCAGTGCAAAGCGCACGTAGCCTTCGCCCATTTCTCCGAACCCAACGCCCGGGGAAACGGCGACTTTCGCCTCGCTGAGAATTTTTTTCGAAAAGTCCACGGAACCCATCGCCGCATAGGAATCGGGAATTTTTGCCCAGACGTACATTCCCGCCTTGGGTTTTTCAACCGCCCAGCCCGCGTCGCTCAGGCCTTTGACCAGAACGTCCCGGCGGCGCTGATAGCGGGCGCAGATGTCGCGCACGCAATCCTGCGGCCCTTCGAGGCCTGCAATCGCCGCAATTTGAATCGGCGTGAAAATGCCGTAGTCGTTATAGGCCTTAATGCGCGACAGCGCGCCCACAAGGGCCGGGTTGCCAAGCATGAAGCCTACGCGCCATCCGGCCATGTTGTAGCTTTTGCTCATTGTAAAAAATTCGACCGCGACATCTTTCGCGCCCGGAACTTGAAGGATGCTGGGGCATGTCCAACCGTCGAAGCATATATCGGCGTACGCAAGATCGTGGATAATATAAATCCCGTGCTCGCGCGCGAGGTTGACGATGCGCTCGAAAAAATCCAGCTCGACGCATTGGCCTGTCGGATTCGCGGGAAAGCTGATAATCAGCAGCTTGGGCTTGGGGGTGCGCGCGCGGATGGCTTTTTCGAGTTCCGCCAGAAAATCGACGCCGGGAACCAGCGGAACCGTCTGGACATCCGCCCCGGCGATGGCGGGGCCGTAGATGTGGTTAGGATAGCAAGGAGAGGGCACCAACACGCTGTCGCCTTTTTCGAGCGCCGCAAGCGCAAGATGCGCGATCCCTTCTTTGGAACCGATGGTGACGATGGCTTCCGTTTCGAAATCGAGATCAACGCCGTAGCGCGTTTTGTACCGGTTGCAGATCGCGCGGCGCAGGCGGGGAATCCCCTTGGACGCCGAATAGCCGTGCGTATCCGGACGTTGAACGGATTCGATCAGCTTGGCGACAATATGCGGCGGCGTCGCGCCGTCGGGATTGCCCATGCTGAAATCGATGATGTCTTCGCCGCGACGGCGCGCGGAGATCTTGAGCTCGGACGTAACGTTGGCAATGTACGGGGGAAGCCGGGATACGCGCGGAAATTCCGCGTTGGGATTGCCCATATAAATAACCCTTTTGCCGCCGCCAAGAAGCGAGCCTTAACGACGACCGACGTAAGCGCCTGAACCGTTCAAGCGACGACCGCGCAAGACCAGCGCGGCAAGGCCAATAATACTGCTTTTCATGAAAGAAAGAAAAGATATTTTACGATTTTGCGTATCTTCTTGCGCTTTCGAGCGTATTTTTTAGCAGGCATGCGATCGTCATAGGGCCAACGCCGCCGGGGACGGGGGTGATTGCGGCGACTTTTGGGAGGGCAGCGGCGAAGTCGACGTCGCCTACGAGTTTCGTTTTTCCGGGATTTGCCGGGTCGTCGATGCGGTTGACGCCGACGTCGATGACGACAGCCCCCTCTTTGATCCACGCGCCGCGCACAAATTGAGGCTTGCCGATGGCCGCAACCAGTATATCGGCCCGGGCGCATTCGGCTTCGATGTCCTTCGTGCGCGAGTGCGCGACGGTCACTGTGCAGTTCGCCTGCATCAATAACTGCGCGACCGGCTTTCCGACGATGTTCGACCGGCCTATGACCAGCGCCCTCATGCCCGACAGATCTTGCATGACGCTGCGAAGAAGAATCATGCAGCCCTGCGGCGTGCACGGGACGAAACCGGAAACGCCGATGCTCAGCCGCCCCGCGTTGATGGGGTGAAAACCATCGACGTCTTTGTCGGGATCGATCGCCGCGATAATCGCTTGCGTATCGATGTGCTTGGGCAAGGGAAGCTGCACGAGGATTCCGTGAACCTTCGGATCGCGGTTAAGTTCTCCGATAAGATTGAGCAGATCTTTCTGCGTCGTTTGCGCTTGAAGACAATGCGCAAACGAGGCAATCCCGACTTCGCCCGCCACGCGCGATTTATTGCGGACGTAGACTTGGCTCGCCGGATCGTCGCCCACGAGAACGACGGCAAGTCCCGGCACACGTTTTTCGATGGCGATTTGCGCCGCCAATTCCTGCCGCATTTTCTTTGCAATGGCCGCGCCATCGATAATCTGGGACATGATTAAAACGCAAGCCGACGAATAAAAGACTGGATAAAGAATATAAGAAAGATCAGCACAATCGGCGAAAGATCGAGCGACCCGGTTCGCGGCAGCAGGCGGCGAATCGGCGCAAGAATGGGTTCGGTTATGCGCATCATCAAGTCGCCAACCACCCGCACGAGGCGGTTATAAGGGTTAATAATTTCGAAAGCCACGAGCCAGCTTAAGATCGCGCCGATAACGATGACCCACACGTAAAAATCGAGCACGGCGTACACGACTTCGAGAGATGCGCCTATAAAAGCGCTGCTGACGGACATGAAGAAACCCCTGTAACAATCGGAAAACGCCTTGTTTTATGAGGCATCTTGAAGAAATTATCAAGACATACTCATAAATTGCAACGAGGAAACGATGCCTGTGGAAAACTTGGCTTGTTTTAACCATCACCGTTCGCGACGCGCGTGCATCGTTTGTTTCGAATGCCGATTAGGTCTTTTCTTATGCGTAGTTTCGCTTGCCAAAGCCCTTTTTTTCAGCTTAGGTAACGCAGTTTTCAACCTCTAATTACGGAGTGCCCACCATGGCCACTGCACAACCCACTGTCACTTTGAAGCAGCTCTCGGCGGATATCGCGGAGAAGTACGATCTCTCCAAGAAGCTCGCGAACGAGATCCTCAGTGACACGCTCGTCAGCCTGCTCGTCAAGAATCTGAAGAAGGGCAACCGCATTCGCATTGCCGGTCTTGGCATCCTTCAAGTCAAGAAGCGCGCCGCGCGCACGGGCCGCAACCCCGCCACGGGCGAAACGATTCAGATCCCGGCGAAGAAGAAGATCGCTTTCCGCGCCGCCAAGGAACTGAAGGAAGCTGTCGGCAAGTAAGCGTTTTTCTCGCGGCGCATTTTCGCTGGCGAGAAAAACTTGTTTTAAAGAAACCCGCCCTGCATATCAGGGCGGGTTTTTTATTTTTGCGATTGTTGC
>CAYVBP010000099.1:0-5850 GCA_964449155.1 uncultured Rhodospirillaceae bacterium | reverse complement strand
TTCGATTCACTGCGATCCGGGATTGGTATTAGTTTTTAATCTGAGGCAACTGGTCCTGCTTGGTTAGGGCAATCGTTATTTCTTTAGCTTTTTCCGGAGGCATTCTGGCCATCACGGCCGCCGTACGCGCGGGTTTCATGCGCTGGATAACGCCTAAAAGAACCGGCATATCGAGCGTTTCAAATATCTTCGCCGCTTCATCCGGTTTCATTGTTTCGTATATCTTCACTAAATTGTCGAGCTGCGCTTGCTGAGCTCCGCCCGCTTGATCGACCAGCGTTTGCACTTGCCGACGAAGGGTTTCCATGTCTTTCATTTTCTGAGCAATGCGCTGCTCAGTAATCTTAAGCAACGATTCTCGCGTGTCGAGATCACGCGAGCGCTTTTCAAGCTGCTCGCGTCTTTCGGACAACTGTTTCAAAACGTCCATGTCAGCGGCCGTCGTTTCGGCGTCAGCCATCGGCGGCGCAGCTTTTGCCGAAGTATCCGCTTCCGGTGCCTCGTGCGACGACGCGGGCTTTTCTTCTTCCGCATGAGCCATGTGCACGACGGGCTTGCCGGACGAAACCGTCGTCCATAGATCGGCGACGCGCAACGATATGACGCCCGCGCCCAAAAGCACCCCGAACGGCAAGAGAAATCGCGGACGAAGGAAAAATTTCAGCATACGCTACCCCAGTTTTTTCAGCGCTTGAATCAATTCCTGCTCGGCGCGGGACAGCGGCGCTCTTTCGCCGGACGCAGGCGTATGAACCGGCGCGGCGGACGGCTTGCGGGCCGTCCGTTGCTCAGTCCGCAGCGCAGAACTTTGCGCGGCCTTGCCCGCTGCGGGCTGCGACGCAGACGCTGGCGGCTCCGTACGTATTGCCTTCGCCGCAACTCCCGAAAGTCTCTCTGCGACACTATCGGCGCTTTCGACGATAAAAGTTAATTCATCGCGCGTTTTGTTGGCTTTTTCGACAAGCTTTTCAAGATCGTCGCCGCTTTCGCGCGCGGTTGTCTTCAAGGCCTTGATTCCATTTTCGGCGCGAACAACAGCTATGTTGAAATCGCGCACGAAACGCTCCATGTCCGCGCGGCTTGCCCGCAGGTCCTTCAACTGCCGGATCAGCCGGATTGCCTGAAACACGCCCGCCGAGACGACTGCGATCAACGCGGCATCGAGGAAAATCCCCAACCATTCCGTCATAGTTCGTCCTCCCCATGGCGATGCAACGTAATATCTTCGACGCGCACAGCCACATGATCGTTAAGCGACCCCATGCGTCCTTCGAACAACGTCACGTCGCCCGCGCGCAACGATACCATATCGTCGGCTTTGACGTTGAGCATCAGCCGAGATCCCGGCTTCCAGTTCATGACTTCGCGCAGCGGAACCGTCACCTCGTCGAGCACCGCACGCATTTTCATTTCCGTCATTAAAAGCTCATTGCCCAAATGGGTTTCCCAAATGCTGTCGCGCCCGAATTTCTCGCCCATAAACATCTGGAGCAATAGTTCGCGGATCGGCTCGAGGGTCGCATAGGGCAACAAGACTTCGATGCGCCCGCCGCGGTCTTCCATGTCGATGCGCAATTTGGCGAGCACAGCCGCGTTCGCGGGACGCGCAATGGTCGCAAAGCGCGGATTGGTTTCGAGCCGATCGAATCTGAACGTAACGGGAGACAACGGATCGAATGCGCCGGACATATCGGCAAGCACGACGCGCACGAGCCGTTCGACAAGATTGCGCTCGATGGTCGTATAGGGCCGTCCTTCGATGCGCATCTGCGCCGTGCCGCGCCGTCCGCCCAGAAGAACGTCGACGATCGAATAAATCATGGCGCTGTCGACGGTCATCAGGCCCGAGTTGTCCCATTCCTCGGCCTTAAACACGCACAGCATCGCGGGCAAGGGTATCGAATTCAAATAATCGCCAAATCTTACGGACGTGATTTGATCGAGGCTGACTTCGACGTTGTCGGAAGTAAAATTACGCAGCGACGTCGACATCATGCGCACGAGACGGTCGAACACAACCTCGAGCATCGGCAAACGTTCGTAATTCACCAACGCGCTGTTGATCAGCGCCATGATGCCCGAATTTTCCTGCCCGCCATCGCCCGCGTCGCCGAACCCCAAAAGACTGTCAATCTCGTTCTGGGAGAGGACGCGCGCCGACCCCGCGCCTCCTTCGGGCGCAGCGTCGTCAGCGCCGCCCTCGGCGGCGGCCCATTCGGCCGCCATCTTTTCCTCTTCCGTCATTTCTTTAGGTTCGTCAGCCATTTCCGCCCCGGAATTCGGGATTCAATGGGACCGACTCTTTGCCGAATCCCGAATCCTGAATTTTTCTATTGTACCAGCATTTCCTGAAACAACACATCGCGAATCCTTATCGGCTGGGCAGCTTCGGTTACGCGCATCAAAAGCTCTTCGCGCAAGCGATACATGCCGGCAGAGCCGCGCAAATCCTCTATGCGCAGTTCGCGCAAATACACCTGAAAATTATCGATGATGCGCGGCTTGATTTGATCCATCACGGCGGAATCTTTTCCATCCGCCAGCTCAAGCGTAACCTTGACCTTGAGATAGTTTGGCCGCTTCCCTTCGCCACTGAGATTGACGATCATATCGCCAAGCGGATAGTAAGCGGGCTTGCCTTTTTCGGCGTGATCTTCCTCAGCCGCTTCTTTCTTTTCACCGCCCGACATCAGAAAAAAAGCCGCGCCGCCGCCGCCCAACAGAAGGAGCGCAACAACAGCGCCGACGATAATCATTATTTTCTTTTTCTTCTTGGCCGCGTTAGAAACCGCCTCGTCGCCACCTTCGGCCACAGCGCTTTCCTCGCCGCCTTCGGCGTTTTCTTTTTTCTCCTCGTCTTCGGATTTTTTCTTTGTCTCTTCGGCCACGTTTTGCTCCCCCGAAAAAGGCTCTTTGGGCGCGCGAGTCCCCTCGTTTATTCTATTAACGACTTATGGTTAATTTTCAAGAGGAGAGAAAAGTTTTCTCACGCGCTTTGCTCCGGCGTCTCCGTAACGATGGAACCGCGTTGTGACGTATAAAGAGACAGGAAGTCGATTGGCTGCATCGAAATGCTCGGAAATCCGCCTTCCTGAACGGCGTTCGAAATGATTGCGCGCGCATACGGATACAAAAGCCTCGGCGCCTCAACCATCAGGAATACCTTAGTTTGTTCTTCGGGCAAGTCCGGCAATGTGAACACGCCCCCGTAAGAAAGTTCAACGATATAAGCAAGTTTGTCGCTGATCTTTGTCTCAAGCCTAAGGTGAAGAATCGATTCGTAGGTTCCGTTGCCGAAACCGCGCGACATGACATTGACGTCAAGCCCCATCTGCGGCTGGTTTTGAAGTTCGCCAAAAATATGAGGCGCATGGGGGCTTTCAAAAGAAAAGTCCTTGATATACTGGGGCCCAAAGCCGACGGAAATCTGGACGGGCTTGGCAACGGTTTCGTCTGTCATAATACCTATGGGGTAAGAGGGGTAAGAGGCGAACATTGGGATTAGACACAAAAATTCGAATCCCCGCGTCGTTTCTTGTGCCATGAATTCCTTTTTTCCGCAATGCGTACTCTTGCTCACAGCCTTGCGATCAAGTCTTGCGAAAAGCGTCAAAGGAGGGGTATACAAAGCTAAAGCGGTTAGGCCATACTGGGCTATAGCCGCTTGTTAGAAAACAAGAACCTTCGTAATTGTCCATGCAAGTCGATATCGATATCCTCGTGTACGCCGTTATTGCCGCACTGCTTTTAGGCCGCCTGTGGGCCGTTTTGGGCACGCGCAACGATAATGAGCCCCAACGCCCCAACCCGTTCGTCCCCCGCCCCTCGACGCTTGACGGAAATTCAACCGAAGACCGCAAGGAATTGCCGCCGCGCATCCAGCCGCCGCCCTTGCCGCCGTCGTCGCTTGCCGGAGGACTTGAACAGGTCAAGGCTGTCGTTCCCTCGTTCGAAGAGAAGCAATTTCTTCAGGAGGCTCGCGATATTTTCACGTCCGTTGTAGGCGCTTATGCTTCGGGAAAATTGACGCTTGTTTCCGATTTTTTGTCGCCGACTCTGATGGGCAATTTTCAGCAGTCCGTCGACGCTCGTTCCGCAGAAGGACACTCCGCGCAAACGCGCATTTCGCGCATCGTCGATTCCGAAGTCGTGTCTGCGCGCGCCGAGGATAAGCAGGCTTTCGTCACCGTTAAATTCATCAGCGAACAGGAAAACATCCTGCGCAATGCGCACGGTAAGATTATCGGCGGCAAAGAAGGCCAGCTTGAGGAAATTACAGACGTTTGGACTTTCTCGCAGGACACACAAAGCCCCGGCGCGCGATGGGCGATTGTGGAAACGCGTGGATAAAAAAATACCCACCCGCTTAGGAATGCGGGTGTAGTCGTATTTATTTGCCGCTTGCCTTTTTATGCAGGATTCATCGGTGCCGCATGTGGCTGCGTCCGCGTCGAATGCGCGCCGATGCCTTGGAGCTCAAGCAGACTAACGTCGGAATTTGTAAACCTGCAAAAGTCCGCTATGGGCAGAGCGTCCCCGCAAAAAGCGGCCACTTGCCCAAATTTCTGAGCTTCCGCTGCGGGATCCGTCATTATACGGCTATGAATTTTGTGCACCGTCATTGATCTTCCCCTCAAAAATTACTTTCTCTTATGACTTATTCTTACCATAAACTGGTAAAGTTCCGCTTAACTATTTATGGCAATTATATACTCTTTTTAGGAAAACATATCCAGTTTTTTGAATACTTTTTACTTATGGTTAACGAGCCTCCAACGAGTCCGTTTTTATCACGAACCACGCGTCAAATCGCGCGATGTATGCTTAACGGGGGTTTTTGTTCCCTCCTCGATACGCGCCGCAGCGCTCCATAAAATATCATTAACTGAATCAAGAACGTCCCTGTCCCGGCCCAAAACAAGGCGAACGGCACCCCCGCGCAGAGCCATAAGAATGACAGGATCCCCGTTATAGGTTGCAGTCTGATGCGCAATGCTCGCCATAACATTGGCAGCCTCTTCGCGTTGGGGAACCGAGTCCGGATATAGCATCAGCCTTTCACGTTCTTTAATTAAAACGCGCGCTATCGGATTGGAAAATATGCGTTGAGGCAATGTAAACGGAACCCCCGCGCTGACCGTTTTTTCTCCAGCCCTGTTTGTCGCAACGATTTGAAGCGTTACTTTTTGACCGGCCAAAGAATGGGCCGTCAGATCCTTGAACTCCGTGCGCGCAATACGCCTTGCGGTTTTTGAAACAAGGGGAAGATCAATCGGCGCGTTGTCCCACCCCTGTACCGAGTCGCGTGGCGTAATACGTAAGGAAACCAGATCAATTCCAGCGCTATCGACGGCTTCGTACGATAAAAGAACGGCCTTGTTTTCCGTAATGATTGGCGGCGATGTCATCAAGACCCGCGGTTCGGCTAACGCAAAATTCGTCAGGCGTTCAAAATTCATGCCTCCAGCCAAAAGGCCTACACATAAACCGCAAACAAACATAAAAAAGGCAATACGCCCCCACTGCGGGATCCGCGATAATATTTGAGATGGAGACATTCGACGCATCGTTTTCCGTGACCTTTCGCCTCGCACTTTACCACAACATGCAATAGGCGATCCATATCTCTGATTCGCCCGATATAGATTATATAATTTCAGAACGTTAAGGTTCTCTCAAACTCAAAATGTACCCGGAATTGCCGCATTTTATGCAAAAGCGCTCTATTTTCTAAGAAGTTTCTTGCAAATAGCAATCAATATGGCTATCAAAGCCGCCTCTTCCTGTTCAGGAACGGGCGATTAGCTCAGTTGGTAGAGCAGCTGACTCTTAATCAGCGGGTCGTGGGTT
>CAYVBP010000098.1:0-5851 GCA_964449155.1 uncultured Rhodospirillaceae bacterium | reverse complement strand
AAGCCTATGGAATGACTCTTCATCGACAACCGCCGTCATCCCCGCGCAGGCGGGGATCCAGTTGGCCTATCTTCAAGTGCCACAGTTAAAAAAGAACGGCGATGACGCAGAAAAACCAGCCCCTTCTTGGCTTATTGATTTCTTGTGGCCTAATAAACTGGGTCCCCGCCTACGCAGGGATGACGGCGGTTGTCGATGAGGAGGCATTTCATAGGCTCGTTGTCACGATGCTTATTGTAGAAGAGTTTTTTAAAACCGCTTACAGCGGTTTTCCACCAACACCCCGGCTTTGCCGGGGGTTATTGATTTATCGCCGTTGCCATATAATTCACATCGACCTTATTTTTCTTAAGCGAAAAACTTCCCTCCATCGGATCGTATGCGATTCCCGTCAAATCGACCAATTCCATCCCGGCGTTTTCCAAACGGCGCGCCAGTTCCGCAGGACGCAGAAATCTGTTCCAATCGTGCATGCCGTCCGGAACCCATTTTAAAATGTATTCGGCTGCGACAATTCCCAGAAGAAAGCTCTTTGTCGTCCGATTGACGGTTGAAACGATCAAAAGCCCGCCGGGCTTTAAAAGAGCCGCCGCGCTTTTCAAAAACGAACCGATATCGGCGACGTGTTCCAAAATTTCCAAAGCCAGAACGACATCGAATTTCTTTTTGCTTTTCGCGAAATCCTCGACGCTGCCCTGCGTATACGCGATTTTCAGCTTTTCTTCCGCCGCATGAGCCTTTGCGGCCTCAATCGCAGAAACCGAGGCGTCAAGTCCCGTAACCTTCATTCCGCATCGAGCCAAAGGCTCGCACATCAGCCCGCCGCCGCAGCCGATATCGAGAACGGAAAGAGGAATCTTTCCCTTTTCAATACGCTGCGTAGATTGAATCACGTATTCGACGCGGGCAGGGGTCAACCAATGCAGCGGCCGCCAAGGGCCGTCAGGGTCCCACCAGTTCTGCGTGCGGGACGAAAAGCGATCAAGCTCATCCGTATCTACGCTTGCCGAAAGCATTGTTTCCCAACGATCCCCCTTGTGCGACGCGAAAAATTTGATATTACTACCGTTTCTTGTTCTGTACATGCCTAAAATAGAAAGTGCGGTTTGTGCAATGTCTCTTATCGTGATGAAGTTCGGCGGAACGTCCGTCGGAGATATAGACCGGATCAAAAACGCCGCCGTCAAGGTTGTCGGTGAAATCAAGCGCGGGAACAAGGTGGCCGTCGTTGTCTCCGCCATGTCTGGAGAAACCGACAAGTTGATCGGTCTGTGCCGCTTGATCTCCCCGCATTATGACCAGCGCGAACATGACGCCGTCGTATCGACGGGCGAACAAATTACATCGGGCCTTATGGCATTGGCCCTTCAACAGCGCGGCCTTAACGCGCGCTCATGGCAGGGCTGGCAAGTCGGATTGCATACGGACGCGTCTCATGGAAAGGCGCGGATTACGGGCATCGAAGCTTCCGCGTTGCGTGAAAGCCTTGACCGTGGCGAAGTCGGCGTCATCGCGGGCTTTCAAGGCATGACGGAAGACGGCCGCATCACGACTCTGGGGCGCGGCGGCTCGGACACATCGGCGGTCGCATTGGCTGTCGCGCTTCAAGCGGACCGTTGCGATATCTACACCGACGTGGACGGCGTCTATACGACCGATCCGCGCATCGTCCAACAAGCGCGCAAAATGAAGCGCGTTAGCTACGAAGAAATGCTCGAACTGGCGGGGCTGGGCGCAAAAGTGCTTCAAGTTCGGTCCGTCGAAATGGCCATGCGTTTTCGCATGCCGGTTCAGGTTTTATCGACATTTGCGAACGAAATCGGCAGCGATCTGCCGGGAACCTTGATTGCAGAGGGGAACGAAAAAATGGAAGAAAATCCCGTTACCGGAATTGCGTGCACGCGCGACGAGGCAAAAATCACGCTCGTGGGAATAACCGACAAGCCGGGCGTGGCGGCGAATATTTTTGGCCCTCTGGCGCGGACGGGGATCAACGTGGACATGATCGTTCAAACGGGATCCTCGAGCGACACGACCTACCTGTCGTTCACGGTCGGCAACGGAGACTTCGAACGCGCCGTGAAAGTTCTGGAGCAGGAAAAAGACAACATCGGCTATAAAGAACTGTCGACGCTAAAGGGCGTGACGAAGATATCGCTGGTCGGCGTCGGCATGCGCAGCCACGCAGGCGTCGCGGCGACGATGTTCGAAACGCTGGCCTCCAAGGGCATCAACATCATGGTGATCGAAACGTCCGAGATCAACACATCGGTCTTGATCGCCGATGAATACACGGAACTTGCCTTGCGCGCCCTTCATTCAGCCTACGGCCTCGACAAAAAAGACTGACCGTTAAAATATCGCCCGATAGCCCTTCATAAACAGAGCCGAGAAAACGAAGGTCATCGGGATCGTAAGAATCCACGCCCAAACGATATTGCCAACAATACCCCAGCGCATGGCCGAAAATCTCTTGGCCGATCCGACGCCCATGATCGACGAAGAAATGACATGCGTTGTGCTGACGGGAATGCCAAAATGCGACGCGCCCGCGATAACCACGGAAGCCGCCGTTTCAGCGGCGAATCCGTGAATAGGCTGTAATTTAATCATTTTCGTGCCCATCGTCCGGATGATCCGCCAGCCGCCGGACATCGTGCCCAAACACATGGCCAGCGCGCACGCGAACTTCACCCATAAAGGCACGTGAAAAGTTTGCTCCGGATAGATCAGCACGAGCGCGAGCGCGATAATGCCCATGGACTTCTGCGCATCGTTCTGCCCGTGGTTCAATGCCATGAATCCGGCCGAAAAAATCTGCAACCTAGAAAAAACGGCGTTTGTCCTTCCCAACGGCTGCTTATAAAAAGCCCACGTCAGCGCAAGCATTAAAATAAACCCGATAGCAATACCCAAAACGGGAGACATGACCATCGGAATAAGGATTTTATTGACGACTTGCGGAATGCTGACGCTGTCAAACCCGCCGCTTGCGGCGACGGTAGCGCCCAATAAAGACCCGATCAGCGCGTGGGACGAGCTTGTAGGAAGCCCTTTGTACCACGTAATCAAGTCCCAAACGATGGCCGAAACGAGCGTGCATAGGATCGTTTCAATGGCGATTGTCGAGGAATCCACAAGACCCTTGCCGATTGTCGTCGCGACCTCGGTGCCTATCAACGCGCCGACAAGATTTAAAATGGCGCTGCCGACGACGGCGACCTTAGGGCTTAAAACCTTTGTCGAAACGACGGTCGCGATGGCGTTGGCTGAATCGTGAAATCCGTTGATGTAATCGAACGCAAGCGCAAGAAGAACCGAAACCACAAGGATAAGAAAGGGAACATCCACGACACAAACCCATCAGCTATGCTTCAAGACGATTTGCAGGATAACCCCGGCGGCGTCGCGGAATCCGTCGACGACGGTTTCGAGCATATCCGAAATATCCCGGCGAAGGATCATATCGCGGAAATCGGCATCGCTTTTAAAAAGAACCGACAAAATCTCGTTATGAATGTCATCGCCTTTTTGTTCAAGCTCGCGCAAGGTGTTGACGTTATGAACGATAGCTCTATGTCCCTTGCCGCTGACAAGAGTCGCCACCAGCTTTTTCATCGCCGTGGCCTCGTTCACGATCAGATCGGCTTGCTTAATATAGCAGCCCTCGCAAAGATTAAGCTCGTGCAAAATAACCCGGCCCTTGACCTTGTGAATAATCTTCGGGATTTTATAAAAGATGTCCGAGAGATCTTGAATATCCTCGCGGTCAAAGGGCGTTATAAACGACCGGCACAATTCCAAGGTAATCTGCGTCGCTAACACCTTGGAAGAAGCTCTAACCGTATCGATTTCCTCTGCAGCATCTTTATTGCCGGGCGTTTCTATAAAAGTTTTGAAATGTCGCGCGCTGTTGAAAGCATGATCGGCCTGATCTTCGAGAAAACGGAAGAATTTCTCCTCGCGCGGGAAGATATTGGGAAAGCCCATATGGCGTGCTCCTATGCCGAACTAAAAAAATAATCTACTGCGCTTTTTCGATTTTTTCCAATTTAATGATAACGCGGCGATTTTGAGCCTGATTTTTTGGTAAAGGTTTGCCGCTGGCGTCTCTGTTAGGAGCCTTCGGAAAGGTATCCGCATATCCCGCAGCGCGTAATTTTTGGGCTGGAATGCCCTGATCGAGGAAAAAATGCACAACCGCAGCCGCGCGAGCGGTCGAAAGTTCCCAATTTGAGGGAAAAATAGCCGTATGAATAGGGGTGTCGTCCGTATGTCCCTCGACGGCAATTCTGTAATCGCTGTATTCCTTGGCCCTAAGATCGCGCAAAACGCTACTTAGAAGCGTTTTCCCCGCTATCGTCAAAACGGCGGCCCCGCTGTCGAAAAATGCGGCGCTGTTAAGCTCGATGGTCTTGATCCTGTCCCCGGCAAGTGCCTCGTCCAAAGATTGAGGCGCCACCGCGACTTCCGGCGGGGCCGGAGGCATATCCGAAGAGGCAACAGCAGGCTCGATCTCAACCGGCTCCATATTCGCGACAAGCGTATCGATTGAATCGATCTTGCGAAAAGGCCGATTATTTTCGAAAACGTCAGGAAGTTGAATTTGCGGCGGCGCGGGCTCGCTTTGAAGTATCGGCGCAACCGAACGAAGGCCTTCTTTTTTTGCCGCAGTCATAACGATAAAAACGACAAAAAAGCAAAGCAACAACGTAATCATATCGGCATAAGTAATAAGCCAATCGTCGGCATGGACGGGCTGACCAACCCTTTCTCTTATTCTATATCTCACGCCATCTCCCTTCGTGAACTGACCCATCCTCGTCATCCCCGCCTTCGCGGGGATGACGATTGTTTTGAGACGGAAGTTACTTCATATGGCCGTTGGTATTAGGCATTATTATTTGTGACCCCCGTGCCCTGCGATCGCGATCATGCGGCTGTCGCAAATCTCTTGGCGGCTTCTTTAATGTCGATGACGTTATGATAATCGTGGAATTCCGGGCGCAAAAAGCTGCTCAAGCGGTCTTGCACGTACATCGGCGTTTTCTTCGCGACCAGCAAAACCATGCCCTCCGTAATAAGATAATTGCGGAACCGTTTGCGATCGACAATTTGTCTTAACCGCGAAGCCGCCGGAATGTAAACCATCCGTGCCGACAGCACGCCGTAAAGCGTGGAAAGAAAAGCCACGGCAAGGCTTGGCCCCAATTCGGAAACGCTGCCTGACATGCTGCACAGCATCGCGACCATGCCGACAAGAGTGCCGACCATCCCGAAGGCGGGCGCATGGCTTGTCATGGCTTGAAGGATTTCGACGGGAACGCTGTCGCGCTCAAAGCAAGCCTCGGCTGCCGTATCCAGCATGTTGCGAATTTCGTCCGGAGAATACTCGCTGACGACCATCGTCAATCCGTACTTCACAAAAGGATCGCGAATGCCGACTTTGTCGATAACGTTTTCAAGATTGCGCATACCTTTTTCCATGACAAGCTTGGCGCAATAGATGATCGCCATGACGTCGGTTTGCAAATTATCCCGAGGATGCTGCGGCTCTTTAAAAAGCTGCCGGATTGCCGCGATAGCCTTATGAACCTCTATCGCCTCAAAGCTCATGAAGGCGACGGTAACGACCCCTCCAACCACGATAATCAGCCCGCCAAGGCTGAAAAGCATCAAATAAAAATGTCCGCCCATAACAATAGGGCTAAGGACCAAAAGAATCCCAAAAGCCGCGCCGATCATAGGCGGACGACGAAACGCTTCGCAAAGGACGGCAGATAACTTCTTTTTCATGTTCGATCCATAGAAAGAAAAGTTCGTTTCCCTCCATCAAAGCAAGCATTGTGCC
>CAYVBP010000097.1:0-5892 GCA_964449155.1 uncultured Rhodospirillaceae bacterium | reverse complement strand
TCCCGTCATCCCCGCTTCCCTCCCGTCATCCCCGCTTCCCTCCCGTCATCCCCGCGAAGGCGGGGATCCAGTTGAAGTTTCAGCCAAAAATTGCTCTTTCGGTATTTTTTCGGGTTCCCAAATCGCGCCCTGTCTTCTGGCCTCTCTGCCCGCGAGTCATTTCACAAAACCTGTTCTTCCCCGGCCAAAGCCTCCACAGGTTTCTGGGCGGCCTGATAAACAACCTTAGAGGCCGGGAAAATCAGGCTAATAGTCGTGCCGCTGCCTAGTTCGCTTTTAAGGTCGAAACTCCCGCCGTGAAGTTCGACCAGCGCGCGCGTCAAAGGCAGCCCAAGGCCCGTTCCCTGATGTTTGCGGCTCAACGCGCTTTCGATTTGTCCAAAGGGGGCCAGCGCAACGGCAATATCCTTCTCGGCAATGCCGATGCCGTTGTCGATAACGCTGATAATCATCTGGCCTTCCTTATCGACAATCGCCGAAAGTGTCACGCTGCCGCCCTCGTTGGTAAATTTGATGGCGTTGGTCAACAGATTGGTCAAAATCTGCTTCATCGCCTTTTCCTCGCCGCGCAGGGCGGGGAAGTTGTGCGGAACGTGCAAATTCAGGCGAACTTTTCCTGCCTTCGCGCGGGCGTCGACAAGACGCGAAACGGAGTGTGCCGTAGCCTCGATATTCAAAACGGTCTCCTGAAGCTGGCGCTTTCCGGCCTCGATCTTGGACATATCGAGAATGTCGTTAATCAAAGACAAAAGAAGCTGGCCGCTGTCGTAAATATCTTTGGCATATTCGACATACTGCGGCTGTCCGACATCCCCAAACAGCTGATCCTTAATGATCTCCGAAAACCCGATAATAGCGTTTAAAGGCGTGCGCAACTCATGGCTCATATTGGCCAGAAACTCGGATTTGCTGCGATTGGCGTAATCGGCCTGTTCTTTGGCGTGAATTAAATCTAACTCCGCCTGACGGCGTTTTGTAACGTTGTAAAGCGTGCACTCATAGCCAACGGCCCCGCTCTGATCCAAAGTTTGATGTCCGCTCAAATTGACCCAAAGAACCTCGCCGTGCTTTGTCTTGATGGCGCATTCTTCGGCATGGCTGCGTCTTGTCTTAACGCCATTAAGCCATCTTTCGCGCTGTTCCGGATCGACGAATAATTTGCCGTAAAAATCGGGCTGAGCCTTTAAAATCTCGCTGGGGTCTGCATAGCCCAAAAGCAAAGCGACGGTCGGATTGGCCGTCGTCCACTTTCCGCAATCGATTAAATGAAAAATACCGATGTCGGGATTGCCGAAGACCGCGCGATACTTATGAATGCACTCGCGCAGAGCGGCCAATAGTTCTTCGCGGGAAAGATGGGTAGGATCGACAAACATCGGGGAAGGGGAGATTCGAGATTCGGATACGAAAGCCTAACATTTCAAAATGCTTTTCCCAACCCCCAAATATTAACTATTTCCACCCATGAAGGTAGACAATGTCAAAAGTCGCGGGAATGCTTCCTTCGGGAGTTCCAAAGCGTTTTTTATATAAATCCGCCGCCGTCTCGAAGACCGCGCGGCGCGTGGGCGTGCGTAAGCGATCCGAACGGGCATTTGTCTGTCCCATCCCCCTCAAATCGCGCATCAGGGCGAATAAATCGGTATACATCAGCGTAACGGTCTCAATATCCGCGACGGGCAAAGAAAACCCTGCGCGGCGAAGAAGATTGCCCGCCGTGCGTAAATCGACTGTCGGCGATAGGCGAGGGCTAGCGCCATTCATTACGGCCAATTCAGCTTCCATCAAGCATTCGCGCAGCTCGAACAAAGAATTTCCGCCGATCATTGACGCAAGGAACACTCCTTCCGGTCTTAAAACGGTCCTGCATTGGGCCAAAGCGCCCGGCAAATCATTAACCCAATGCAAGCCTAAATTGCTGACAACAAGGTCAAAACTTTCCGGCGCATAGGGCAAAGCCTCCTCGTCCGGCGTCGTCGACGGCGTTTCGACATCGAACGCGTTACCCTCGCGCTTTGCCAAGAACGGAAACGGGCTTAAATCAAGCGCCAGAGCAAAAGGCCGTGCGATCTCGCCAATACGTTCGCCCAGCTGCGCCGCCGCGTCATCGAACAAGGCGCAATGTCTGCCAAAGTCCGCGCGCGCGAAATGACAAAGAACCGCCGCGCGGTCAAACACGGGAAAAGAAGAAGAAACGGTCATGTTGCCGTATCGAGAATAATCCTATTGCGGCCTTTTTTCTTGGCAATCAAAAGAGCCGCGTCAGCGCGATCGAAAACATCGTTCGGATTGTCATGATTCAGCCGCGATGCCGCCGCGACGCCGACGCTAATTGTAATTTGCAGGTTTTTATCGTTGTTGGGAATAACAAAAGGCTCCTCCGCGATCTTTTTGCGCACGCGCTCCGCGATTTTTTCGGCGTGGCGCAATTCGGTCTCAGGCATAACGATCGCAAATTCCTCGCCGCCCATGCGAACGAAGAAATCGGATGGGCGAATACAGTTAGGAATGCGCTGCGCGACTTCTCTTAACACGCTGTCGCCCGCAGGATGTCCGTAAGTGTCGTTGACCTTCTTAAAATAGTCGATATCGATCATCTGAACGCAAAGCGGCCGCATAACCTCTGCCGCATGCTGGAAAAAATGAGGCATATGCGCGTCGAGATAGCGCCTGTTAAACGCGCCCGTCAACGGATCGATAAGCGCGAGCATAAGATTTTTTTCAAGCCCGCTACGCAAACGATCGTAATTGCGCTTGTGCCGAAGCTGGGTCCGCGCGCGCGCGAACGTTTCGTGGGAATCGAACGGTCGCAGCAAATAGTCGTTCGCGCCAAGATCAAGCCCCTTGGCGACCTTCTCAATTTCCTCAGCCGTGGCCAGCAGTAAAATGGGCACATGCCGTGTCGCCTGATTTGACCGTAACCGAGGACAAATGGCCAGCCCGTCTTCGTCGCGAAGGTCGATGTTCGAAAACACAAGATCGAACGAATCCTTGGCCAAAAGAGCCTCGGCCTCGGCGATAGTGTTTGCCGCGACGACCTGCGCGGCCAAAGGCTTCAACGCCTCCCGAATAAGAGAAACATCCGTTTCGTCATCATCGACGACCAACACGCGGCAATTACGAACGCTCAAACGATCGGACAAAGCCTCGGCCAAAATAGGCGAAAGTTGTAAAGCCGTCGCCTCGCGCGACCGCCATTCGTCCATCAAAATCTTCATGCGCAACAAAGACCGGATGCGCGACATCAAGGCTATATCATTGATGGGCTTGCTTAAAAAGTCATCCGCGCCAGCGGCCAATCCGCGCACGCGATCGGCAATGTCAGACAGCGCCGTGACCATAATGACGGGAATAAAGGCGGAAGAAGGATTTGCTTTTAAAAGACGGCATGTCTCGAATCCGTCCATATCGGGCATCATAACGTCCAGAAGAATGATGTCTGGTTTTTCTTCCAGAGCTTTCTTCAAAGCCTCAGCGCCGCTTTCCGCGGTCGAGACGGCATAATAATCGTGCGCCAGCTTCGCCGCGAGCATTTTGATGTTCAACGGCGTATCGTCAACGATGAGGATTCGAGCGGACATGGCTATACATACTTCTTGACGGTCGCGATGAATTGATGAACGGCAATAGGCTTGGCCAGATAGTCGTCGCAGCCGCCGGCGCGAATTTTCTCTTCGTCTCCGCGCATGGCGAAAGCAGTGACGGCAACGACCGGGATTTTCTTTAACTCTTCGTCGGCTTTCAGCCAGCCCGTAATCTCGATGCCCGAGATTTCTGGCAACTGAATGTCCATAAGGATCAGATCAGGATGATTGTTGCGCACAAGATCGAGAACTTGAAACCCATCGCGCGTGTGCAGCGTCGCATAGCCGTGCGCTTCAAGAAGATCGCGAAACAACTTCAAGTTCAGATCGTTGTCCTCGACGATCATCACAAGTTTTTTGCCGGTCATATGAGAATCGGAAGTCATGGGCATAAGGGTGTGCGAAGGGCGTGGATGTCTTCAAGATTTCCGACGATGGTATAGTCTCCGTAATCGATTTTCAATTCTTTGACGACCCCGTTCGGCAAAAGCTTAAGATCCATCTCGTAGTCGGATTCCTCAGTCTCGCTTTCGATCTTAAAGAAAGCCAAATGAATGGGCCAAGGAGTCTCGGACAGCAAAGAATTTTTTTTCAAGTTGGGCTTAAGCGGCGAAGCGTTTTCATCGACGGGACGTTGCGAAACAAACGCGCTGATATCGCTGGCCCCATCTTCGTCCGAACCATCGAATACCCTGCGCATAAAGAATTTCTCGCCGTCTGCGGCATTTGACAAGATCAAAGAGGTGTGTGCCGTCGGAAACAGCGCTCCGGTTGGCAAAGAAAGGGTCTTTCCCTCCGGAATGTCATAAGAAACGGAAACGGTTCCGTCTGCATTTTGAAAGGCCTTTCCCTTAAATCTTCCGCTTTCTTCGCCGTCGGCGAAAACGCGGCTGTTAAAGATATATTTTTTTCTGTCCTTGGCCTCCCACGACAGCTCCGAACTCGCGATATCCTGTTCGTTGCCGTCGACATAAGAGAAATGCAAACGCATGTGCTGTTGGGTCGCCCATCCGTCGCAAACGTCGCCGAATTCAAACGACATGGTTCCCGACACGTCGGAAAGAGGCGCGCCATTTTTGGCCGGCCCCATCTTCAGTTTGTAAAGAGCCTTATGCGGAACGATTGCCGAGTCCTGAGCTTCAGCGCTCCGTTTGCCTGCCGCGACGGTCGCCGGAATTGCCGCTGAAGCGGCAGTTGCCGCATCGGCGGCGAACGCAAAAGCGCTGCATGCACCCGCTAAGGCGAAAATGAAACGGAACATAAGCCGGGACATAGAAGAGAATCCTCTCCTTTCCAGAATAGAGAAAATAGTGTTAACATATTGTCAAGTTTTTCAATAGCCACAAGATAGTATCAGATTTTTTCATGACAAATCCTGTCTTTATCCTTGCCTCTTCGTCGCCAAGGCGTCTTGATTTGCTTCGCGATATGGGAATCGTGCCGGACAAAGTCGTATCGGCCGATATTGACGAGACGCCGAAACCGAAAGAAAAGCCCCGAACGCAAGCCGAGCGCCTCGCGCTTGAAAAGCTGCATGCCATAGCCGACTCCGAACCTCTGGGGTCTTTTATCCTTGCGGCGGACACCGTTGTCGCGGTTGGACGCCGTATCCTTCCCAAAGCCGGGTCGCCCGAAGATGTCCGAGACTTTCTAACCCTCATGTCTGGCCGTCGTCATCGGGTCTACACAGCCGTGGCGATGCGAACGCCTGACGGCAAAATCGTGCGTCGAACGAACGAAAGCGCGGTTATATTCCGGCAACTATCGCCGCAAGACATCGCCGCTTACGTCCAAAGTGGCGAAGGCCTCGGCAAAGCCGGAGGCTACGCTATACAAGGCCGCGCGGCGACGCTGATCCGATACATATCCGGTTCCTATTCCGGCATTGTCGGCCTGCCGATGTTCGATGTCGCGCAAATCCTGCGCGGCGCAGGGTGGATATTTTGACGAAAAATTCCTCCAAAAAGCCCTCGCAATGCCCGATTTGCGGAAAACCCGCCGCCAGCGAAACGCGCCCATTTTGCTCGAAACGCTGTGCAACGCTTGATTTAGGGAACTGGCTAACCGGCGGATACAAAGTTAACGGCGACGAAAACGAAAGCGAATCCGAATCCGATGCGTTACCGTCCTCGGACGATGGCTCAGAGACATAAAAAATTTAACCCCAAAAGCGCCGAAAGGGTAGACAATCCGCAAAACCTTTCCTATAAGCGACAACCTGTTTCAAAAAGCCTGGGTAGCTCAGTTGGTAGAGCAGGGGACTGAAAATCCCCGTGTCGGCGGTTCAATTCCGTCCCCAGGCACCATT
>CAYVBP010000096.1:0-6154 GCA_964449155.1 uncultured Rhodospirillaceae bacterium | reverse complement strand
TTTGCACAGAAACGAGAGAGTGTTTCGATTCCGAAACCATCAATCAAAAAATAGAATTCTGATTGTATGCCGCACATTGCTGTGTTCCGGAAATCAATCGTCCCGAACGAACCATTCCGTAAGCGCAACCATGTTTCGTGTATCCGCACAGCACAAGGGTCTCTTTTTTTACATACTCATACCGATCCCAGATCAGATTGAAGAAGGAACACGGGGGACACAATAAAAATGCAGGAAAAGGCAGTGCGGAACGGAGACCCGCCGTTTGGGCATTTTTATTGTGTCCCCTTCGCTTCACTTTGATCCAAGCTTGGTATCATTTTATTCTGCATTGGCCCTCATACCATCGGCCTATAAATAACCCCTCTCAAAAAAAGCCGTCATCCCCGCCCCCTCCTTCGTCATCCCCGCGAAGGCGGGGATCCAGTTGATATCTCAACAAAAAACACCCCAAAAACAACTTTCCCTCGCCCCGAAACAAGCAAATCATTTCATACAGGATCAACCAAACTGAAATCAGTGCGAACGACTGTCCACAAAATGCAAGGCATCATAAAAGCGCCTACTCTCAAAAGCAGCCCCTACACCGACAACAATTTTCCGGGATTAAGAATATTATTCGGGTCGAGCGATTTTTTAATCGTGCGCATAAGATCCATCTCAACCGCGCTTTTATGAAGTTTGAGTTCTTCCCTCTTCAAAACGCCGATGCCATGTTCGGCCCCGATAGAGCCGCCGAACTCGCGCACAACCCCGTAAATAGCTCGAGAAAGATCGCCCGCCAAAGCCGCGATGCGTTCTTTACTGCATCCTTTTTCGCTGATGAAATTAAAATGGATATCCCCATCCCCAAGATGTCCATAAGGCACGGGCGTCAACTCAGGCGCAACCTCCGCTGAAACTTTCAACGCGCGCGCCATAAAATCCGGCACGGATTTAACAGGAACCGAAATATCATATTCAAGAACCTGCCCGCCCTTTTTCTTGGCCTCCGACATGGTTTCGCGCAATCTCCACAACGCCTCGCGTTGCGCGTGGCTTGCGGCGATAACGGCATCGGTTACAAGCTCATCGGCAATAACGTCTTCCAGAATTTCTTCCGCAATTTCTTTAATTCCGACCGCGCCGGAAATTTCGCAAAGAACGTACCACGGCGACGGCGAGGCAAGAGGATCCTGCGACCCGGGAATATGCTTGAAAACAAGTTCAAGGACATTTCGCGGAAAAACTTCGAAAGCATCGAGAAGATTTCCCGTCGCCGCCTGCAACCGCGTAAGAAGGTGAAACGCCATATCCAAATCCTTGATGGCCAAGAACGCCGTCAGGCACTCGGGCGATTTCGGATACAACTTAAGCGCAACGGCGGTCACGACGCCAAGCGTCCCTTCCGCGCCGATAAAAAGCTGTTTAAGGTCGTATCCGGTATTATCCTTGCGCAACGTGCGCAACATATTGACGATCTGCCCGTTCGCAAGCACGACCTCCAGACCGAGCGTTTGCGCACGCGCCATGCCATAGCGCACGACGTTCACACCTCCCGCATTGGTAGAAACCATGCCGCCAAGCGTTGCGCTTCCCTTCGATCCCATGCTCAACGGCAAAAGCAAATCGGCCTTTTCAGCCTCCTGCTGCGCGATCTCAAGGATCACGCCCGCTTCGGCAATCATGCTGGCTTCGCCCGCGTCAATCGAGCGAATTTTGTTCATTTTGCCTAAAGACAACAGAACTTCGCCCTTCAACGGAATCTGCGCGCCAACAAGGCCGGTATTGCCGCCCTGCGGCACGACGGCCGTATGATTTTCGTTGCAAACCGAAAGAATAGCCGAAACCTGCTCCGTCGTGGACGGTTTTAAAAGAAGGGGCGAATGACCTTTATGTTTACTGCGCCATTCTTTTACATATGGTTCGATTTCCGAAGGATCTTCGGTGTAGCCGTTCGGCCCGACAATGGTTTTTAGTTTTGCCGCAACGTCAGCTGACAGCTGATTGTTCTTGTTCATGTGATATTCCTTAATTTCCCGTCATTTTCTGCAAGGAGCGCGCCCAATCGATCCATTCCGCAAGCGCCTCTACATCTTCTTTCTCAATCGTCGCGCCGCACCAAATGCGCAAGCCCGGCGGCGCGTCGCGATAGGAACCGATGTCGTAGGCGACGCCCTCAGCTTCAAGCGCCTCGGCAATTTTCTTAAAATACGCAACCTGCCCGGCCCTATCCAAAGCCGTAATTTCCGGATCAAACGGCTTAAGACACACGGAAGTCGGCGAACGGCAAGCGGAATCTTCCGTCAAAAACCCGATCCACCGTGCGCGTTCGACCCAGCGTTCGATCGCGCCGAAATTCGCTTTCGTGCGCCGCGCAAGGCCTTCCGCGCCGCCAACAGAGCGCGCCCAGTCGAGCGCATCGAGCATATCCTCGACGCACAGCATCGATGGCGTATTGATCGTCGCCCCCTCGAAAATATCTTTCTTAAGCTTGCCTTTTTCAGTAAGGCGAAAGATTTTTGGCATCGGCCACGCCGGAGTGTGCGTTTCGAGCCGCTCGACCGCGCGAGGAGAAAGAATAAGCATGCCGTGCTGCGCTTCTCCTCCAAGAGCCTTCTGCCAGCTGAACGTAACGACATCAAGCTTATCCCACGGCATCGGAACCGCGAAAATCGCCGATGTGGCATCGCAAAGTGTCAACCCTTTGCGGTCCGAAGCAATCCAGTCCCCGTTCGGAACGATGACGCCCGACGTCGTTCCGTTCCAAGCAAAAACGATGTCGTGATCGAAATCGGCTTGCCTCAGATCTGGAATTTTTCCAAATTCTTCGACGAAAACGCGCGTCTCAAGAGATTTCAGCTGCGACACGCAATCGGTCATCCATTCCTTGCTGAAAGTTTCCCAAGCAAAAACATCGACCGGCCGAGGCCCCAGCAACGACCACAAAGCGGCCTCGATGGCGCCCGTATCGGATGCGGGCATAATTCCCAAAACGTAATCCTCGGGAAGGCCAAGCATAGCCTTGGTTTCGTCGATAACTTGTTTAAGTCTATCTTTGCCGATTTTTGCGCGGTGCGAACGGCCTACCGCAGCATTTTTAAGCGCGTCCAACGACCATCCCGGACGCTTTGCGCAAGGTCCGCTAGAAAAACAGGGACTCTTCGGTCGCCGCGAAGGCTTTTGAGGGAAAGAACCCGACATGAATTACACCCCCTTCATGTTGGGCTTGGCGTCGATACGGCGGAACGCTCCCATAGCGAGACTCTTAAATATCGATATACTTAAACACATTGCTCGGCTCCTGCCTGAGGATTAAAAACTACGGTGATGTGGGGTGAGTAGTGCGCGTCTATTGGTCCTGGGGGGACCACGACGACGACGAGCCGCAACCGAAGGAGCCACAACCAAACATAGAAATACGCGAAAGAAAACGCTGGCAGAAAGACCAGAGACTTTGGCTATCCTTAAGGAAACCGTGGCAGCTTAACGCTGCGCAATATATGGGTCTATCGCTGCTCATTAACAAATGACCTTAACCCCGTCTTTTTCAAGCAAAATGCCGAAAGACTCGGGCATGATGGCTGATTCCAAACGCAAAAGTCAAACAAAAAGTAGAAAATAACTGCTATTGTGGGGGCAAAATATATAAAATAACGCTTTATCGTAGATAAAAAAATAGGCTGCCGACGCGTCACCGCAATCGGCAGCCTCTTGTTTATCAAAACGGCGCGTACCGGAAAGACACCATCGTAATATTCTCGATGGCATGGGGATTCACGCCCGAGCTATCCGAAAACGCGTTACGACGCGTCCACGAATGCTGTAACCCGACCTGAAGCTTGCCGTAATTTCCGCCATAAATGCGTTGCCAAACTCCGGGCGAGATCTGCCAAACGCTCGATGTCTGCGCATAGCACGATCCGCCGATGGTATTGCACCCTGTATTGTCGACACCGAAGTTCCCATAGCCGTAAACGTTCTTCGTCTGACCGTTCACGCTATGACGAAACACCTGCTCCAACCCGGCATATAAATAGGCATCGGTAGACGGCGTAGGCTTTCCGACGATGCCGAACATCGCAGTATACTCCTCAAGCGGCTTCAAAGAACCTGTCGGAGTCACAGAGAAATCCGGCAACTGCGCCGCCGAATAACGCCCGATGCCCTGCCCGGCCATAAAGTTGGCCTGAACGCTGAGTTTCTTTGGAATGATCGGCACAATAGCCGCCGCGCCGCCGCCCCCAGAGACATAATAGTTATTATGAGCGTTCGTCCCGACCATATTGTGGAAGAACCGCATCACACCGAACGCTTCGACATGAGCCCAACCCGCATCGTAAGAAACCTTGCCGATGATATCGGGCGCGATATCCGTCGACTGGCTTCCGGCATATCCCGCCGTATAGCCGGTACTGGTAATCTGCGTCGTCGAGGGGAATCCGGTGCACGCATCCGTCGCCGTGCTCGGCGAATTGCCCAACGGCGATGACGAAACGCAAACGCCGTTAGCCTCAGCCTGCGGCGCTTCGGCCGAAATGCCGACCCACAGCCTCTTGTCGTCAAAATCCTTCATGACGCGAATCTGAGGCGCGCGCGTAAAGTTAAAGCCGGGAATATAGGCGGAATCGACCACGTTCGGAATGTTTCCGTCGAGAGGATTCATGCCGACCTTGCTCATCGTGACCAAACTCCAGCTCTGGCCGCCGAGCAAATGGAGTCCCCACGCATTGTTTTCGTATTCGCCGAACGCATGGCGCAAGCGCGGCACATAGCCGCTTGTCTGCGTCGTCGTCGAGTTCGACCCCGACCCCAAGAAATCGACTTCAACATAGCCAGTCAGCTTTGTATCGGCATCGGGATTGCCCGTCGCCAACAGCGACAACCGCGTCGTGCGCGCCGATGCGCGGAATTCGTTTTCATGCGCGTTGGCAGCGTTATTGAAGGGGATCATCGTATTAAGGTTCGACGTCACATCGGCCGATTCGTTCTTCGTGCGGAAAACCCCCGTCACATCGATAAAGCCGCCCAAAGTCAAATCCACGCCCGTCTTGGCCTTAATGACTCCATGAAGATCGCTGCCTTTCGCCTCGCCCGCCGCCGAGGCCACAGGGACAGGAGCAGCCGCCCGTACAACAGCAGCTTTTTCGCTTTTAGCCTGCGCCGCCTGAAGTATTGTCAGTTGTTTTTGAAGCGCGTTGATTTGTTCCTGCAATGCCTTCAGCGTCGCCGCATCCTCGGCCTTCGCCGGAACGACGCCTCCCAAAGTCAGCGCCACTACGGAAACCGCCATGCACAACCGCGCTTTTGTCTTCATACCCATTTCCCGCTCCCCGTCTGATGTGAATCTGAGTCTCTGCGAACAGTATGTCTTGTTTAAGTTCCGCGGCAAAGGGAGAACGCAGTTGTATTCACGCGTCGAAAAGCCAACCGCCGACTTGACTCCAGCCCAGTCCATACTATCCTTCTTGCTCAATTCGTTTTTGCCTCAGAAAATTGTGTTGACGAAAAAAGCCGCCTGCCTCATTTTGTTTTTACGTCGGCGATTGATCGCTTTCGCCAAGCGAACACTTTTTCGGGGAGGCAAATTGTGAGATTTCTTGCTGTCGTCACGGCTTTTCTCGCGCTGCTCGCGCCGGAACTGTCTTATGCCGGAGACTTCGAAACAACAATTATCCAGCATTTCGAACAAATACAGAAAACGGCCATCGACGATGAAAACGAAATCAGGCAGCTCCAAAAAAGCATGCTGTCCTACGACTCAACGCCCAAAGAACTCGCCTGCCTGACCAGCCTGCAAAACGACCTTTCGGGAATATCGAGCGCCACACACCTGCTCAGCGATCTTTTCAGCCTATCCACAATCATGGAAAACGCCCGCGACCGCATCCGCGTAAACTCATTTTTGGCAAAAGAACTGGCGGCTGCGAAAGAAACGATGGCCTTCGTCAAGAGAAGCGCGGCCGAGATCCGGACCCGATGCGATACAATGCTTGTCATCAACTACAGCCAACGCGTATCGAATCTCGTCAAGATCGCGGAACCGGAACTTCAAAAACTTGAATTCTTCCTGCGTCCATCATCCGGCCAATAATATTTACCCCCCGTCATCCCCGCCCCCCCGTCATCCCCGCGAAGGCGGGGTCTCTAGTCGCCCTTTTTGCAAGGGGAAAGT
>CAYVBP010000095.1:0-6354 GCA_964449155.1 uncultured Rhodospirillaceae bacterium | reverse complement strand
GGACTTATAAAAATGCCTGAACCGCCGTTACCCGTTCCATACCGCCTTTTCCGGCTTTTTAATTGTGTCCCCTTTGTTTGGGGTATTGGGGGCAGTATTTAGGGCGGTGGGCATTTGTTGTGTTTCCATCGTGCCTCCCGATTCCAACGCCGTCTTAATCAGGGCGTAACGTGTATCCCTCTCCGCGGACTGTGACGAGATATCTTGGGTTTTTAGCGTCGGGCTCGATTTTGCGGCGGAGGCGGGTGACTTGGACATCGATGGTGCGGTCGTTGATCGCTTGGCCTGCGGCGCTGCGCTCGACCAGAGTTTCGCGGCTTAAAATCTTTCCGGGAGATTCCGCAAGGGTGCGCATCAGCGCGGCTTCCATTCCCGTCAGAACGACGACTTCTTGTTCCGATTTAAGTTCATCGCGTTTGGGATCGTAGGTCCAAGGGCCGAGGCGAATTTCCGCCTTCGGCATGGGCGCGGGCTTGGGCGCGCGGCGCAGAATGGCGTTGATGCGCAACAAAAGCTCGCGCGGTTCGAAAGGCTTCATCAGATAATCGTCGGCGCCAGCTTCGAGGCCTTCGATACGGTCGTCGGTTTCGCCTTTGGCCGTCAGAAGAAGGATCGGCAGCGTTGCCGCGTCGCCCGCGCGCAGGCCGCGCGTCAGATCGAAGCCGCTTTCGCCCGGCATCATGACGTCCAGAACCATAAGGTCGAACGCAAGACTTTTGAGCTTGGCGCGCGCGTCCGCCGCGCTGCGCGACGTCGTGACGACAAACCCCTGCTCGCTCAAGTATCGCCCTAGAAGCGCGCGCAAACGCGTGTCATCGTCAACGACGAGGATGTGGGGCGAAAGAGAGAGAGAAGGCATTTCGTCCTTTCTCGTTAGGCGGTCCGGGATGCGTTAACGACGGATAGAAATTCTTTTCTTAGGCTTTCGTTCGTTTTGTAGTCGCCAAACCATGCGGTCGTCATCATGCGCGCGCCGGGACGATGCGCGCCGCGTGTGGTCATGCAGAAATGCTCGGAGCGGATGGCGACGGCAACGCCTTTGGGGGCCAGTTCTTCGTGAATGGCTTGCGCGACGTCGTAAGTCAGACGCTCTTGGATCTGCATGCGCTTGGCGTAGCCGTCCATCAGTCGGATCAACTTGCTGATGCCCACGACCTTTTTGTCGGGAATGTACGAGATAAACGCCTCGCCAATAAAGGGCACGAGGTGATGCTCGCAGGTCGTTTCGACGCGGATGTTTTGAAGCGTAATCGGCGTGTCGTATGTGCCGACGTCGCCAATGGTCTTTTTCAGGTGCTTGCGCGGATCTTCCTTATAGCCTTTGAAGAATTCTTTCCATGCGTCGATGTAGCGACGCGGCGTTTCGATCAGCCCTTCGCGCGAGGGATCCTCGCCAATCCATTCGATCAGAAGGCGCACGGCGCTTTCGGCCTCGGCGTCAGTGACACCTTTGTTGGCGGGGGAAACGAGGGTCAGTTTTTTATCGGTTGTCATTACCTTTTGTCCGTAAAATATGCTATCGCTCGGTTTTATCTAGTCTTTCTCAGCTTCTTCACCGGCCTTCGCCGGAATGACGAGGTTATGCCGGATAGGCCGCCATGCTCGTCGGGGTTTCGAAAACCTTGATTTGGGAAAGGCGCGCGCAGCCTTTCGTGCAGTCCGCGATCTTTCCGCGCATTTTGTTGTACCAATGCGCCGCCATCACTTCCGCCGTCGGAAGCTGAGGCAAAACGTATAAAGCGCCGACCGCCGATGTCGCTGTCCGGTAAAAGCCTGCGCGCGCGACTTCGGGGCATACTTCGGCCGCGAAGATTTCCTTTCCGACAAACATTTCCACCAGCGGGTCCTTTACGCCCAAGATCATCGCGTGGTCGCAGCAGTCGTGGATTTCCCGCATCATTTCCTGTTTAAGAAAGCTGAAATCGATAACCATGCCTTGCTGGTCGCCCGCCTCGGCGATGGGACCGCGACAAACGGCGACGATTTTATAGATATGCCCATGCAGATTCTTGCACGCGGACGCGCCCGATAAGGCGACGCGATGGCCCGCGTTGATCTCGATGGAACGTTCAATCAGGTATTCTTCCGCCATCTTCAGTTCTTTCTATCGACGACAAAACGCGCGACGTCTTGCAAATTCTTGGCGCGGCCTTCGAAAACCGACAGGTGATCGATCGCCTGTTCGGATAATAGCCGCGCTTGGCTGCGCGCGCGCTCTGCCCCCAGAATCGTGACAAACGTCGCTTTGCCCGCTTCGACATCGCGGCCGACGGGTTTGCCGGTTTCTTCTTCCGTGCCTTCGGCGTCCAGAAGATCGTCGATAATTTGAAACGCCAGCCCCAGATCGTGGGCATAGGCGCGCAAGGCGCTCGTGTGATGAGCGCTGGCCTTGCCGAGGATCGCCCCGGCTTCGGTCGAGACGGCGATAAGCTCGCCTGTTTTCATGCGTTGAAGGCGCGTGATGGCGCCGATGTCAAGAGGCGTCGTTTCGGCGATGAGGTCGAGCATCTGGCCGCCCGCCATGCCTTGAACGCCCGACGCTCGCGCCAATGCCGAAACGAGGCGGCAGCGCACTTGCGGGTCTTCGTGCGTGCGCGGATCGGCAAGGATTTCAAACGCGATCGTCAACAGACAATCGCCCGCAAGCACGGCCGTGGCTTCGTCGAATTTCTTATGCACCGTCGGCTTGCCGCGACGCAGGTCGGAATTGTCCATCGCAGGCAAATCGTCATGGACCAGCGAATAGCAGTGCACGCATTCAATGGCCGCCGCCGCGCGCAGGGCGCAAGCATCGCTGACGCCAAACATGCGCGCCGAACTGATTGCCAAAAACGGACGCAGGCGCTTGCCGCCGTTGAGCGCGCCGTAACGCATCGCGTCGTACAGCCGGTTTTCGGGGAAATCCGACTTGGGCAATAATGTCTCGAGCGCCTTTTCAACGGACTCGGCGGCTTCGGACATGGCGGATGCGAGAGGCTGGCTGATTGAGGGCATGGAACGCTGGGGGTTAAGAGGTTGGGGAATGCTTATGAATCGAACGGTTTGGTTGCGATTGTTCCGTCGGTGCCGACTGCGATTTGCTCGATCTTTGCCTGAGCTTCGCGCAGCTTGAGCTCGCAATGGCGCTTGAGTTGCGCGCCGCGCGCGTAGGCTTTAACCGCGTCGTCGAGACGCGCTTTGCCGTCTTCGAGCTGCTTGACGAGCTTTTCAAGCTCGGCCAAGGCTTCCTCGAATCCTAGGGCCGCAATGTCGGGCGGAATGGCTGACGGCGTTTCTTTCATGGGCGGGGAATTTAAGGGGTCCGGGGCCTGAGTGCAAGAAGAACCCTGATCCTTGACTTTTTATGTATATCCAAGGCATTAAAGAGGCTTATTTTCTTTCTTTTGTCCTTGCCGAGGAACCGCCATGACCAATTTTACTTATTCGTCCGCTGCCCTTGAACGCTTAAAGAACACGGATATCGATGTTTTTAACGCCTTAATGAGCGAGGAAACGCGTCAAAGCGAAGGCATTGAACTTATTCCTTCCGAAAACTATTGCTTTCCGGAGGTGTATGCCCTCCTCGGTTCCGTGTTCAACAACAAGTATTCGGAAGGGTATCCGGGACGGCGCTATTACGGCGGACAGGAGAATACGGACACCATCGAAAATCTTGCGCGCGAACGCGCTAAGAAAGTCTTCCGCGCGGAATATGCGAACGTTCAGCCTCTTTCCGGATGCCCCATGAACGAGGCGGTTTATTTTGCGTTGTTGAAGCCCGGCGACGTTGTCTTGGGCATGGATTTGACCCACGGCGGGCATTTGTCGCATGGGCACCCCGTTACGAATATGGCGAAGATTTTTAAATTTACGCGCTATCGCACGGAGCTTCCCAGCGGACTGATCGACTTGGAAAAGGTCCGCCAAATCGCGCTCGACACGCGGCCCAAGATGATCGTTTGCGGGCACTCGTCTTATCCCCGCGAATACGATTATGCCGGCTTTAGAAAAATCGCTGACGAAGTCGGGGCTTTGTTGATGGCGGATGTCAGCCATTTGGGCGGCCTGATTGCGGGCGGCGCGTTGAAGAATCCGATGGACTTCGGCTTCGACGTCGTGACGACGACGACGCATAAATCCCTGCGCGGGCCTCGCGGCGGGCTGATTTTATGCAAGAAGATTTATGGCCCCGCTATCGACAAGTCCATTTTTCCGGGCATGCAGGGCGGACCGCACATGCATGCGGTGGCCGGACTTGCCACGACGCTTAAGCTTGTTCAGACGCCCGAGTACAAGGCCTATGCGCAGCAGGTTTTGGATAACGCGCAAGCGTTCGCCAAGGAATTGCTGGCGGGCGGCGCGCACTTGATTACAGGCGGGACAGAGAACCACTTGCTGGTCATTAACACCGCAACCGGATTTGGCATTACGGGAGACATTGCGGAGAAGGCTCTCGACAAAGTTGGGATTACTCTGAATAAGAACGTCATTCCTGACGATCCTAATCCGCCGTTGAAGCCAAGCGGCATCCGTTTTGGAACGCCCGCCGCCACCGCGCGCGGCATGAAAGAGTCAGAGATGGTGCAGCTTGCGAAGATCATGCTGAAGGTTCTTCGCGCGCCGCAGGACGAGGCGCTGCTTGCGAAACTGCGCGAGGAAACAAGGACGTTGTGCAAACGGTTCCCCGTGCCGGGGGTTCAAAGCAATAATAATTAGATCCCAGATCAGAGTGAATCGAGGACTTTTTATTACGTCACAGCTGAAAAACGACGAATAGTCGAGTCATCTCATTGGATTGACTCTGTTTTTGACTAAACACAGAAAACATTGTCGCATCGGAACAATGTGTGACTCGAAACGCACATCGATTCGGATAAATTAATTTTGGATTCATCTTTGTGAATTTCTCCTTAACAGTCTCTCTGCCCTTCGGATAGATTCTTCTTCGCAAATCAGTTCTCTTCCTTCTTGCGTCACGTTCGTTCGTCGAATCTTTCCTTTTCATTCGCAGGTATCTTTCGTGAATTTGAAAAACGACTTCCGTTTGGATTCTTCGATGGCCGATTCTCAGAATGTGGGAAGCGCGGCATGAACATGAAATTGATCGCCGCGAATACAAACGACGTCTCTTTGTCCGACGAACCCGATGCGCTGGAACGCAGCTTTTCTCTGCTCGACTGGCTGACGCGGCTTGCGCATCGGCGTCAGGAAATTCAACCGCAAACGCCTGCGCATAAAACAGAGGACGATGCTTGCCCGGCCTTTGCTGCGCCGCTGATCTCGGACGATTGGGCCGCCATA
Source organism: uncultured Rhodospirillaceae bacterium (assembly GCA_964449155.1). Taxonomy (GTDB): domain Bacteria; phylum Pseudomonadota; class Alphaproteobacteria; order UBA9219; family UBA9219; genus CAIXLI01. Next base: position 1,074 of record CAYVBP010000095.1, on the reverse strand, counting down.
GCCAATATTTGCGGTTATGCGATCGATGAGTTTTCCGATGCGGGCGCAGGGCTGCCGCTGACGTCGCCGGAAATCGATTTCTTTAGGCGCAATCATCGCGGAATCGAAAATCACATCGGCCGCGATTTCAGAATGGCTCAATTCGACCTGCCGTCGCCCTTGGCCGAACTGTACGGGCTTTACCGGCAACGGGCGCGCATCGACGCCGAGGCGGCTTTGTGGGTCGCGCAATCGACGAATTCGACGCGCGTCGCCTCGACAATGGCGGATCTTTTGGCTATCGGCGCGTTTTCGTGCGGGCTTGAATATGTCAGCTATCTTGGCATCACTTATTCCGTGCCGTGCGCGTTCGACTCTTCAGCCGAGGTCGACCACGCCAATCGGGAAGCTATGCGCCGGTTGGCGTTGCCTGTCGATCATCCTTCCCATCTATTGCGGCTGAAGCCCGAAGAACTGGGCGTTTTGGCGGCTTGCATTGCCGAAAGAAACGCGCTGTCGCCAGACGATTTTTTGGATAAGGCCAATTTGCTTTCCGAGGCGCGGCAAGATGTAACACGACTGTCGGTGTCTCAGCATTTTCCGACCGCCGTCGTCGAACGCGATTTACCTTTGCAGATGCCGTGGGTCGAAAGGCTGGTTAACGCCTATGTGCGACTGCTGCCCCGATGGGTCATGGAATTGCCGGAAATCCGCGCAATGCTGGGGTGATTTTTCGGAAACTTTTGACTTTTGGCATCGACTATAAGCGCATTGCGGTAACGGACTCTTGCGCAACCATTTGCTTTTTCTAGGGTTTTTGTTGGCCACTGCGCTCTTGCAGTCGCGATTGCGAAGAAGTATACATATTTGCTTTTTTTAATATCCGTTAATCCATATTTGAGAAACTTTATTGCTTATACCAATCCCGGATCGCAGCGAATCGAAAGGGCGCGGGGGACACAATAAAAATGCCAGAAAAGGCGGTATGGAACGGGTAACGGCGGTTCGGGCATTTTTATTGTGTCCCCTTTGCTTCATTTTGATCCGGGATTGGTATTAATTTGTCGCCCTCGTAGCATCGGGCAAATAAATTTC
>CAYVBP010000094.1:0-6408 GCA_964449155.1 uncultured Rhodospirillaceae bacterium | reverse complement strand
TATAAAGCCCCCACATTATCCAAGCTCGTACTGAACGAAATACTCCGCCGCCTTCCTGCGGCCATAGTAAGCCGTAAGCAACCACTTCTGAACCTCGCGCCGCGCCCGTGCGCCAAATGGCCCAAGTTCAGAAGGCGTATGCGTGTTTCCTTCGCTAGCTTTTTCCATCAACCGGCTTCGCGGACTGATTAAACGATAGGCCTTATCGATGCATAAAATCCCGGTCTCTTCCTCAATCGGCGCATAAAAAAACCCCCTGCCCGGAACCTTGTACACAACGCCCTCGGGAAGCGTTTCTCCCGGTTTATATATCCAAGTCGCCTTTCTGGCGTTTTGATTTGCCGAATCAACTGGCATCTCAAAAGGCAGCAGACAGAAAAAATCCTCGATGTCGAACGCCGGCACGAAATCGCGCCACCCCCAAAAAGCCGCCATATCCGCAAACATGCTTCCCTCCGTCGAAAACAACCGGACCGCTTCATCAGCCAACAAGTCTTCCGCATTCAATAATTTGCTCTATCTATTTCAGTATTTTACGCGAGATACATAAAAGTAATAAGAAAAACACAGGGTTACGAAATTATTAACCAACGGAATCGGGCAGGTAATTACCTAAAAGGGGTAATATTGGCCACTTAACAGGCATCTTTTTTGATAACCTTGACTTCATGCCCCGTCGCTTTGAAGTAAAGCCATTGCCCCAATACGTCTTTCAGCTCGTCCAAATCTATGGGCTTACTGATATAGTCATCCATCCCATTGCACAGACATTTCTCCCTATCGCCGATCATAGCGCTCGCCGTCATAGCAACGATAGGAATATGCTTGCCCGTTCCGCCCTCTAATCTCCTGATTTCCTTTGCCGTTTCATATCCGTCCTTCCCCGGCATATGGCAATCCATAAGAATAACGTCCCAGACGCCCTCTCGATAACGCTTAAGAACAGCCTCGCCGTTTTCGACAACCTCAAAAGCGCCAATTCCGAAACGCGAAAGAATCTTTCCGATCAAAATCTTGTTCAAAGGATGATCCTCTGCCACCAAAAGCCTTGCTGTCTGGGTCGGAATAACACCCCGCATTCTTTTTTCCTGACGGGTTATCTTTTCCTTGTTGAGCTCGTCAGTAATCTCAAAAGGAATCGTGAATTTGAAAGTCGACCCGACCCCGACTTCGCTTTCGACACTGATCGACCCGCCCATCAACTCGACAAGCTGCTTGGTAATCGCAAGGCCAAGGCCGGTTCCGCCATATCGCCGGGTCGTTGACGCATCCGCCTGAACAAATTTTTCAAAGATTTGCCGTTGCCTTTCCTTCGGAACCCCGATTCCCGTATCCTTAATCTCGCAGGAAAAATTCAATCGGTTTTCATCGATCATCCGATAATAGGCATAAATTTCGACAGACCCCTTGTCGGTATATTTGATTGCATTGCTGACCAAATTTGTCAGGATTCGGTTAAATCGAACGGGGTCTCCCAATAAATATGGAAACGTATCCTTATTGAAATTCTTCTTAAGTAAAATATTCTTTTCCTTAGCCAACGTCTCCAACGCAAAGCACATGCTTCTCAATATATAATGAGGATCGAACCCGATATGCTCCAGTTTCATCTCCCCCGCCTCGATCTTGGATAAATCGAGAATGTCGTTCACGATCTCCAGCAAATTCGTGGATGCTAAAAACGCCATGTTGGCCAAGGCTTTTTCCTCTTCGCCCAAACCCTTTTCGTTCAAAAGCTGAATCATCCCGATAATGCTGCTCAACGGCGTACGCAATTCGTGAGACATATTGGCCAAGAATTCGCTTTTTGCGACGTTGGCATTTTCTGCCGCCTCTTTCGCGCGCTGAAGCATTTCCCTTGCGCGCGCCCTTTCGATAACCTGCACAAGCTGATTGCCGATATCCTGAAGGACCATTTGGAACTCTTCCGGAATTTCCGTAATGCGCGTAAAGAAAAACTCCAAAACATAAGCCACTTCCTTATCGACGATCAGCGGAAACGAAAACCCGGATTTCACAGGCGCATTCGGACACAATTGAAGACGGGGAAGATTCTGAACGCTTGCCAGACACGCGATCCTCACGGGCGTCCTTTTTTCCCAAACAAGCCCCGGAAGCCCGACCCCGACCTTATAAGTCAGCTTTTCCGAAACATCGATAAAACCCTGAAGATTTTCCTTGTCTCTAACGCACCAAAGCTTCGTCGAGCGTAAAACGGCGTCCTGAGGATCGCGCATATACGCATGGCCCAAAGCGCATTCCATATACGCGCACATCAGATTCAAGACCGTTGTAATCGCCTCGTCGATGTCAAAAGACCGATTAGCGGTCGCGGCGACGCTACGAAGAAGCTCAAACGTCCGAGCCTCTTTCTTCAGATCCTCCTGAGCCTTAAGAGCCACGGCCTGCGCGACCTCAAGCTTTTCGATATTGCTTTGAAGTTCCCGTTCCAACCGCTCCTTTTCCTTCATGCGAACAGAAAGGGCTTTTTCTTTAATGCGAAGCGTAAAATCGTTCTGAGCTATCTTTTTCTCTTTTTTGTCCGCGCAAGGGATGGCTATCTCAATTCCTTTTGACGATTTCGGGATACGTCGAGTAAAAAAACGAAACAAGCTTTCCTTCGACATGTTCTTCCCCTGCTTAAGGCCTTTTGGCATCCCCACTGCGACACACACCTGACGGGGATAAGTTCCCGCGCATCAAGCCGTTTCCTCGATAGAAAGATAAACAAGGGTTTGGTTCAAAAGCACATAAGCGATTTCCCCAAACGTGATCGGCCCGACCATAGGCCCGGTCCGCTTACCCTCAAGATCTCCATAAAGGTAATTCAGAATGCAATTACAGGAATATGCGACCGTCCCCAAGCTGGCTTTGTCGACTTCCGTCTCAAATCTGGAAATATAGTCCTTGACCGGATCGGCAAAACGGTAAGTCACGTCGCGAAACACTGGCGCGTAAAATCTGACCTTATCCTCAGCCGGATTAACGGACTGGATCGATACGTTAATCATGGCATCGTTATAATTAGCGACAAGCGGCAGCTTGGTATCGATTCCGTTTTTAAGAATATACGCCGCAAGGCTCATAAGCTTGCCATCGATTCTGCACCATCCTTCGGTGGCGAACCCTTCGCGATCAAACTCGATTGACGGACCGTCTCCCTGAGAAAATAAATTAATGATATCCGGCCGCACCATAAAACGGTCCGAAAGGGAGATGTGCAAAACGGAAGCCCTGTTATCCTGAGCCGCGCCGTTTTCGGCAAAGCATTTAGGCATACGCTTGCCGATTTCTGGAAAATGAACGCCGCTAATCCACCCGACGAGAGGCGTATTGAAAATATCGTCGAACTTCAGAACTTCCTTGGCAAAATCCGCATGAATCCGGCTCATTCCGGGCAAGATCATGACAGAAAAACCGTTTGGTAGATAATCGCCGCCGATCTTACATAATTCTTCTTCGTCGTAAGATTTTATTTTCGCATCGACGGCAAATTCCGTCATGTCAGTGACAAAAATCTTGTCTTTGGTTGTCACGCCCCCGTCGGGCGTCATAAAATTGGCTGTCGTCCCGCCAATCCACCGCCCTTCCGGCATAGAGGAAAGCAAATCCTCGTCCCCCGCCAAAAGCAAAATGCGGTCGTCCTGAATCATGGATGAAACCTCGTTCGGGGTGCGGAGTCTGTTTTCTAACATCGTTTCACAAGCCCGATCCGTTTCCTACCCACGATTATGAATTGAAACATCCGCGTCGTCCGCCGAGTCAAGACTGAACGGCCTTCAACCGAAGATGGCGCAAGATAGCAATGCCGCAATTAAAAATAGATTAATCGAGCCGGACAATTTTGCCCAATCTCCATACTGACGAATGCAAAGTGAAATTTATACGGCGTTTATGCCAACGCACGACCGCTGTTTCGGCGAATCTGCCGTTCGATCCATTCGAATGTTTTTTCAAGCCCGGCGCGAAGAGATTGCGATGGCTTCCACCCGAGTTTTTCCTCGATCAAACGATTGTCCGAATTCCGCCCCCGCACGCCCAAGGGACCCGAAATATGTTTCTTTTCAAGTTTTTTCCCAGCAATATCGCACACAATATCGACAAGCTGATTGATCGAGACCATTTCCTCAGAACCAATATTGACCGGCCCTTCGAAATCGGAACGCGTCAACCGCAAAATACCCTCAAGGCACTCGTCGATAAAAAGAAACGACCGTGTCTGAAGTCCATCGCCCCAGATTTCGATTTCGCTTCCCTGCTTGGCCAACGCGACCTTCCGGCAGATCGCAGCGGGAGCCTTTTCCTTTCCGCCCTGCCACGTGCCCTCAGGCCCGAAAATGTTATGAAAGCGCGCGACGCGGTTCGCCATGCCGAAATTCCGGTTATAGGCAAAATAAAGGCGTTCCGAGAAAAGCTTTTCCCAACCGTATTCGCTGTCCGGCGCGGCCGGATAAGCCGACGATTCCGCGCAATTCGGATCATCCGGATCTTCCTGATTATACGCCGGGTACATGCACGCCGATGACGAATAGAAAATCTTCCGGATATTTCGCTTATGGCAAAGATCGACGACGTTCAAATTGATGGTCGCCGAATTATGCATGATGTTGGCATCGTGCTCGCCCGTAAAAATGTATCCCGCGCCGCCCATGTCCGCGGCAAGTTGATAAACCTCGTCGAAGCGCCGATCGATGACCGCGCGGCACATGTGCTGTTCGCGCAAATCTCCGATAACGAAATCATCAGCTTCCGTCTCCGAGAATTCCGGATACTTAAGATCGACGCCCCTAACCCAAAATCCTTCGCGCTTAAGTCTTTTAACAAGATGACTTCCGATAAATCCCCCGGCTCCGAGAACAAGCGCCGATTTTCCGCCCATGAGAAGTCTCCCTTTCGAAAACAAAAATCAAGGAAAGCCAGTATAAGCCATTCGTCGTATCTTCCAAATCTTTCCCGAATTCCGAATCTTATAATCCTTGCGGTACCAAGGCCTCTTTGATTTGTGTCCCCCGCGCCCTGTTTTATCCAAAACCTGCATCAATTGACCAATTCTCTCAACGGAACAACCTCAATACCTTTCTCGGAAGCCGAAGCCATCCACGCGTGAATCGCCTCGATGGTGGCCATATGCGGATGCCCGATAGCCACGGCATACCCCTTGCGGCGCGCAATGCGCGCGGCCTCGTCAAGCTGCCTCAACACGGCCTCATACGAGGGATCGTCATCAAGAAAAACATCGCGTGCGATAGCCGGAACGCCGCGCTGACGCGCGACTTTCTGCGCCACCGTCTGCGGACTCGTGCGCGAATCGAGGAAAAAAAGCTGCCGTTCCTTCAAACTTTCGGCGACCATGGCCATGCCGTCTTCGTAAGCCGTAAACTTGCTGCCCATGTGATTATTGACTCCGTCAAACCCTGTAAACGACGCTAACGCTTCGTCCAGACGTTCGCGCAACTCATCCATAGGCAAGCCAACGATCAAGGCTCCTTTGCCGGGATTTTCGCGGCCGAGCGGCTCCATGGGCATATGAAGGAGAATCTCGTGCCCCCGCTCGCGCGCCTCTCGCGCCCGCTCGCGCGTGCGCGCCGCATAAGGCAAAAACGCAAGCGTCACCGTAGGCGGCAGCAAGACAGCCCGTTCGCTTCCTTTAAAATCCGCGCCCATGTCGTCGATAACAATCGCCATCCTTGCCTGAGGGCCGGGCGACGGCATCGAAGGTTCCGGCGTCACAGGAACGGTCACAGAAGGCCCGAGCAATCGCTGTTCTTCGAAAGGAAGAACGGAAAAAGTTTGCGGCGTCTGCGGGCGAACTTTAACGATGACGGGCGGAGCCGAAACCCGCGTATGGGGCGCAAAAAAAAGCCCCGCCATGGCCAGAAAAAAAAGGAGCCAAAAGGCAACTTTAATTTTTTTCTTACGAGCTTTTTTCATGTCAGCCGGGACAGGAATACGAATCTACGCCCGAAGCCCCCGCCGATGTTCCTGTCGAAAGAAACAAATCCTTGGCGGCCTGACGCCTTCTTTCGGGATCTTGCGACCCCAAGTCGCGAAGGTCCTCAATCAGATCGGACGCGGGAAACCCTCCGATCAGTCCCTGAACGGTCGTATAGTCAAGACCGTACACGATGCGCAAAATATGCGCGATCTTGGCTTTCTTGACCGCTTCGTCCGGCTCCGCTTCCAACGAGCCAAGAACGTCGTCGCCAATAACGATAGGCTCGGACTGGGATTGAGCGTTTTTAATTCCAGTGAAGTCGTTTCTTCGAGTCATAAGCAGATCATATGCCTTTTCCAAAAGGATCGAAAAACAATTCTTATCGTCGCTCCAAATAATACCAATCCCGAATCAAAACGAAGCAAAGGGGACACAATCAATAACCCCCGGCAGAGCCGGGGGCTTGATGGGGA
>CAYVBP010000093.1:0-6530 GCA_964449155.1 uncultured Rhodospirillaceae bacterium | reverse complement strand
ACCGCTTGGAGCGGTTCCCCATCAAGCCCCCGGCTCTGCCGGGGGTTATTGATTTATGTCCTCCCACGTTTAATCTTCCCGGATTCATCCTTTACGATCCCTAAATCCCTGTTGACTCCGCTAAAAAATAATCGCAGCGAGACATCATCTTGTTCACAGATACATACGAATGGGCTTGAAACCCCACTATTTACGTAATTTAACGGAAAGCCCACTTTTTTGACACAAATAAGTTTATAAAAAACAAAAGGTTGACAAAATCGCCCAATTTTTAGGCAGAGAGGGGAAAAACGCGAAATTACGGGCGAAAGTGCGATGCAAAAGAGACTTATCTACATACTTATCCACAGAGATGGGGGATAATCCGCGCCTGCTTGCCGGAGAGGGGACATAATAAAAATGCCCAAGAAATCGGTGCGGTGGGGGGCGTCGTTTCGGGTATTTTTATTGTGTCCCCATCGTGCTCTTCGATTCATATAATCGGATATCGATATGAGAAATTCATCAAAACCTCAGCCGCCACCCAAAATGTCCCAACATGCGACGAAATTCGATGAGGGCGCGGCGATGCTGCGAGCGAAAATCAAGGCGCTTCCGGGCGAACCGGGCGTCTACCGCATTCTTGGCGGTGACGGCGAGCCTTTATATGTCGGCAAGGCCAAGAACCTGAAAAAGCGCGTGGCCTCTTATACGCAGCGCGCGCGGCTTCCGGTTCGGCTTCAGCGCATGGTGTCGTTGGCGCAAAATCTCGAAGTAACAGTGACAAGGACAGAATCCGAGGCGCTGCTGCTCGAAGCAAGCTTCATTCAAAGATTTCTTCCACCGTACAACATTCTTTTGCGCGACGATAAAAGTTATCCCTATATTTTAATCGCGCTGGACCATGATTATCCGCAGCTTCTTAAGCACCGCGGCATGAAAAACCGCAAAGGACATTATTTTGGTCCATTTGCATCCGGTGCGGCTGTGACGGAAACGCTGGCGCTTTTGCAACGCGGTTTTTGCCTCAGAAACTGTTCGGACGCCGTCTTTGCCAACCGGTCGCGTCCATGCTTGCAATATCATATCAAGCGTTGCACAGGTCCATGCGCGGGTCTTGTCGGCCCCGAAGAATACGCGCAGCAAGTCCGCGACGCTGTCGACTTTTTAAAAGGCCGAAACGCCGACGTGCAAAAGAAACTCGCCGAACAAATGCAAAGCGCCAGTGACGCGATGGATTTCGAAAAAGCCGCAAAAATCCGCGATCGCATCAAAGCCTTGACGGCGATCCAGTCGCGGCAAATCGTTCACATACAGGGCCTCGAAGACGCCGATGTCATCGCGACGTTCGACGCGGGCGGAAAAACGGCGGTGCAAGCATTCTTTTTCCGTCAGGGCCGCAACTACGGCGCGCGCCTGTTTTTTCCGTCGCATGACGGCGACCGAAAAAAAAGCGAAGTCATGGCGTCTTTTATCGCTCAATTTTACGCCGACAAACCCGTGCCGCCGCTTTTGCTCGTCGATTCTTTGCCTGAAAATTCCGTGCTTTTAGGCAAAGCGTTGTCCGAAATGTCGGGCCATGCGGTTGAAATTGTCGTGCCCCGTGGCGGGGACAAAAAGCGCGTCGTCGATATGGCGCGCAAGAACGCCGAAGAATCCCTCGCCAGAGCCATGGCCGAAAACGTGGAACAAAAAAAGCTTCTGCAAAAAGTCGCGGAAACGTTCGGCCTAAAACGTTCGCCCCGGCGCATCGAAGTCTACGATAACTCGCACACATCCGGAACGTACGCGGTTGGCGCGATGATCGCGGCAGGGGAAGATGGCTTTTTGAAAAAGACGTACCGTAAATTCAATATCCGCGACGCGGCGGGCGGCGACGATTTTGGAATGATGCGCGAAGTTTTGGCGCGGCGTTTCAAGCGCCTGATCGAAGAAGACTCTGCGCGCGCGTTCGGACTATGGCCCGATCTTCTTTTAATTGACGGCGGCGCGGGTCAGGTCGCAAAAGCTATGGATGTCCTGCGCGACTGCGGCATTGACGATATCCCTGTCGTGGGCATCGCCAAGGGCCCTGATCGCAACGCGGGCAGGGAGCGTTTTTTCATTGCCGGTCGCGCGCCGTTCGCATTGCCTCCCGATGACCCAGCCTTATATTATTTACAAAGGCTTCGCGACGAAGCGCACCGCTTCGCGATAGGCACGCACCGCGCGCGAAGAACAAAAGCCCTAAGCGTCTCAAAGCTCGACGAAATCCCCGGCATTGGCGCAAAACGAAAAAAAGCTCTCTTGCACCACATGGGCTCCGCCAAAGCCGTCGAAGCCGCAAACCCCGAAGACCTTATGCGCATCGAAGGCATCAACCGCGCGACCGCGCAAAGAATATGGGCCTGGTTCCGGAAATAGGGCAAGTCCAGACAAGAACCTTAAAGCAGGAAAAATCCCATTGACAATATGATATTTAACTGCTATCGCGTTCCGCGTAGCGGAACGCGATAGCAGTTAAAACTTCATAGAGATCACCCGAAAGTCCGCGTTCGCGTTCTGCACGTCGCGTTCGATTTCAAAATCGAAACGGCTTGTTCGGCCATATAGCGTTCTTCGTTTGTCGGGATCACGAGAACCTTGGGAATATTCATAAATGCGAGATGCTTTAGAACTTCCTCGCGAACGGGCGCGGCGTTTTCGCCGATGCCGCCTGTGAAGACAAGCGCGTCGATTCCGTCCATCGATACGGCCATCGAGGCGATGTTTTTGGCGATATAGGTCGCGAAATAGTCCAGCGCGTATTTCGCGCGCGGGTCCGGGCTTTCGAGCAGCTCTTTGACGTCGTTGCTGATGCCCGACAGGCCCTTTAGGCCCGATTTTGTATAGAACATCTTTTCAATGGCTTCGGCGGTCATCTTAAGTTCGCGGATCATGTAAAACACGACGCCGGGATCGATAGAGCCTGTGCGCGTGCCCATTGGCACGCCGTCGAGCACCGTCATGCCCATCGACGTATCGACGCCGCGGCCGTTGTCGATGGCGCAGATGCTCGAGCCGTTGCCCAAGTGCGCGACAACGACGCGGCCTTTCGCGAGATCCGGATAGTCGCGCGTCATCGTTTGCGCGATATAGGCGTATGACAAGCCGTGAAAGCCGTAACGGCGGACGCCCTTGTCCGTGATTTCCTGCGGAACAGCGTAGTTTGTGAATTTTGGCTCGTGATGCGAATGGAAAGCCGTATCGAAACAGGCCACTTGCGGAACAAACGGAAGATTGCGCGTAATGACCCCGACGGCTGCGAGATGATGCGGTTGGTGCAGCGCCGCGAGCGGAATAAGCTTTTTCAGTTTGTGAAAAACATCCGAGGTGATGATCGTCGGTTCGAAGAAATCGAGACCGCCATGCACGAAGCGGTGCGCGACGCCGATGATCTCCCATCCTGCTTTCAGGCTTTCGACCCAGTCGATAATCCGGCGGACGCCGCCTTTTTGGGTTTCGTCCGGCGGAAGGTTGACTTTAAGCTTCGAGTCCGTTCCGTCGCGCGAAACCGAAAGAACGGGGTTCGTTCCGATTCCGGTGACGCTTCCGGTCGCGAGGCGGGGAAGTCCGTCTTCGCACCCGAAAAGCTGAAATTTGACGCTGGAAGATCCGGCGTTGAGGACAAGGATTGTATCCGTCATTTTACAATCCGTCCTTCGCGGATCGCTTGGGCGACAAGCACAGCCAATGCGCACGATAGAAGCCGCGTGCGTAGATTGTCGGCGCGGCTGGTTAGAACGATCGGTACTTTCGCGCCCATGACGATGCCTGCGGCGTCGGCTTTGCTGATAAACGACAGCTGCTTGGCCAAGATGTTCCCGGCTTCGATGTCGGGCGTCAGAAGAATATCCGGATCGCCCGCGACTTGCGAAACGATGCCTTTTTCGGCCGCCGCATCCTTGCTGATCGCGTTGTCGAACGCCAGCGGGCCGTCGATAATGCAGCCTTCGATCTGGCGGCGTTCGGCCATTTTGCACAAGGCTGCCGCGTCGAGCGTCGCTTGCATCTTGGGGTTCACGACTTCGACCGCGCCTAAAACCGCGATCTTGGGCAGGCGGTCTTCTTTTGTCAGCGCGCGCCACACGTTGGCGGCGTTGCGGCAGATATCCATTTTCGTTCCCAGATCGGGCGCGATGTTCACGACCGCGTCGGTGACGATCAGCCATTTGTGATAGCCCGACGTGTCCATGACGTACGAGTGCGACAGGCGGCGGCCCGTGCGCAGACCCGATGACGACGAAACGACGGGAAACAAGACTTCATCGGTGTGCAGCGCGCCTTTCATGATCGCTTCGACTTCGCCTTTCGCCGCGATTTCGGCGGCTTTGTCGGCGGCTGCGTGGCTGTAGGGCGCGTCCACGAGCTCCCAATCCGAGATATCAATTTTATATTTGGAGGCGACTTCCTGAATGCGTCCCTTGGGGCCGACGAGAACGGGTTTAATCAGATTTTCCTGAACGGCGTTGACGACGGATTTCAGCGACAGTTCGTCGACCGGATGCACAATGGCGGTTTTGACCGGCGGTAGTTCGGCGCACGCTTTCATGACCGAGTGATAGCGGTCGTGGGTGCGGATTTGAATTTCTGGCGGTTCGTTTATCGGAAATGCGGGCGTTGACGTGTAGGGCATGAGAGATCTTTCCGTTGGAATAGGTATTAACGTGAGCGGGGGAGTTTCCCATTTATTGGTTAAATCTTCGTGAAGTCAGGGGGATAGCTTGTCATATGTATTGAAAAAAGATAGGAAAAACAGGATATTTTCTCTTTTGTCCAACGCGGCGGGGACACGATAAAAATGCGTGGGATGGCGCATTTTTATCGTGTCCCCCTTTTTTCAGGTTACCTTTTGATTTTGATCTTGTTGGCGATCAATTCGGATACGACCGTGGGATCGGCGAGCGTCGAGGTGTCGCCGAGTTGGTTTTCTTCGTCGTGGACGATTTTGCGCAAAATGCGGCGCATGATTTTGCCCGATCTGGTCTTTGGCAGGCCTGGTGCCCACTGGATATAATCCGGTTTGCAGATGGGGCTGATAAGACGGCCAATGTGCGCTTTGAGCGCGATGACGAGCGCGTCGTTGCCCTGATAGCCATCTTTGAGCGTGATGAAGGCATAAATCGCTTGTCCCTTGACGGGGCAGGGGCAGCCTACGACGGCGGCTTCCGCGATGGCCTGATGGGCTACGCAGGCGCTTTCGATTTCCGCCGTGCTAAGTCGATGACCTGCCACGTTAATGACGTCGTCGACGCGGCCTGTGATCCAGTAATAGCCGTCGGAATCGCGGCGGCAGCCATCGCCTGTGAAATAGAGGCCCTTGTAGACGCCGAAGTAGGATTGGACATAACGTTTATGGTCACCCCACAGCGTGCGCATGATGCCGGGCCAGCTTCCGTCGATGCACAGAAAACCTTCGCATGCGCCCTTCAAGACCTTGCCTTTTTGATCGACGACGACGGGGTTGACGCCAAACATCGGGCGCGAGGCTGAGCCGGGCTTGAGCGGCATGGCGCCGAACATTGGCGCGATCAAATGTCCGCCCGTTTCAGTTTGCCACCATGTGTCGACGACGGGGCAGCGCTCGTCGCCCACCGTCCGATGGAACCACATCCAGACTTCGGGGTTGATCGGCTCGCCCACTGAAGCGAGGACGCGCAAGGATTTGCGGCTCGTTCTTTTAACCCATGTGTCGCCTTCGCGCATCAGCGAACGCAGCGCTGTCGGCGCGGTATAGAAAATGTTGACCTTGTGCTTGTCTATGATTTGCCACATGCGCGACGCGTTCGGATAGTACGGGACGCCTTCGAACATCAGCGTCGTCGCGCCGTTCGCGAGCGGTCCGTAAATGACGTAAGAGTGGCCCGTGATCCAGCCGATGTCCGCCGTGCACCAGTAAACTTCGTGATCGTGGTAATCGAGAACCCATTTGTGCGTCAGGGCCGAGTACAAGAGGTATCCGGCCGTCGTATGGACGACGCCTTTGGGCTTTCCGGTCGAGCCGGACGTGAAGAGAATAAAAAGCGGATCTTCGGCTTTCATTTCAGCCGGGCGACAAGTCGTTTTCGCGCCCTTCATTTCTTCGTGGAACCAAAGATCGCGGCCTTTTTGCCACGGAATGACGTTGCCCGTGTGGCGGACGACGACGAGCTTTTTGACGGAGGGGCAGAGCGCCAGCGCTTCGTCCATGTTCGATTTTAAACGGATAAGGCGTCCGTCGCGCACGCTTTGGTCGGCCGTGATCGCGACCTTGGCTTTGCAACTGTTGATGCGATCGGCGAGGCTGTTTGGCGAAAAGCCGCCGAAAACCACCGAATGAACCGCGCCGATGCGCGCGCAGGCCAGCATCGCAATCGCGGCTTCGGGGATCATCGGCAAATAGATAACGACGGGGTCGCCTTTCTTGACGCCGTGATGCTTGAGAACGTTGGCGAAGGCGCAGACCTTTTTGTGCAGTTCTTTATAGGTCATCCGGACCGGATGGTCGATGGGATCGTCGGGTTCCCATATAATCGCGATTTGGTTGCCGCGTG
>CAYVBP010000092.1:0-6540 GCA_964449155.1 uncultured Rhodospirillaceae bacterium | reverse complement strand
TCGTCGGTATGACGCCCTTCACTCACTCGGATGTATAACTTCCTTTAGTCGCCCCACCTGAGGCGGGGGTTTTTATTGTGTCCCCTTTGCTTCATTTTGATCCGGGATTGGTATGATTTTTTGTTTTGCTTGTTGTTTGGAAATCCGTAGTTCGGGTTTACCTGAACGAGATATATAGATCCATGTTTCCGCGCTTGATCCGAAGCTGTATTGACCGTTTGCCAAGTTTTGCGGCTTCTTCAAGTTCTTGGGGGGTAGCGACCGTCTTTTGATTGATCGATACGATAATATCGCCCTTTCGCAATCCCGTATAAGCTGCCGGGCTGTCGGGCGCGACATCCGCGATGTAAACACCTCGCATTTTTCCGTATCGAGGATGGTCTTCGGGAATATCCGAAAATTTAGCGCCTTGTAGAGCGTCGATCTCCTTGGCTTCTGAGGCGTCGGAAATGTCGCGCGTCTCTGGCTTGCTGACGGTAACGCTGACCGTTTTGCGCGCGCCTTTGCGGATAAGTTCGAGTTCCGCTTTGTCTCCAATGCGCTTAAGCCCGATTGCGATCCGCAGGCTTCCCGCGCCGGTCACGGCATTGCCGTCTATCCACAGGACGACATCTCCACGTTCAAGACCGGCTTGCGCTGCGGGTCCGTTTTTCAAGACTTTGGTGATGATGGCGCCGCCGTCAAAATCTACGCCTAGAGCGCTTTCGATATCGGGCGTCACATCTTGGAATTCCGCGCCGATTTGCCCGTGGCTGACCTTGCCGTGTGCGATCAGCTCGTTCATTACCGAGCGAACCATGTTAATGGGAATGGCAAAACCGATCCCGATATTTCCAGCCGTTTTCGACAGGATAGCCGCGTTAATCCCGATTAGTTCGCCGCCAAAATTGATAAGAGCGCCGCCCGAATTTCCCGGATTAATCGACGCGTCAGTCTGAATAAAGTTTTCATAGCCGTCGATTCCCAATCCTGTCCGGCCCAAAGCGCTGACAATGCCATAAGTGGCCGTGTTCCCAAGCCCGAAGGGATTGCCAATGGCGACAACGTAATCGCCAACCTGCAAGGAGTCAGAATTGCCCAGCGGCAAGGCCGTTAGATTTTCTTCTTTTATCTGAAGCAAGGCGATATCCGTTTCTGGATCCGTGCCGATGATCTTGGCTTTGATTTTGCGTTTATCGAGCAAAATGACATAGATTTCATCTGCGTTTTTGACGACGTGATTGTTGGTCACGACATAGCCGTTCTGCGCGTCTACGATAACGCCGGAGCCGACGCTTTGCGTTTTTGCAATCCGTTGTGCCGGCGCGTCGAGAGGAATATTAAAAGGCGCAAAAAACTGCCTGAAAAACGGATCGTTAAACAGCGGATTGGTTTGAATCGCGACATGACCTGATGCCGCGATATTGACGACGCCCGGCAAAACAGTCTTTAAAACGGGGGCGAGGCTTGGATAGTTCGGCGCTGCCGCTCGCGTCGGCAAAGGAAAAGCGACGCTTTCGTTTTGGGCAAAGCCAGACGTTGATAAGCCGACGAATAGTCCACAAGCAACAACAACCGATGCGGCAAGAATTGCGGAAAAAAGAATAAGCCTTTTCATCAGATTCCTCCATGATGCCATTATATCAATGGCCTTATGAACTGATCCCTTGCGCCCAAAACTGTCGTTATCATCGTCTCCGCCTTTGGCGGGTAACCCGCTGAATTTTGCCACAATGATAAGCCGTTTAGGCATTTTTTCGTATACTCAAACTGGATCCCCGCCTTCGCGGGGATGACGAGGATGGGGCGGTTTATAAAGCCGATAATTATCATAATGCCTTTTGCAAAGCGACTTTATCGACTGCATAAAGCTTGTATTCCCCGAAGATAATCTTTTCGAGCCTTAGAAATTTCGGAGCGTCGTTCTTTTTTAGCTGGTCGAATATAACGTCGCCATGCTCTCTTTGCGCGTCCAAGGCCGGAGCCAGATGCGCGCCGTCGTTTTCGCCAAACAGCACATAGTCGATATTAAATTCATCCAAAACTTTCGCCGCTTCAGCGTTGTTTCCGGCCAAGTAAAAGGCTTTGTTGGCTTCATAGCCTTTCATGCTCGTATACTGCTGTCCTGTGCCGTAAATGATAGTCGGCGTTAAAAATAAAAGTTCCGAACCGTTTGCGAAGCCGGTCAGTATCCGTATCGGTTTCCCGTCGATTGTTAGTCTGTTCAGATAGGCCGCGATTTCCAGCAACGGGTCTTTCTTTTCGAAAACAGGGGCAAAAAAGAAAACAATGTCGGCGATTTTTGAATTCGCCATTGCTTTTACAACGGGCATCGGCCCCAGCGGTCCAAGCAGAAGAAGGACGAGAAGCTCGAACGCAAATCGTCGCCGGTCTATCGGCCTTGCCTTTAAGGCGCGAAAGCAGAACCGCGCGGCGGCCAAAAGACTGATCGTCATAAAGGGCGCAATAAAACGTCCGATGCGGACGGCATAAAAATGCTGTCCAGCGACGCATAGAACGCCAAGAGCCGCAAAGCTCGCATAAAGCCACTTTCTGTCGTCCTTTTCTTCGTCAAGGCTAAGGAAGAAAAACCCCGACAGAATAAACAAGGATTGCCACAAAAAGCTCGCTGCGCCCGCATAAACGTCTTGCGCTGCCGGTAAAAGTTCTTTGGTGTGCGCGACGGCGAATTCGCGGAGCGCAGGCGCAAGGCCGATCCACGAACCTTCCGCAAGCCGAGGCTCGAAAGCCAATAAACTTTCCCCCAAAGCTAAAACGAACAGGCACCATACGGCGATGCGCGCATAGGCTGGCAATGCAAGATTTTTGATAGCCAAAGCCGCAAATGCCGAAACCCCGGCGCCGAACGCTATAAGAACGGTTAACGCCGATATACGAAACAGCGTCATGTCGAAATAAGTTTCGGGCGCGCGCGTCGCAATAAGCATCAGAAAAGTCAAGGCCGGGAACGACAGCGCAACCGTAGTCAAAAAACTGTCATAACGCCGCGTTGCGGTCCAAAGAACGAACGTTGCGAAAGCGCCAAGAAAAAAGGCGATAAAAGGCATTCCCTCAAGCCCGATCTGAACGGAAAGGGCCGCAAGCAAAGCAAAAAGCGCGCCCCATTTTTTAGGGGATTGCGCTGCATCCCCCATGATTGCGCGCGCAAGCGTTCCGAGCATGGCGAGCAAGATTAGAATCTGAATATTGTGATGGTCGCAAAGGCCCGGCTGGAAATAGAAAATGGCCGTTCCCCAACAAACGGCGGGCAGGGGCGCAAGACGGCTCCAACGCGGTCCGACAAAAGGCTCCGACGCCCAAACGCTTAGCCACAGGTAGAGCGGCAACAGCACAAGCGGCGGAACGAGGCAGACGGCGACAAAAACGGCGTTTCTAAGCCCAACAAAGGGCGCAAAAAGCTCTGCGACAAGCGCGTAAGGAAGATCGACAAGGCGGGAATAAACGTCAATGCCCGGCGGTTCGAATCTTGCGATATTTGTATCGAACCAATGACCGTGTTTCAAAAATTCAAGGATTTGCGTCGCGCGCGTATAATTATCGGGGTCTGCCGGCAACTGACCATGATAGACGGGAAGGTCGCGGAAAATATATGCGAGCAAAATGAAAACGTAGGCCCAATACGGAAAGGCCTCGATACGAAAAAAGCGTTTTGGAAACGAAATCGAACACTGCATATCCATCAAGCCACTCCGCCGTTAGATAGACGGACAAAGTATAGCCGTTGCTTTTGATGGGGTATATATTTTTCGCAGAAACGAATTGACGCGCGACGGAACAAGGACGTTGGGAAACTTCATCCGGGGCTTTTGAATTTTTTGACCATGACTTCTAGCTCTTCCATCATTTCTTTGGCGAGTTCATCGGTTTCGTCCCGCATATTCTGATCGAGGATCATTTTCATGATGATCGCATGCGTTTCGACAACTTGTAGCTTGGTCAATGCGCGGAAACTTTCTGAATCAGCCCCCCAAATAAAGTTGCATAAAAGATCGCCGACTTTCGTCAGTAAAGGAAATCCGAACGTCTTGCCCATGCCTTTGACATCCAGCGCCTTCGTGTAAAGCCGGTTTAATGTGTCTTTCATCGGCGTATGAGGTTCCTTCATCGCGCGAACAAGCTCAAAAATTTCCGCGATATCGTCAAGGCGAACCTTGCTGTAATTTGCCGACTCTTCTTGAATCGCGGCTTCGCCCGCTTTTTCCATTTCTTCCATGGATGAGCCGCAGGAATCCGCTTCGTCCGATTCTGTTGTTTTCGCATCGATTGTCGCTGTGGTCACGACTGTAATTTTTTCGTCCTGCTTTGGTTGTGTCATAGGCGTAGGCACAGCCGCTGCCGCTTGTCCCGGCTTTGGCGGCCAACCGGCCCGCCGTTCCGGTCCATTAAATGCCATTCTTTTTCTGCGGCGGCATGGCCCAACATAAGTCTTTGAACGCACAAACGTTCGAGGCATGCATAAAACGGACACAAACGAATTTAAAAGACGTTTCATAACGATGGGGCGCGTTAAATAGTCGTCAACACCTGCATCGCGCGCCGAAACAATGGCTTCGGGGCTTCCTGAGGAGGTCAGAATGATAATGGGCACCATGCAATTCTGATTGTCCTTCATTTGGCGCAGCTGTTTGGAGAAATCGATTGACGACAACGGTTCTAATGCCCAATCGCAAACGATAAGCTGCACAGGATTCGCCTTTAAAAGCTCGAACGCTTCCGTTGTCGTGCTTGCGGTGAGTATGTTTCCAAAATGAAGGTTTCGGCAAATGGACCGGATAAAAGTCCGCGCGAATTCATTCGGGTCTACGATCAGAATCGTCGTTTTCCTTAAATTGACCTTTTTATTGTTTTGTACGGGTGTTTCGTTTTGAGTTTGAACTTCACCCATGAACCACCTATCTGTTGAGAGTAAAAAGGCAAGGAGTCGCGACCACAATCTATGCGCGATAGAATGTTGCTTTGTTCGCTTAAAAAGGGTTAACGGGAATACAGGCGTCTTCAATCGCGCATAGTTTTTGGCGCGAAAAACGGGCAAAGAAAAAGGCGGGGCCTAAACATAGGTCCCGCCTTTTTTACGCGCTCTACTCAGATACTTACGCAGCTTTTTTCTCGCGTTCTTTTGTCAAAACGGATTCAAGCTTGGTCGTCGCTTTATCCTGATCGATCTTCTCGACGGCGGCCAATTCCCGTGCCAAACGCTCTAAGGCTGCTTGATAAATCTGACGTTCGCTGTAGGACTGCTCCGGCTGATCGGAACCACGGTGCAGATCGCGTACGACTTCCGCGATCGAGACAGGGTCGCCGGAATTGATCTTGGATTCATATTCCTGTGCACGACGGCTCCACATCACGCGGCGGACCTTGGAACGGCCCTGAAGCGTCGACAAAGCTTCTTTGATACGGTCGCGCGACGAAAGGCGGCGCAGTCCCGACGTTTTGGCCTTGGAAACGGGAACTTTAAGCCGCATGCGGTCTTGTTCGAACGAAATCGAATATAACATGACTTCCTGCCCGGAAACGGAGAAGGCGTCAACGCCCTCGATACGGCCAACGCCGTGCGCAGGATAAACAACAAAATCGCCCTTCTTGAATTCAAGCTTCTCAGACATTCCGACCCTCTTAGTTGTTCAAACTGAACTGCCGCTTATGACACAGCTTCGTGACAAAATGGAGGCGACCAATACGAGGAAACAATTTACGTTTCCTTAAGAAATGGACCCTTGTTTTCCCAGAAGTTGTGCTCTGCTGTCCACCTATATACCATTTGTTAGGAATTATTACAAAACTTTCGTGCTCAAATATATTTTAACTTATAAAATCAAGCAGTTAAATGGTTACGAAACTGTCGCGCGTTAACCTTTGGGGTCGATTCATACCAGATGTTGTCGCCGAATCTCGTTTCAGGGCCGAAATAGTCGCAAGAGTATTAGTTGCCCGGTTTTTCGCTGAAATGTTTTTCGAACTTGTTTGGAACATCCTTCCACTTATCGGCATCCGGAGCTGGAGCTTTCTTGTGGGTGCAATTCGGCCATTTTGACGAGTATTCTTGGTTAAGTTTTGTCCACTTTTCGGCGCGAGCATCCGTATCTGGAACGATGGCGCAAGCGGGGCATTCGGGTTCGCAAACGCCGCAATCGATGCACTCGTCGGGATTGATGACGAGCATATTCTCGCCTTCATAGAAGCAATCGACGGGGCAAACCTCGACGCAATCCATATATTTGCAAAGGATGCAGGCATCGGTAACGACGTAGGGCATGTAAGAATCTCCGGTTAAAAAGTCGCCGCATATTGGCAAGTCAGGGTTACAGATGCAATAGTTGTTTGCAATAAATGGATGGGTATCCGCCAAAATACATTGACGAACAGGGCGGAAGCATTTAAGAGCCTACCACTCGCTTTTACATCAATGGCGGGCCGTTGTAGCTCAGGGGTAGAGCAGGGCTTTCGTAAAGCCAAGGTCGGGGGTTCAAATCCCTCCAACGGCACCAGTTTTCGTTTGGAATATCAAAACAATAGGCGGAGGCTTCGGCTCCGCCTTTT
>CAYVBP010000091.1:0-6582 GCA_964449155.1 uncultured Rhodospirillaceae bacterium | reverse complement strand
GTGCCGGTGTTGCTGGCTGAGTTTGCGACATAAACGTCTTGCGATGTTCCGCCGCTTGAGGAAACGGAGGCTGTCCCAGTATTAATATAAGGATTGTCGCTGCTTGTTGGAACGGTCGAAAGGCTCCAGTTTTCCGCCGTACCCCAGTCTGTGCTTACTGTGCCGGTCCACGTATCTGTCGCCGCAAGCCCCGATGCCGGAAAGGCCGCCGATGCGATTACGCACGGCAAAACAAGCCGCAAAGCAGTCTTTCCGACGAAGAACCGAGCATATATAGGCAATATCTTCGAAGGCATAGAAAAACCCACCCGAATAACCGTAAGGTTAGTAGCTACAGTCTACACATACGAGAGCAATCGCCAAGAATATCTTAAAATTTCGCAACGGTCCGATGGGGACACAATAAAAATGCCGGAAAAGGCGATTCGGAACAAATAATGATGGTTCAGGCATTTTTATTGTGTCCCCTTTGCTTCGTATTGATGTAAGATTTTATCGGAAAGGATGTTCTTGCCGTAATATTGCGGGCTTTGTAAGGGAGAATATCATGGCAAAATCGGGCGAAAGCATATCCATAGATCCGCAAAAAGAAGCCGAAAGCTCACAAACGGCGCGCGATCCATCTCAACCCGTCCCCGGAATGGCCCGAATAATTCTTAACGATGGTCGGTCGATTCTCGCCCGGCAAACCGAAGACAGCTTCGGCAATCCCATCGTTGATGTCAGCAAATTTTTTAGCGAAACAGGCGGTGCCGTGCTGCTCGACGAAGGCTTTATGTCGACGGCCTCGTGCCTATCGCGGATCACCTATATCAACGGTGCGAAGGGAATCCTTCTTTATCGCGGCTATCCCATCGAGCAAATCATAGCCTTCGGTGCCGATCAGTTGGAAGTCGCCCAGCTTTTGCTGAATGGCGAGTTGCCCACGCAAACGGAAGATCTCGAATTCAGGCGTCAAATCGCGCGCCGCATGTCGGACGTCCACGCGCAAATTGGTCTTGTTCTCGACCGTCTTCCGATTCAAGAGCATCCTATTATGATGCTCTCGACAATGACGACGATGCTCGCGGATCCTTGCATTTGCCCCATCGATACGTCGAATTTGTCGCGGGACGCTTGCCTTAACTTGATCGCAAAAGTTCCCGTTTTGGCCGCGATGGCTTATCGACACCGTTTTGGACGGCGGGGATTCGTTCCGCACGATCCCAAGCTGGGATATGGCGCGAATTTTCTGAATATGTGTTTCAACAGCACATACGTCAATGGCAAGCCATGGGAACTGACGGATGCGTCCGTCCGCGCCATCGAACAGATATTTGTTTTGCATGCGGACCACGAGCAAAACGCTTCGACCTCGACCGTGCGTCTATCGGGATCGACAGGCAACTCGCCGTTTGCGGCGGTGGTCGCGGGCATCATGTCGCTTTCGGGCGCAGCGCATGGCGGCGCGAACGAAGCGGTCTTGCGCCAGTTGGACAACTTGTTAGCCGACACAAGGGGCGACATCGACAAAGCCGTTTATAAAGCCGTGGCCTTGGCCAAAACGCCGATAGCCGATGGCGGCGGAAAGCTTATGGGGTTTGGCCACCGCATTTACAAGAACTTCGATCCGCGTGCGACGGCCTTGCATGGCATATGCAAAGAGTTATTGGCCGAAATAGGGGTCATTAGCCCGCGTCTTGAACTGGCCGAGCGCCTTGAAGTCGTGGCGACCACCGATCCGTATTTTGTCGAAAAAAAGCTGTATCCGAACGTGGACTTTTTTTCCGGTATTATCCTCGATGCTTTGGGGTTTCCGCCGGAAATGTTCACGCCGATTTTCGCGGTTGGCAGAACAACGGGATGGGTTGCTCAATATGATGAAATGCTGCAAGACCCCAAACGCAAAATTGGCCGCCCACGGCAGGGCTATCTTGGCGAAAGGCCCCGCGACTATATTCCCCATTCAAGAAGAGCCGATTTAGGATTGTTCAATGACCGAAATATCCGCTTACGTTCATCCTGACGATTACGATTTGGGCGTAAGTCCGCTTGCGCCGTCGTCCGCCGTCGGGAAAATCGAAAAAGCTTTGATGTCGCATCTGCCGTATGCGCGCGGCGAGTTCATGACGGGCATAGCCGCCAAACACGTCGACGAGCTGCTAAGCCGATACATTGACCTGAATTGGGATTATTACGATTTTTCTGCCAAGACTCGCGATGCGGGCCTGACGTTAGACGCGAACGGAAGCATCGTCGAGGACAAAGCGGCTTCCGCCTTTGTCAAAGCCGTCAGCGCAGCGGGCTGCGGTTTAAAAGATTCCACAGTAACCCCTGACGAAGCCCAAGCAAAGGCATGGGGTTTTAAAAAACCTCCAAGTCCCAACGGCGTCATTAGAAAAGAAGGCCTGTTCGCTGTCATCGAACGCCCCTCGATCCGCCAACGTTCCGCGCATCGGTATACGATTTTCCGGTTGCCCGATGGAAACATGTATTCCGAAGCGGCGATGCAAACGAAGGGCGCGACGGATATCCTTACGGTCGTCGCGAATCCCGATGCGGCCTTCGATTTGTCGAAAGCCGGCTCGATGACAATCCGGCAGCTTGGGGCGTGGCTTATTTCTCAGGGGACAGCCGCCGTTGTCCTGAAATTAAAGGAAGACACGACGCTTTCGACCCAACCCTTGAACCACGCGCGTGTCAGGCAATACGCTCGCGCTTGCTTCGAAAGAATATTATTGGCGTCGAAGGCGGGAAGCCCCTTTGACCTTGTTGTTGTGACCGGTAAATACACCATCGCCAAAGCCGACGCCGCGTTCGTCAATTTGTGCAAGGAAACGTACGAAAGCGAATTCAAATCCTTGTTCGTCCAATCGGGACTTGCAGATCCCACGACGCTTCTCTCGGATGCGTTGGCGGCCAAGATGCCTGCAGAGGCGTTTGCCGGGAAAAAGGTCGCCATTATGGCCAATGCCTACGACGGCGATTGGATGAGCGATCTCGACAACGGCCTGAATTACGGTCCCGGTTTCGGCGCGTCGATTTTGATCGCTCCTGTATCCGAAAAAAACCCGAAAGGCATCTATCTTCCCGAAATCACAGCCGGTACGGCGACGGACCTAGCCATGCAATACCTCAAAGGCGGTGCCGCGCGCGACGACGTCAAATTCAATCCTGCCGCTGTCATCGACGCCAAGCTGAAAGCGTTATCCTACGATGCGGCAACAACCAACAACGCCGCCTTGGCCCATATTGTTAATTTGGCGCGTCAGGCTTTTTTCGACAATGTCATTGACGATGCGGGGAACCTGATTTACGGCACTTACGACAAAACCATGTACGCGTGGAGCGCAAAGCTTGACGACCTTCTTTTGAAATCAGCGTCGTGCTGACGAGTTTATGAAATGACAAGCGGAAAGAGCAATGCCAAAGGCCCTGTGAATTACCTTCTCTTCGCCATTCCAGCCCAGTGAGCAGCAAAGAAAATGCCGGAACTTATCGTTAAATTTCTGACCGACTACCGCGCGCATGCAGCCGTGCGCGCCGCCGACGGAATCCCACCCAAACCTCTCGACGCTCTGCAAACGGCGGCCGTCGTCGAAGGCCTCAAAAATCCGCCCGAAGGAGAAGATGCCTTTCTCCTCGACCTTTTGACGTGCCGCGTGCCGCCGGGCGTATCGCCCTCGGCCAAGATTAAATCCGCCTTCCTTGCCGAAATCGTATCCGGCGCTGTCAAAATCGCATCCATATCCCAAGGTGACGCCATCCGTTATCTCGGCGGCATGAAGGGCGGCGCGAACATGGGGCCGTTAATCGCGGCGCTTGGCAACCGCAACGAAACGCTGGCCTCGGCGGCGGCTGAAGCTCTTAAAGGCATCACGTTGGCCTATGGTCCCGATTTTTCCGCCGTTGCCGCGCTTCGCAATTCCGGCAATCGCTTTGCAATCGCTGTTCTTCAATCGTGGGCTAAGGCGGAATGGTTCGATAAATGCCCCGAAATTCCCGATGAATTGATTCGCGTTGTCTTTCGCGTCGAGGGCGAAACCAATACCAACGATTTTTCCCCGGCGACGGCTGCGGTGACGCGTGACGACATTCCCGAACACGCGCGCAATTTTCTCGCGCCCAAGGCCGGGCGCATGGGGATCGGCGATCCCGTGGCCGTTCTCAAGCAACTGCAAGAGAAAACGGGCCATCTTCCCATTCTTGTCAACGCAGGCCCGACGGGAACGGAATCCTCGCGCAAATCGGCATGGAACTCTTTGGCCTATCTGACCGGCGCGGACGTATCCGGCGTTCCCAACAAAAAAAGCGGCGCGGTTTTTATCGGCGACATCGTCGCGCCGATTTTCTTTGAAACCGCACAGGATTCCGGCGGTCTTCCCATTGCGATGGATACCTCCAAGTTCAAGATGGGTGACGTTATCCGCATTCGCCTCAAAGACGGCGTCGTTCTTGACGCGTCGGGTAATGAACTTGGTCGTTTTTCTCTTTCTCCCGCCGCGCTTATCTTCTATCGCGCGGGCGGAGCCTTGTCCTTTTACGTTGGCCGAGGCCTGACCGAAAAAGCCGCCGCTTTGCTCGGTCAAAAGCCGCCGTTGCATCTTTATCCGGAATCTGGGGAAGAAGCCGCCAAGGGCCAACCGATGACGTTGGCGCAAAAGATAATCGCTAATGCCGCAGGCCTTGATGCCGTCCGGCCTGGTCAAGTTTGCTTTCCGAAGGTTGGCCTCGTCGCTTCGCAAGACACGACAGGCGCGATGACGGTCTCTGAGCTTGAAGAACTGGCCTGTTCCCGTTTTCCCGACGACGTTCTTTATTTTCAAAGCACCTGCCATACATCGGACGGCAAATTCGATACCCCAAAAGTGCGCGCGGCCCAAAAACGCCTGACCGATGCCGCCGAAGAACGCGGCGGGGTCGGCCTTAGATACGGCGACGGCGTAATCCACTCATATTCGAACTATTTCAACCTTCCGCAGGAAATTAGCGTTTCCGGTGATTCCCATGGTCGGGCCTCTCCAGGTTTGGGCTTTCCCGCGGGTTCCGGGCGCGTCGCATTCGCGGCGGCGACGGGAACCTTTGCTCTTAACGTCCCGCCTTCGATCCTTGTTCGGTTTATAGGCGACATTGCTGCCGCCAAAAAACGAGGCATAACCGCGCGCGATCTCGTTCACGCCGTCCCCTACGTTGCGCGACAGCAAGGCCTGATGACATTTGCTAAAAACGCCGACGGCACGCCGAACAAGCAAAAATTGACCTTCAATGCCTTCAACGGATGCATTGTGGAATTCGAAGGTCTTGAGCAGCTTTCGCTGATGGAAGTATTCCAGCACACGAACGCGACAGCCGAGCGCATGGCCGCAGCAGGTGTCGCCAATCTCGGTATAGAACAGACCATCTGTCACATGAAATCCAGCCTTCAGCATGTCGAAGGCATGATCGCGCAAGATTACAAAAGCCGCGAGGCGCTAATCCGTCGCCGCGACGCTATCGTCGAATGGCTTAAAACCCCCAATCTTTTGCGTGCCGATCCCGGAGCGACGTACAAGCACGTGCTCGAAATCGACGTTGACAAGATCAAGGAGCCGCTTTTAGCCGTTCCCAATACCCCTCATTGGATTGACCCGCTGTCGGCGCATTCTGGAACGCCCATAGACTATACGGCCATTGTATCTTGCATGACTATTGCGCGGGATTTTATTGTGGCGATGCAGATTATGAAAACGGCGCGCGAAAATCCATCCGGACGAAATCTGCCGAACAAGGTAACGGCTGTCGTCGCGCCTTCGATGCGCGAACAGGCGGACCAAAACCCTGACGTGTTTACAGCGATAGAAAGCGAGGGCGTCGAAGTCGCCAACGCCGGATGCAACCTGTGCATGGGCAATCAAAGAAGGATTCCCTCGACGCCGATCGAAAATCCCGACGGCACGACGCGCCCTCCCTTTATGATGGGTCCCATCACGCGCAACTCCGCCGGAAGAACAGGAGACACCGTTCAACAATACGCAGCCTCTGCCGAACTAACGGCGCTCGTCACCATCGACGGCGAGATTCCGACGCTAGAAAGGTATAGGGAAGTGATTGTTGGTAGTTGAATATGAGACGATCTTTTTGTTTTACTTGTGATAAGCGTATGCCAACCTTTTTAGACTTACCCACAAGATAATCATCGAAATTTATTAAACAGGCTTAATGTGCTTGAAGATAAGGATAATTCTGTCTTAAGCTAATTTAAATCAGATTCTTTGATACTCTCGGAAAGTGCTTCTTGAAGCCAACGGCTCGTAAAGGAAGAAAAGTCATGACCCGCAAAGCAGTTCAACTGATGGCAAAATCGAAAGACCCCTTTACCCATCAATATAACCAATCTGAATACATTGTGCTTACTAGTGCGGTTAGGAGAGACTCAACCTCAGGGCGTCTAATTATTAAGGAACCCGAAAAGAAGGTGAAAGGATCTGCACAAAAAAGAAATGAATAACGCCAATGCCAAATATTGCCATAGTATGGGACTTTGATGGAACGTTAACTCCGGAAGATTCTGAGCTGGCCCCAGAAAATTGGACAGGTAGCTAAGGTGGAACGTCTAGTCTAAAA
>CAYVBP010000090.1:0-6695 GCA_964449155.1 uncultured Rhodospirillaceae bacterium | reverse complement strand
GTGTCCCGTCAGACTCACTCTGATCTGGGATCGGCATCAGATGTGTAACTTACCTTATAGTCGCTCCGCCTGAACAGCGCACGTTTTCTTCTCTTCATCGTTGCCGCAGTCCTTGAGGAGGGGAACCATTCGGACTTCGAAATCGCCTAAAATGCCGTTTAGGTGTCCGCCGACTTTTTTCGATCCGACCGTGCCGATACCATGAAGGTGAATG
Source organism: uncultured Rhodospirillaceae bacterium (assembly GCA_964449155.1). Lineage (GTDB taxonomy): Bacteria > Pseudomonadota > Alphaproteobacteria > UBA9219 > UBA9219 > CAIXLI01. The sequence goes on along the minus strand of CAYVBP010000090.1, from coordinate 6,481 downwards.
CCGGGAAAACCAATGCCGTCCGTGCCATAGAATCCGGCAAATGAGGCGTTGCGGAGATTCTTGAATCTTTTTGTCTCAGCTGTGGGCGCGTATTCCGGCATTGATCTCGCGAATTTCGATTTTGGACCGGGGTATTTGAATTCCGTGAACGGCACGCGTGCGCTTTTTATTGTAATCAAATAAACGTTTTCGCGGTCGGGCAGGGCGTTTTCCAGCGTTTTCTTCCAGTGTTCGCGCGGCGTGAACGAGACGGCGCGCACAACTTCTTTCGCAAAGGAAGCGTTGTTGGGCGCATAATTAGCTGCTTCTAAAAAAATAATTTTGTCCGTATCCTTTAATGTTGAAACAACGCCCCTGACGTCGACTTTATAAGCCGGGCCTCCAAAAGGAATGACGACTTCGCCCGTAAGCCCACGGTCGTCCGCAAGACCGCCAAGGCCGGTTATTTCCGACGCCGACACGTTAAAGGCGTCTAAAATTTCCGGATATGTTCGGCGCTGTAGATCGAAAAATTCTTTGTATTCTGGAGCCGCGCCGATATCCCCGCTTGAATAAACGCAAGGAGCTTGCGTGCGTTCGCCCGTGGCGCAGGCGCTTAGACAGGCGATAAGAAAAGGTGCGATCAAATACTTAAGCTGAGGCATATCCGGACTCCATATTGAGATAACGATAAGGTGTGAAAGGCATTCTTTACTTTAACCATAAGTTGTTTTCATGGAAACTTTGTAACGATAAATATGTTTTCCCGCATGCGAAATTTTATTCTCCGGCACATTTCAGATAGTTTCTTGCCGAAAATATAAAGGTGTAATTGACACTTTAGGTAAAAAAGAACAAGATCTCGGCTTCATATTTAGATCTCGAATTTCAAGGGACGAGCATGGAACCGCACGAGGACGATCTAAAACTGGCTAATTCCATATGGGGTAAAGAAGTCTTCACCTTTCTGACGCGGCTGTATCTTGCGGAAGTCCACAAAGACAATCCAAGGGTTGCCAAAGACCTGAGTAAGTTTTTCTCCCTCCTATTAGTTCAGCAAAAGTCTTACAAGGACATCGTCAAGAACGACAGCGCCGACAACAACTATATCGATTATCAATCTGCCTATAAAGATTGGCGAGACGGCGAGGACGCGCTGATTAAGGCGGGCGAAAGCATTTACGAGGATTATAAATCGCGCGGCGACTTTAACGGGCTTTTAGCGTTGGGCGATAGTTATATGAAGCTCGTCAGCTTGATGTATGTCGTCAAGGACATCGCGCGCAGGAATCTTTTCGAAATTTATTACGAGCGTCGCAGAGGCGTTACGAGTATCGAGGATTTAAACGAAGGCAGCCGTGTTCCAGGCGGGATTTGGGATTATTTGTTCGTCAATCGTGGCGAGTCTCTGGACGAGCGGTTTACGCCGCAGCCGTATGTCTTCAAGTCTGTCCGGGAAGCTAAAAAATATTTCGATGCAACTGAATTCTCGCCCGTCGTTACCATGCATCCGACGAGCCGACTGACTTTAAAATACAACAAGCTTCTTTTGCAGCTAGATATGCTGATGACATCGAACGAAATAACGGGCAAGGATCCGAGATTGTTCGATAACGTTTATAAAGAAATCGTCAAAACGGTCGCCGATATTTACGGAGAAGAAATGGCGCCGCTTGACGAGAACAAGCTGCCTCAAAGCTTTAAGCCCGGCGAGGAGACGGACATCGAACTTAACGTCATTTTTCAATCGATGTACAAGAACATGGCCGGTTTGCGGAAAACTCTCGACGATGCCTTTTGGGCGCGCGAACGGTTGTTGAGCAAAACGAAACAGGTTGACAAATACTCGCCGCAAATGCGCTTAGGCATGCACCTTAATTTCTTCCCTGAATCGTGGGCGATGGGGGACAAGGACGGAAACACAAATATTAGGGCCGAACACCTGTTGCGCAGCATCGTTCTGCGCCGTCAATTTATCGTCCGGCATTATCTGGCCGATTTAGAAACCTATGGTATCGAGATCAAGGGCGCGCCGGGCGGAAAAACATGGAATTATTTTTTAACAGAGGCATCGAAGCGGCTTGATAAAACGGCGGAGGAAATAGAAAGCAAAGGGCAGGGGATCGATATCCCCCTGACGCAGGATGAATTTAACGCGTTGGCGCTTGACGCCGCAGATGCGTTTGGAGGCGAAGACGTCGGAAAACTCGCTGCCAGATTCGTATCCGGTATCGAAAGCGCATATAGAAACGCGACGATAAAGGATCAGGATAATTTGATTCTTCTCCGCGACCGCGCGCGCAGTTTTAAGTTTGATACGGCACCGATAGGTTTGCGCGATACGTCTGAGAAATATTCCGAGGTTTTGGCTTATTTGTTCGACGATCCTGCATATTTGGATCTTCACAACGAAGACCGGCACAAACGGATTGAGGCTGTTTTTGACGATCCGCGCAAACTTGCTGCGCTTGTCGGCCGTGTCGATGATTTTATGTTGCAGGCTGATGCTTTGAACCTTCGTGAATATAAGAAAAAGGGCGATCACGACGGACTCGATAACGCCTTCATTTATCACACAGTAAAGCGGCTTGAGCTTGCCGCGCGAAACCCCAGCGCATTTAGCAATATGGTTTTGGCCGAATGCCAACAATCCTCTGATGTGCTAACTGCGGTTTTGTTGCAAAAGGTTGTCGAAGGCTATGTTAATCGCGACGTTATCGATCCAAAGCAACGCAGGGGGTTGACGCTTCCCGTCGTCGCGTTGTTTGAGGATGCAGACACGTTGAAATACGCCGAGAAGATTGTGCGCGGAATGCTAGAATCGGAAGCGTACCGCAAGCATCTTTTAAAACTTTCGGGCGGCGATCCGAGCCAGATCAAGCTGATATTGCAGATTGCGCACAGCGATAACGGACGTCGTTCTGGAAATCCTGCGGCGCGCGCGGGCATCTACGAAATTCATACGGTCATCAAACAGGTGCTTGAGGAAAAGAAGGGGTATTATGCGAACCTCTTTTTTGAAACGGCGTTGCAAGCGGGCGAGAAAAATGAGAACCAACGGGCGGAGTGGCTTGAAGCTTTCAATATCAAGCTCCGGTATTTCGAAGGTCGTAGCTGGTCGGATTCCGCGCGCGGCGGAAGCCGTATGAATACGTCGCTGGCGGATCTCTATAACCAGCACGATATTGAGTATTCGACGCTTCAAAATATCGACGCATATTATTTGACGCCCGAACACTCGTTCGTTCGGTGCGCGATGGGCACGTTGGCGTGGAACGCCTCGCGTCTGGCCAAGATGGATAAAGAAGGAACGCGGGATGTTTTAGGCCGAGATGCGGAAATCGAAAGGGCTTATATCGAAGCGTTCGAAGGAACGGATCCCCATTACAAAAACAATATTCTCCCCGTTGTCGGCAGGCTGTTCGATTTCTCGCTCGGCGGCTATAATTTTGTGAATTATTTCAGTAATCGCGGGTCGCGCAACGCCTCGCGAAATGCAAAGAAAAGCAGGCCTGCGGCCGTTTATAAGGAATCTGTCGATGTTGACGGCACGCGCGCGATCGGGTTTAACGCGACGTCGCGTCTTTTAAACGTTCATCCGGGATTTTTAGCTTCCCAATATATATCGCGAGAGCTTTCGAAAACCTTCAAAAGGGGAAGCCGCGCCCTGATCCAATTAGGGTCCGCGAATAAAGATCTTGTGCACAAATCGAACGAAGAAATCGAAGCCTTGATGCTCGACGAACACGACCGGCTGACCCCGTTTGCGCTTAAGACGTTATACGAGGTTTCGCCCGGGTTCCGCGACGCGGTTCGGTTTATCCGAAAGGCTTTGGGCGCGACGTCGATGAAAAGTTTGTTCGACCGTATCGAAAAGGGCGAAGCCGAGCCGTACATTCATTTAGATGCAAGGGACCTTAAGCCTTTAATCGTCAATAATTTTATGCCCGGCATGCTTGAGGGAACAAGGTTGGTGATGGGCGTTCATGGGCTGGAGCTGCCGCCTGATATTTTGGGAGCCTATAAGCCGGATCATTCTATCGATACCGACAAGCTGACTCCCGATCTTTGCGAACGCATGTCGTTCCTTGCGCGCGCGATGACGCCCAATAGCGCCGGGCATAATACGTGGAGCAAGAAGCTCACGCTTCTTCCGCAGACGATTCAGGATAGAATTATTCGCGAATCCGTCGGTTCTTGCGACAGCTGGCTGAAGGACGATTGCCAGACGGGGTCGTTTGGCGAATTTTCCGATAAAATGATGAAGGTTTTAGATAAGACAGTTTTATCTATTGTCGGGGCTTTCGATATCAGGGATTGGAGTTCTGACGATATTCCAACAGCCGCCGCTCAGCGTCGCGAAGGCGCGAAAAGGCCGCCGATTTCAGTCGATTATAAAGAATATTTCAAGTCCGGGTTTGTCAGCGGCAACTACGACAGCGTGCTTCCGCGCCAAGCCACGCGACGAGGCAATTTACATAACGGCTATCGACGCGCTAAACTGAGTTACGTCAAATAACGGAAAAGGATTCGAGATGCCTGATTATCGTTCGAAAACCACTACCCATGGGCGCAATATGGCGGGGGCGCGCGGGCTTTGGCGCGCGACCGGTGTGAAAGAAGAAGATTTTGGCAAACCGATCATCGCGATTGCCAACTCGTATACGCAGTTTGTGCCGGGGCATGTGCACCTGAAGAATATGGGCGATATTGTCGCGCGAGAGATCGAAAAGGCGGGAGGCATCGCGCGCGAATTCGGGACCATAGCCATCGACGACGGGATTGCCATGGGCCATGACGGCATGCTGTACAGCCTGCCCTCGCGCGAGGTAATCGCGGACAGCGTCGAATACATGGCCAACGCCCATTGCGCGGACGCGCTTGTGTGCATCACGAACTGCGATAAGGTGACTCCGGGCATGTTGATGGCGGCCTTGAGGCTGAACATCCCGGCCATTTTCGTGACTGGCGGTCCGATGGAAGCCGGAAAGGCCACCGTTCAGGGGAAAAATGTCAGCCTCGATTTGATCGACGCCATGGTGGCGGCTGCGGATCCAAAATTCAGCGATGACGACGTCAAGACGATCGAGCGCGTGGCGTGTCCGACGTGCGGATCGTGTTCCGGCATGTTTACTGCCAACTCGATGAACTGTTTGATGGAAGCCTTGGGCCTTGGCTTGCCGGGGAACGGCACGATGCTGGCCACGCATGCGGATCGTCGCGGTCTTTTCGAGGAGGTCGGTCGCCGGATTGTCGATATGTGTCGTCGGTACTACGAGCAAAACGATACCAGCGTCCTGCCGCGCAGCATCGCGTGCTTTAAGGCGTTCGAAAACGCAATGACGCTCGATATTTCGATGGGCGGATCGACGAACACGGTCTTGCATCTTCTGGCGGCCGCGAATTCGGCGGAGGTCGATTTCACGATGAAGGACATCGACAAGCTTTCGCGCAAGGTTCCGGTTTTGTGCAAGGTTGCGCCGTCGCTGCCGACCGTTCATATCGAGGACGTTCACCGCGCTGGCGGCATTCTAGGTATCTTGGCCGAATTGAACCGCGCCGGGCTTATTCATACCGATTTGCCGACCGTTCATGCGGCAAGCCTTGGCGAGGCGCTGAAAAAATGGGACGTGCGCGGAAATCCGGGCGAAGACGTTCAAAAATTTTACAAGGCGGCTCCCGGCGGAACTCGCTCGCACGAGGCGTTCAGCCAAAATACGCGATATGACGCGTTGGATCTCGACCGCGAAAAAGGCGTGATCCGCGATGTCGCGCATGCTTTTTCGAAGGACGGCGGTCTTGCGGTATTGTACGGCAATATCGCCAAGGACGGCTGCATCGTTAAAACGGCGGGCGTGGACGAAAGCGTACTGAAATTTTCAGGGCCTGCGAAAATTTTTGAAAGTCAGGAAGACGCAGTTGAAGGAATCCTGTCCGGGCAAGTTGTGGCGAAGGACGTCGTTATCATCCGCTACGAAGGCCCTCGCGGCGGTCCCGGCATGCAGGAAATGCTGTATCCGACAAGCTACCTGAAATCGAAAGGCCTCGGAAAAGCCTGCGCGCTTGTCACCGACGGACGCTTTTCGGGCGGGACATCCGGCCTGTCTATCGGCCACGTGTCGCCGGAAGCGGCGGAAGGCGGCGCTATCGCTTTGATCGAGGCAGGAGATATTGTTGAGATCGACATTCCCAGCCGCGCCATTAATTTGAAAATATCCGACGAAGAATTGGCGGCGCGGCGCAAGGCAATGGACGCTCGCGGCAAAGCGGCATGGAAGCCTGCTACCCCGCGCAAACGCAAAGTGTCGGAGGCGCTAAGAGCCTATGCGGCCTTTACGACAAGCGCGGCGCGTGGCGCTGTTAGGGACGTGAAGTAAGCACGTTTTTTTATATCGATCGGGACACGATAAAAATGCCGGAAAAGGCGGTATGGAACGGATGACGGCAGTTCGGGCATTTTTATTGTGTCCCCTTTGCTTCATTTTGATCCGGGATTGGTATG
>CAYVBP010000089.1:0-6807 GCA_964449155.1 uncultured Rhodospirillaceae bacterium | reverse complement strand
CGGATCGCAGTGAATCGAAAGGGCACGGGGGACACAATAAAAATGCCGGAAGAGGCGGTATGGAACGGGTAACGGCGGTTCGGGCATTTTTATTGTGTCCCCTTTGCTTCATTTTGATCCGGGATTGGTATAAGGCGTTGCCGCCATGGGGGAAAGATATAAGCAAGTTCTCGCTGGAAGAACGGTGTGAGCGCATCCATCAAGGACAACACACTGAAATAATTGCGAAATTTGCTTGTTTTTTCACGCGCTGCGCCTGCGGGGCAGAATCTTCTGGAAAAGCGCGGCGATTTTGTGCATAAGTCCGCCATAACTGGCGCGACTGGACGACATCCTGGTGCGCCGAAAACGAAAAACGACAAATTGAAAATTGAAAAAGGAGAGAACGATGTCGACGAAAGCCGAACGCAAACAAGCGGTCATTTCCAAGCACGCGCGCACGAAAAACGACACGGGTTCGCCCGAGGTTCAAATTGCGATTCTGACGGACCGTATCAACCAGTTGACCGCGCACTTCGAAAAGCACGTCAAAGATCATCACTCGCGTCGCGGGCTGTTGATGCTTGTCAGCAACCGCCGCAGTCTGTTGAACTATCTCAAGAAAACAAAGCCGTCCGTCTACGAAAAGCTGATCGGCGACTTGAACCTGCGCAAATAAATAATGACATGCCTTTCGGTTCCGCACTTCTCCGCGCCGCACTGCACAGCGGCGCGGCTTTGCGCGTTTGGCGAAAGGAATCCCGGCCTCACCAAAGCCGGAAAAGAATTCATGAAGCAACAAGCAGCATGAAAGGCCGCCGCGCATAGGGCGTGGTGGGACTCACACGTAAGAAAGAGGACATCCAAATGTTCAAAGTATACAGAAAAGAAATGGAATGGGGCGGTAGGATCCTGACGCTCGAAACCGGCCGCATGGCGCGCCAAGCCGACGGCGCGGTGCTCGCGACCTACGGCGGCACGACGGTATTGTGCACGGTCGTAGCCGCGCAAAAACCCAAGGAAGGCCAAGATTTCTTTCCCCTGACCGTCAATTACCAAGAAAAAGCGTTTGCCGCGGGCAAGATTCCCGGCGGCTATTTCAAGCGCGAAGGCCGTCCCAGCGAAAAAGAAACGCTGGTCAGCCGCTTGATCGATCGTCCGATCCGTCCGCTGTTTCCCGAAGGATTTCTTTGCGATACGCAAGTAATCGCCACGGTTCTTAGTCATGATCTCGAAAACGATCCCGATATTGTCGCGATGATCGGGTGCTCTGCCGCCCTGACGATTTCCGGCATTCCGTTCCTCGGCCCCATCGGCGCGGCGCGCGTCGGCTTTAAGGACGGCCAATTCCTGCTTAACCCCACCCCGGCGGAAAGCAAGGATTCCCAACTCGACCTCGTCGTCGCGGGAACCAAGGAAGGCGTGCTGATGGTCGAATCCGAAGCCCAGCAGCTCACCGAAGAAACGATGCTCGACGCCGTGACATTCGGCCACACGGCGTTTCAGAGCGTGATCGACATGATTATTTCTCTTGCCGAAAGCGCCGCGAAGGATCCGCGCGAGCTGCCGCCGCCCGCGTTTGACAAAAAAGCGCTGCAAACCCTTCTTCAAGGCCTCATCGGCGACGATATCGCTGCGGCGTACAAAGAAACGGCCAAGCAGCCCCGCTATGCGAAACTAAGCGCGGCGTTGGACAAGGCGCTCGAACAAGTCCCCGCCGAGCAGTACACGCCCAAGCAGGTCGCCGAAATCGTCGAGCAGATGAAGTACGACTACGTCCGCGCGATGATCCTGAACACGGGCCGCCGCATCGACGGTCGCGACACCAAGACAGTCCGCCCCATCGTGTGCGAAGTCGGCATTTTGCCGCGCGCTCACGGCTCCGCGCTCTTCACGCGCGGCGAGACGCAGGCGCTTGTCGTCACGACGTTGGGCACGGGCCAGGATGAACAGATCGTCGACGCCTTAAGCGGCGAATACCGCGAATCCTTCATGCTGCATTATAATTTCCCGCCGTACTCGGTCGGCGAAACGGGCCGCATGGGAAGCCCGGGGCGTCGCGAAATCGGCCACGGCAAACTGGCGTGGCGCGCGATCCGTCCGTTACTTCCGTCGAAAGATAAGTTCCCGTACACGATTCGCGTGGTGTCTGAAATCACTGAATCCAACGGCTCGTCCTCGATGGCGACCGTGTGCGGATCGTCGTTGTCTCTGATGGATTCGGGCGTTCCGATGCCTTCTCCGGTCGCGGGCATCGCGATGGGTCTCATCAAGGAAGCTTGGGGCGTCGCGGTTCTGACGGACATTCTGGGCGACGAAGACCACCTCGGCGACATGGACTTCAAGGTTGCCGGAACGGAAAAAGGCGTCACGTCGCTCCAGATGGACATCAAGATCACGTCCATCACGCCCGAGATTATGAAGACCGCGCTCGAGCAAGCCAAAGCGGGCCGCATACACATTCTGGGCGAGATGGCAAAAGCCATCAACACGGCGCGTGACAGCGTCAACCAGAACGCGCCGCGCATCACGACGTTCTCGATTCCGAAGGACAAGATCCGCGAAGTCATCGGAACGGGCGGCAAGGTCATCCGCGAAATCTGCGAAGTAACCGGTGCCAAGATCGACATCGAAGACGATGGCAAGATCAGCGTCGCCGCCGTCGATCAAAAAGCTGCGGACGCCGCGATTGCGTGGATCAAAGGCATCGTGACGGAACCCGAAGTCGGCACGATCTACACCGGCAAGGTCGTCAAGATCGTTGATTTCGGCGCGTTCGTGAACTTCCTTGGCTCGCGCGACGGCTTGGTTCATATCTCGGAAATCAAGCCCCAGCGCATCGAAAAGGTCTCGGATTTCTTGAAAGTCGGCGATGAAGTCAAGGTTAAGGTCCTTGGCGTCGACGATCGCGGCAAGGTCAAGCTTTCGATGAAAGCCGTCGATCAGGCCACGGGCGCGGACCTGCAAGCCAAGCCCCAAGCCTGATTTTATAAGATAAAACATAACGAACAGACGGCGTTACCGAAACGCCGTCTGTTTTTTTTGTCATTTTTACTCTTTGGTAACAGGACTTTATTAGCTTACTCCTGCGAAACGCATTCGCGTTTCTCCTGATAACCATCCGGTAGGCCAACATGAAAGTCCTCGTTACCGTCAAGCGCGTCATCGATTACAACGTCAATATTCGCATCAAAGCGGATAACAGCGGAGTCGAAACGGCCAACGTCAAGATGTCGATGAACCCCTTCGACGAAATCGCTGTCGAAGAAGCCGTCCGCCTGAAAGAAAAGGGCATTGCCACGGAAACGGTCGTCGTCACGCTCGGCCCCGCTGCCGCGCAGGAAACGTTGCGCACGGCGCTTGCGATGGGCATTGACCGCGCGATCCATATCCCCGTCGACACGGAAGTCCAGTCTTTGGGCGTCGCGCGCGCGCTGAAAAAGATTGTCGAAAAAGAAAAGCCCGATCTTATCGTCATGGGCAAGCAAGCCATCGATCAGGAAAGCAACCAAACCGGCGCGCTTTTGGCGGCCATGCTGGGATGGGCGCAAGGAACGTTCGCGTCCAAACTTGAATGCGCCGACGGCAAAGCGACGGTCACGCGCGAAATCGATGGCGGGCTTGAAACGATCTCTCTCAAGCTCCCTGCGGTCGTCACGGCCGATTTGCGCCTGAACACGCCGCGTTTCGCGACGTTGCCGAACATCATGAAGGCCAAGAAAAAACCCATCGAAACAATGCAGGTCGCGGAACTGGGCGTCGATCTCGCGCCGACGATCCAAACCCTGAAAGTCGTTCCCCCGCCCACGCGCAAAGGCGGAGTCAAGGTCGCGGATGTCGCCGCGCTCGTCGACAAGCTCAAGAACGAAGCGAAGGTCATATAACGGCCCGGCCTCACCCATTTTAGAAAAGGAAAATCTCATGACAACGCTCGTTCTTGCCGAACACGACCATAAAGCCCTCAAAGCGTCGACGCTCAGCGCGGTTTCCGCCGCGATGAAGCTCGGTCCCGTCGTCGTGCTCGTCGCAGGCCATGATGCAGCCGAAGCCGCGCAGGATGCCGCGTCAATCCAAGGCGTCAGCGAAGTTCTTCACGCCGATGACGGAGCTTACGCGAACTTCCTTGCGGAAAACATCGCGACGCTTGTGGCAAAGCTTGCGCCCGAATACACGCACATTTTCGCCCCGGCGACAAGCTTCGGCAAAAACGTCCTTCCCCGCGCGGCGGGCCTGTGCGACGCGGCGCAGATTTCCGATATCGTCGCCGTCGAAAGCCCCGACACCTTCGTGCGCCCCATCTACGCGGGTAACGCGCTTGCGACCGTTAAATCGACGGATAAAATCAAGTTCATTACCGTTCGCGGCACGGCTTTTGACAAAGCAGTCAAAGGCGGCAACGCGGCAGTCAGAAAAATCGACGCCGCGGGCGATGCGGGCCTCTCGCAATTTGTAAGCGCGGAGCTCACAAAGTCCGAGCGCCCCGAGCTGACGGCGGCGTCCATCGTCGTTTCCGGCGGTCGCGGCCTCGAGTCCGCCGAAAAATTCAAAACGATCATCGAGCCTTTGGCCGACAAGCTTAAAGCGGCCATCGGTGCGTCGCGCGCTGCGGTAGACGCGGGTTTTATCTCGAACGATTGCCAAGTCGGCCAAACCGGCAAGATTGTCGCGCCGACTCTGTATATCGCCGTCGGCGTTTCCGGAGCGATCCAGCATCTGGCGGGCATGAAAGACAGTAAAACAATCGTCGCCATCAACAAGGATCCTGATGCGCCGATATTCGCGGTGGCGGATTACGGCATCGTCGGCGATCTGTTCGCGATTGTGCCCGAACTGACAAAATCCCTGTAGTTTCTTGCGATGGCGGACCTTTCGGCAGATATTCAAAAAGGGTTTCTTAATCCCCCCGACGATCTGTCGCAGCTTCGTCTTATCGACGCCAACCGCGTGCAGGCGTTGGCGGAAAGCGTCAACGCCTTTCCGCCTGAGGCCTTAGGCGGAAAAAAACTCGCCGTACTTATCGCGACGGGCGGAACGCTGGCAACGACGGGGGCTCAAGGCGCGGTTCGCACGCTGGCCTATGATTGGAAGGCCGTCTTCAAGCCCGTCGAAGGCCTTCTGCAAAATCGATTCGAAATCGTAGGATTCGACGCCTTCTGCATCGACAGTTCGCAAATGGACTACGGCTACGTGCGCGAACTCGCGATTGTCCTGACCTATCTTTGGAACAACGTCAAAGTTCCGTTTCTTGGCTTCCTTGTCTCGCACGGCACGGACACGATGTCCTACAGCGCGGCGGCGATGTCCCTCATAACGGGCCAAGGATTGCCGTTTTCCGTGGTCTATACGGGCGCGCAACGCCCGATTGACGATCCGGTCAGCGACGCGCCGCTTAATCTGCGCAACGCGCTTTACACGCTCGAAGCCCTGCGCGAAAAGGATATGGCCGAAGTCGTGATCGTCATGGGCGACCGCGCTTTGCTCGCAACGTCAGCCGAGAAAGTCGATGACACAGCGCTTAACGCTTTCGATGCGCCGAGGCACCGGTATGTCGCGCACCTTGGCCGACCTTCGTATCCCATAGCTCTCGCCGAATGGCTTAACCCAAGACGCAAGGTGTTTTTCAAGCCGACGATCTGGTGCGGCGATTACGCGCACACGCTTGTGATTAAATCGACGCTCGGCCTCAATCCCAAAATGCTTGAAAGGCAGGCCACAGACCCCGACATCCATGCGATCGTCCTCTATTCGTTTGGCGCGGGCACTGTCCACGAAAAGGTTCTCGAAAGCGTCATGGCTGCGGCGCGCGCGCGCAACCTCCCTGTCTTTATCGTCAACCCCGTCGATGCCGAATATAAGGCGGAATACGAATCCGCAGCTTACGCGCTCATGCAAGGCGCCGTTCCGCTGAACATGACTTTATCGTCGGCGCTGGCGAAGATCGAAATCGCGCTTCGCTTGTATGGCCGCGATTTGTCCTCGATCTCGCGTTTCATGACAGAAAATTATGTTGGCGAGATTCCGACCGACCGATCGGGCGCAACGCCACGAAAACAAGGATAAATTCGGAAAATACTTGAAAAAAGAAACCGTACGGATTAACCTTTTCGAAAGAATGGGTTAGTTAATTTTTAAAAATTCCCATGTATCCTCGACCGTGTATTTGAAAGTAATCATTTTTAAAGGAGCCGAATATGAGCGAGAACAAGCCCGCATTTGTTACGTCCGCGGATCACGTCAAAATCGTACGCATTTCGCGGGACAGGGGCTTTAGCCATCTTCCGCCGCCGAACACGCAAAGATGGGTCGTGCGCCGCAAAGCGCAAGTCGTATCGGCAGTGCGTGCCGGAGAACTGACGCTCGAACAAGCGTGTGAGCGCTATAACCTCTCGGAAGAAGAGTTTCGTTCGTGGATGGCCCTTTACGATAATTACGGCGTTCGAGGCCTGCGCGCGACGCGCATGCAAGAATACCGCCCGGCAACGGAACGCCAAACAGGCGCCGCCGCCGAATAATACCTACGGCATCTAATAGATGCCCTCCGCTAGATTTGATACCAATCTTGGATCAGAGTGAATCGATGGGGACACAATAAAAATGCCCAAACCGCCGATATCCGTTTTTCACTGTCTTTTACGGCATTTTTATAAGTCCTTACAAAACCCCCGCCTCAGGCGGGGCGACTAAAGGAAGTTATACATCCGAGAGAGTAAAGGGCGTCATACCGACGAGCCCATGAAGTGACTCCACAACAACAAACGCCGTCATCCCCGCGAAGGCGGGGACCCAGTTTGAGGTCGGGGAGAAAATGGCGGATGGGATTGGGATTGA
>CAYVBP010000088.1:0-6830 GCA_964449155.1 uncultured Rhodospirillaceae bacterium | reverse complement strand
TCAGAGGGTATGTCATTCCCCTATTATAATCATTTTATATTGGATTGGCTATAGCAATTCAGAAAGCGTCGTCATCCCCGCGCAGGCGGGCGATCCAGTTTGAATCTCAATCCCAATCCTATCCGCCATTTTCTCCCCGACCTCAAACTGGGTCCCCGCCTTCGCGGGGATGACGAGGATGGGGCGGTTCATTCTACCCTTTGCCTCTGATGCCTTATGCCTCCAACCTCGTCAAGCTCAAGCGTTTCCAGCCTGCGCTCGGTTCGCGCGATTTCTTCCAGACGCGCTTCTTCGGCGATTTCATATCGTTTTTGATCTTCGAACAACTCGGCAAGCCTGTCTTGCGCCTGCTGGGCAACAATCGCCGCATGGTATCTTTCGACGGCAAGCGACCGTTGCATGACGATCACGCTGCGCAGATACGCGCCATAGGTCATGCTCGCGGCCGGATTTCTTTCAACCATCGCCTGCTCACGCGCTTTCTGGATTTCAAGTTCCGTCATGCGCCGGTCGATACGATCCAGATTATCCAGCAGCTGAGATACGACTCGCCTTTGTTCGTCCACATACGTCTTTTGAAGCTTGATAAGCGTGGCGAAGCTTTTTTTCATCCTTAATCCATTCCGAGAATCCCGGACAGTCCGGCGTAGGTTTCGGAGAAATTCGCGTTTTCTTCCTTGCCTTGGCGCAGAAAATTCTCAAGCGGCTCATAAAAATTCATCGCTTCGTCGACTTCGGCGTTCGATCCCCGCCGATAAGCGCCAAGGCGAATCATTTCGGCCATGTTTTCATAGGCCGCCAAATACCGGCGCGCGCGACTGACCAACGCGTTTTCTTTCTCGTTGTTACAGCCCGGCATCGTTCGCGAAATGCTGCGCAAAACGTTAACGGCCGGAAAGCGCCCGCGTTCCGCAATCGCGCGATCAAGAACAATATGACCGTCAAGAATGCCACGCGCCGCGTCGGCTATCGGCTCGTTATGATCGTCGCCGTCGACCAAGACCGTAAACAGGCCCGTGATATTGCCCATGTCGTTCTCGCCGGGCCCTGCGCGTTCCAAAAGCTTGGGCAATTCCGAAAAAACTGTCGGCGGATATCCTTTCGTTGTCGGCGGCTCGCCCGCAGCAAGACCGATCTCGCGCTGCGCCATCGCAAAGCGGGTGATGCTGTCCATCAGGCATAAGACTTGCTGGCCTTGATCGCGAAAATATTCGGCGATCGCCAATGTCATATAGGCCGCTTGGCGGCGCATCAGCGGCGCTTCGTCCGACGTCGCAACGACGACAACGCTGCGCGCAAGGCCTTCTTCTTTCAAATCGTCAAGAATAAATTCCTGAACCTCACGCCCACGTTCGCCGATCAGGCCGATAACGGACACGTCCGCCGATGTATAACGCGCCGCCATGGACATCAACGTCGATTTCCCGACGCCGGACCCAGCGAATATGCCCATACGCTGACCATGACAGATCGTCGCGAATGCGTTGACGGAACGAATGCCGAGATTAAGCTTTCCCCCGACCCTTTGCCTTTTGTGCGCGGGCGGAGGAGAATTGCGCACAAAGCACGGATCGTCGCCGTGCGGCAGAATGCCTTTTGAATCGATGGGGTCTCCCAGCGCGTTCACCACGCGGCCAAGCCATGCCTGCGTCGGCATGATAACGGGCTGGGCCTCGGCCAGTTCGACCTTGCTGCCTAGCCCAACGCCCTCAAGCGGACCGAAGGGAAGCATCAAAGCCTTGCCATCTCGAAAACCGACTGTCTCGCACAAAACGCGCCTGTTGTCCCGCGCAAGCACGCGGCAGCGGCTGCCGACGGACAGCTTGTTTTCGATGCCCGCGACTTCGACCAGCAATCCTTGCACGCCAACGACCCGCCCAAAGACGTAAACGGACGGAATAGATTCGACGCGGTTGAGAAGAGCTTGGATATTTTGATTCATGGCGGCCTATAAGGACAGTCTGCCTCTTTTGAGCAGCTTTTTCCAGCCTGTTTCAGCAAGCCCGGGATTTAAGCCTGTCGATCAACAACCGATAGCCTTGGTAATTTTCCTGCGACAAAAACCGCGCAACGCGGCCGATTGTCGTGATGCTGACGCCCGTTTGCGCATGGATCTCGCGATAGGAAAGCTTGCCTTCGTCGAGCATCCGCGCAATCAGCCACCTTTCGGCCAGATCGGAAATCTCTTTCGGCGTGCAAATGTCCATCAAAAAGCGCTTGCATTCGTCGGCGTTTTCCAGAGCCAAAAAAGCTTCGATCAGATCGTTGACGCCCTTAGAGTCGCTTTTTTTCGTCATGTAGCCCCTGTTCCGCCGCCGGGTTTACTCCCACTCTATTGTGCCGGGCGGCTTGCTTGTCACGTCGTAGGTCACGCGGTTGATCCCGCGAACCTCGTTGATAATTCGCGTCGCAACCTTGGTCAGAAAATCGTGCTCAAAACCAAAAGCCTCGGCGGTCATGCCATCGACGGATGTTACCGCGCGAAGCGCCAAAACATGATCGTAAGACCGCCCGTCGCCCATCACGCCAACCGTACGCACGGGCAGCAAAACGGCAAAAGCCTGCCAAATGTCGTCGTAAAGCCCGGCTTTGCGGATTTCGTCGAGATAAATAACGTCAGCCTTGCGCAGGATCGCAAGCTTCTCCGCCGTAATGTCGCCGAGCACGCGGATTGCAAGGCCCGGCCCCGGGAAAGGATGGCGCCCGACAAAACTTTCAGGCAAGCCAAGCTCGCGGCCCAAAGCGCGAACTTCGTCCTTGAACAACTCGCGCAACGGTTCAACCAGTTTAAGTTTCATCCTCTCAGGCAAACCGCCGACATTATGATGAGACTTGATCGTCACGCTCGGCCCGCCCGCGAAAGAAACGCTTTCGATCACGTCGGGATAAAGCGTCCCTTGGGCAAGAAACGCGACATCTTTGATCTTGTGTGCCTCGGCGTCAAAAACTTCGATAAAAAGCTTGCCGATGGTTTTGCGCTTATGCTCAGGATCGGAAACGCCCGCAAGGGCCGATAAAAATTTCTCGCTCGCGTCAACGGCGACAAGCGGAATGTTATAATGCTTACGGAAAAGGCTCACAACCTGCTCGGCCTCGCCTTCGCGCATAAGGCCCGTATCGACGAAAATGCACGTCAGTTGATCGCCAATAGCCTCGTGAATCAAAACGGCAGCCACTGCGCTATCGACGCCCCCCGAAAGGCCGCAAATAACCTTGCCGTTGCCGACTTGGGCGCGAATGCGTTCGATCTCCGTCGCGCGAAAAGCCTTCATGCTCCATTCGTCCGAGCATCCGCAAACGCTATGAACGAACTTTTGCAAAAGCCTCGCGCCATCGAGCGTATGAACGACTTCCGGATGAAACTGAACGCCATAGAACTTACGCGCCTCGTTCGCGATGAAAGCGAACGGAGCCCCCTCGCTCGTCGCCACAACTTCGAATCCTTCGGGAATTTTCGTTACGCGGTCGCCATGGCTCATCCAAACCTGATTTTTCGCCCCCATGGCCCAAAGCCCGTCGAACAAGGAAGACGATTTTTTAACTTCGATTTGCGCCTTGCCAAATTCGCGGTGATGCCCCCCTTCGACCGCCCCGCCCAACTGCATGCACATCGTCTGCTGGCCATAGCAAATGCCAAGAACCGGCACGCCGAGTTCAAAGACGGCTTGGGGCGCACGAGGGCTCTTTTCTTCCAGCGTCGAGGCCGGACTTCCGGAAAGAATGATTCCGTTTGGCGCAAAGGCTCGGACTTGCTCGTCGGTACGGTTATAGGGCTGAATTTCGCAGTAAACCCCCGCTTCACGCACACGGCGGGCAATGAGTTGTGTGACTTGGGACCCAAAATCGAGGATAAGGATTTTTTCCATTATAATTCCTGTGGCATTGGCAAACAGCCCTCCTTCTCCAAGGCTTCGGAGGGCATTTTTCAAACGTATCGCGTTCAAAAAATGGTGCGGATAACAGGAATCGAACCGGCACGCCACTGCTGACTCGGGATTTTTAGTCCATTTTGCATTCGGCTATCCTTTCGGGCCGCCTAAAACCCAAGGGATTACACCAAAACAGCCCTGCCGCCAAAGCAGCTCAACCCACTGCTACCCACAAACTGCAAGCGAATTAGCATGTTTTCTTCTTAGGCGCAATTTATTGGTTTTATGCCCTAAAAACCCGCAACGAAGGCTATGGCTGCGCGGCTTTCCGCATCGCCTTGACAAATCGTTACCGGAATTATTGCTTATGAGCACTACGATATTCAGGAATAAGTCTATTCCTCGTTGATTCAAACGTTAACACAAGCTATAGTTTGTTTCGACATTGCAATGGACTTATCCGAGAGGAGGCCCTCATGCGTTGCCCATTTTGCGGAGCCGACGACACACAAGTTAAAGACAGCCGTCCGACCGAAGATAACGCGGCGATCCGGCGACGCCGTTTTTGCACGCATTGCGATGCCCGCTTTACAACTTTTGAGCGTGTTCAGCTTCGCGATATGATGGTCGTTAAGCGCAACGGCGAGAAAGAGCCTTTCGAGCGCGATAAACTTTTGCGTTCAATGAAAATTGCCTTACGCAAACGCCCTGTTGACGACGAAAGAATCGAACAAATTGTTAACGGCGTCGTGCGCCAACTCGAAACCCTTGGTGAAAGCGAGATCGGCGCATCGAAAATCGGCGAACATGTTATGGATGCCCTGCGCAAATTGGATCCGGTGGCCTATGTCCGTTATGCCTCGGTCTACAAAGCCTTCCGCTCTCCGGGCGACTTTGAAGAATTCGTCGACACGCTCAAGAAAGAAAAGGTATAATGTGAGGAGAATCTCTCTCCTCATCCAAGGCTTTCCATGTTTACCGGAATAATTCAGGATATCGGCACCGTCGTTGATGTCGCCAAATCCGGCGACTGGGTATTCAAGATCAAAACGGATAAGCTGTCTCTTCTAAATATGTCGGTCGGCAGTTCGATGTGCTGTTCGGGAATCTGCCTGACCCTTATTTCAAAATCATACAATATGTTTCAGGTCCAGGTTTCGGCAGAGACGTTGGCAAAGACCACCATGATGAAATGGGGGCCCGGCACGCTCATGAATCTCGAACCCGCCTTGCGGCTGGGCGACGAAATGGGCGGCCATCTTGTTTCAGGCCACGTTGACGGCGTCGCCTTTGTCGCGTCCAAAGAAAAGATCGAAGACAGCCTTCGCTTTCAGTTTGACGCGCCGCATGAATTTTCAAGATTTTTTGCGCCCAAAGGCTCCGTCGCCATCGACGGGGTTTCGTTAACCGTCAATGAAATCAACCACGCCCTGTTTTCCGTCAACATCATACCTCATACCCAAACGGCCACAACTTTGGGCAAACTGTCGGTCGGCGACGCCGTCAACTTCGAAGTCGATTTAATGGCCCGTTACGCCGAACGACTGATACACACGCAACCAAAATAATGCCCGCGATATACGTTCACTGGCCATTTTGCGTTTCGAAATGCCCGTATTGCGATTTTAATTCGCGCGCAGGAAAATCAACCGATCAAGAGATTTGGCGAAAAGCCTATCGAAAAGAACTCGAAGGCCGCGCGGATCTTTATATCGACCGCACCGTTCGGACAATTTATTTTGGCGGCGGGACGCCGTCGCTGATGGAGCCGCAAACCGTCGATTCCGTTCTTCAAGACATTGCGCGATTATGGACAATAGACAGCAACGCAGAAATAACGCTCGAAGCCAATCCCTCGTCCGCCGAAGCAAAAAAGTTTGCCGCATTCCGCGCCGCCGGAGTCAATCGCCTGTCTTTGGGCATACAAGCCCTTAACGACGACGCGTTGAAATTTCTGGGCCGCGCCCACAACGCCGCCGAAGCAAAAAACGCGCTTGCGCTTGCCGCAAAACATTTTCCACGTTACTCGTTTGACCTTATCTACGGCTATGCCGATCAAACGCTGTCGGCATGGAAAGAAACCCTGCGCGAAGCCCTTCCCCTCGTTCAAGGCCACATCTCCCTCTACAGTTTAACCGTTGAGCCTCGCACGGCCTTTTACGCCCGCGCCGCGCGCGGTGAGAGAATAACGGTTTCAGAAGACACATCCCTTGCCATGTTTGAGGCCGCGCGCGACCTAACGACAGCGGCGGGCCTGCCGCCCTACGAAGTATCGAACCATGCCTGCCCGGGACAGGAAAGCCGCCATAACATGGTCTATTGGAACTATGAGGATTATATCGGCATAGGCCCCGGCGCGCATGGACGGATTATCGCGCGGTCGTCGCCATCGCGCTTCGTTCGCGTCCTTGAAAATCATACGGCCCCCGACACATGGCTCCGCCAAATTGAAAACCTTGGCCATGGGATCGAAACGGATGATTATATCGACAAACAAACGGCCATGCGCGAAGCCCTGATGATGGGCCTGCGCCTGAGCAAAGGCATTGATCTCGCCCGATGGCACGAGAAGTTCGGAATGACACTGTTCGACTTTCTTCCCGCAGAACGTCTCAATCGTCTGATAAATGAATCTTTAATCGAGCGCGCCGAAACCGCGCTGCGCACAACCTCGCAAGGCACGCAAAAACTCGACGCCATTTTAAGTTATCTCTTATACCAATCCCGGATCGCAGTGAATCGAAAGGGCACGGGGACATAATCAATAACCCCCGGCAGAGCCGGGGGCTTGATGGGGAACCGCTCCAAGCGTTTTAAAAGACTCTCAATTCAGAAAGCGTCGTCATCCCCGCGCAGGCGGGCGATCCAGTTTGAATCTCAATCCCAATCCCATCCGCCATTTTTCCCCCCGACCTCAAACTGGGTCCCCGCCTGCGCGGGGATGACGACGTTTGTTGTTGT
>CAYVBP010000087.1:0-6853 GCA_964449155.1 uncultured Rhodospirillaceae bacterium | reverse complement strand
CACCCCCACCTCTTCCCGTTATCTCCGCTCCCCCCGTCATCCCCGCGAAGGCGGGGATCCAGTTGGCTTATCTTCAAGTGCCACAGTTGAAAAAGAACGGCGATGACGCAGAAAAACCAGCCCCTTCTTGGCTTATTGATTTCTTGTGGCCTTACAAACTAAATCCCGCCTTCGCGGGGATGACGGGGGGGGGGCGGGGGTGACGACAGTTTGGGCACAAGAGATCAGTTCATAAGGTCGCCGGTATGAATCCCCTTCGCTTCACTCTGATCCGGGATCGGCATCAAAAACTCGTTGGCGTCACTTAAAGAGCAGCTTAACCGCAGCAAAGATAAGCAAACCTGCGAAAGCCTTGCGAAGGTATTCTTCTTTCAGTAACAGCGCCAGCTTCGCGCCAAGCGGCGCGCCGAACAAAAGTCCTGCGGCAAGGATCGCCGCGATATAGAAGTTCTGGGCAGGCAAATTCCCCGCCTTCCAATAAGTCATAACGCCGAAAAGCCCAACGGGCAAAAGCATGGCGGCCAACGACGTCGCGGCGGCCTGCGTTTGGGTCATGCCAAGAAAAAAAATCAAAGACGGGATCATAATAATGCCTCCGCCAATGCCGAAAAAACCGGAAGCAATGCCTGAAGCTGCGGCAATGCCGCTTGCGATAAGATAAGTCACGATAAGCTCCTTATGCGATTGCGAGCGAACGTTGCACAGAAAAACTTTCCGTTCAAGCGTCCAAACCTTTCGCCAATTCCCACTTTGGAAACGGATCTTCGAATGCCAGCCAAGCGTCCGGTCCTCCGGCCATCTCATCTTCGCACAGCAGGCACGCGCCAAGGCCCGCGCGCAATTTTTTCTCGTCGATATTTGTGCCGATAAAAACAAGTTCCTGCCTACGGTCGCCGTAAGGATCTACCCACCGATCCAGCGCGCGGCGGACGAGGGGAGAATCTTTCGGCCAGGACTTCGTCGGAATTGATGCCAGCCACGGGCCCAAATCTTCGACGCGGCTCAACGTTCCAGCATAAGACCAGCCCGCCATGCAGTTAAGCCTCGTTGCGATCCAAAAAACGCCCTTAGCTCTTAAAACGCCGTCAAGCGGTTTGTTAAGAAACTCGAACAAACGTTGGGGATGAAACGGCACATGCGATTCGAAAAGAAACGAACGAATTCCATATTCGTCTGCCTCCGAGGGAGGATTTTCGAAATTTTGAAGCCATCCAGGTTTCTGCCGCGCTTTGGCAATGTCGAATTTACCCGTATTTAATAGTACGTGAAGCGGCACGGTCCCAAATTGGCTTTCGACCAGCTCTGTCTCGGGATTGATCTGGCGAATAACGTCGCGGATCTTCCTTTGTTGTTCATCTGAAACGAGATCGGTTTTATTAAGAACGATCAGGTCCGCAAAAGAAACCTGTTCTCTCAGTAAATCGGAGATTTTGCGTTTTCCATGCCTTGCGGGAAGAAGCGTGGACTCCGAAATTTCTTGAAGAAAGACCGAGGCATCGATAACGGAAACCATCGTATCGAGCCGTGCGACATCGTCAACGCGATTTCCCCACGGATCTTGATAATCGAACGTTTCCGCAATGGCCTGAGGCTCGGCAATGCCCGTTCCCTCGATCAGCAGATAGTCGAACCTGTCTTCGCAGGCGAGCGAGATGATTTCCTTAAACATCTCGAGCCGCAATGTGCAGCAAACGCACCCGTTTGACATCTCGATAACGTGTTCTTGTTCGGGGCCGAGATTTCCGCAGTGCCGGATCAAATCGGCATCGACGTTAATCGCGCTCATATCGTTGACGATAACGGCGACTTTTAGTCCTTCGCGGTTATTGAGAATATGGTTTAACAGCGTCGTTTTCCCCGCGCCGAGAAAACCCGACAGCACGGTGACGGGAAGCTTCTTTAAGCTGTCTTGTCGATGGTCATTTTGCATAAAACAACAGCCTATAAATACAATCGACAGTCAAACACTTCCCGATATTCCCGCTTTCGTGGGAATGACAACAAACGTGCATGATTCGTTTTATACCAATCCCGGATCGCAGTGAATCGAAAGGGCACGGGGGACACAATAAAAATGCCGGAAAAGGCGGTATGGAACGGGTAACGGCGGTTCGGGCATTTTTATTGTGTCCCCTTTGCTTCATTTTGATCCGAGATTGGTATTAGGGATAGTTCCTAATGATTGCAGCAATTTTCTCCAATGCTCAGTTTGCCTTCCAGATAGGCGGAAACGATAGCTTCCGGCGTCGCCTGTGCCGCGCCCACAATGGTTTTAACGCCCTTTTCCGCAAGCAAATCACGAGCTTTTGCCCCGATTCCACCAGCGATGACAAGCCCGACGCCACGTTCGGCAAGCCATGTAGGCAAAAGGCCCGGTTCATGCGGCGGGGCCGCGACGTCGTCCCGCGAAACGATTTTTTTTGCGGCTTCGTCGACCTCGATCAGCGCGAACGCCGGACAATGGCCGAAGTGTGTGAACAACATATTGTTCTCGACGGGAATGGCGATTTTCATAAGCATGTTTCCTTTTCGGTTAGGCGTTGAATAAGAGTATTCCAGACGTTTCGAATATCGTCGCTGCAAGGCGCGTCGGTTTCAACGATGGCTTTCATGGCCTTTTGCGCGCCTGTGACTGCCGCGTCATACCGAATGCGCCCAAGAACGACGGCCCCTGCTGCTTGGGCTTTTTCTTCGATGCGCGCGGCCATCGCGGGACAGATATCCCATTTGTTGACGCAAACAAAAGCCGGAACATTAAAATGCGCGGCAAGATCAAGCGCGCGCAAAAGATCATGTTCGCCCGACACCGTAGGCTCGGTTACGATCACGACCGCCGAAGCTCCGGATATAGAGGCGATGACTGGGCACCCGATCCCCGGCGGCCCGTCGATCAAAACGGTCTTTGCGCCGACGGATGCGGCGAGTTTTTTTGCCTCCTGCCGGACAAGCGAAACGAGCTTTCCCGAGTTTTCCGAAGCGATCCCCAGCCGCGCATGAACCATCGGCCCCGCGCGTGTTCTGGAAATCATCCATTCGCCGCACAAACGCTCCTTAAGATCGACGGCGCCTCTGGGGCAAAACCGAGCGCAAGAGCCGCATCCTTCGCATGCGGTCGGATCGATGCGGTATAAATAGTCACCGTCTTCAAGAGGCGTTTCGCGAATGGCGTCGAACCTGCAAAGAATAAGGCATGCGCCGCAGCCCGTGCATCTTTGAGGATCGATAACGGCTTCGAAACCGCTGCGAAATTCGTGCTTTTCCTGGATTTCCGGCGACAGAAGCAAATGCAAATCGGCGGCATCGACATCGCAATCTGCCAGAACGGCGTCCTTGGCCAAAACGGCGAAACTCGCCGTCAAGCTCGTCTTGCCTGTCCCTCCCTTGCCGCTAATAATGACGATTTCATTCATGCCAACCGCCAATCCCGCCCGCCATTCTCACGAATTTTTTGTAAAAGACCGCAAAATAGCCCCTTATACTCCGGCAAGGCCTCAATAATCGGAACGCCCGTGGCATAAGCCTCCGCAATCCTCCGATCATCGGGAATTTCTGCCAATATCCGAATGCCTTCCGCCTCCAAATAAGGCCTTACAAAGGTATCCTTGGCGCAAGCGCGGTTAATGACCACGCCCATGGGAAGACCCAGCTCACGCACTGCGCCGATAGCCAGCTTTAAATCGTTCAGTCCAAAAGGCGTTGGCTCGGTCACCAAAACAACGAAATCCGCATCGCGCAAAGTCGCGATGACGGGACACGACGTCCCCGGCGGCGCGTCCATAATGACAAGATCGCCCACAGCCTCTTTTTTGACGGCGCGAATCAGGGGCGGGGCCAAAGCCACCCCGATATCAAGCCGTCCCTGAACCAGTTCAATCATCCCTGCTCGCGAATTTTCAACGACGCCAATCCTCTTTTCGACTTCGTGAATGGCCTTTTGCGGGCAAGCGCGCGCGCAAACGCCGCATCCATGGCACATCTCGGGCGCAAAAACGGGAACGGTTCCGAAAGAAACAAGCGCATTAAACGCGCAAGCGCGGGCGCACTTTGCGCATCCGTCGCAACGGGCCTCGTCTATCTCCGGCACGAGGATCGAAACGACGCGTTCCTTTTTGTCTCCGGTCTTCAGAAAAAGATGCGCGTTCGGTTCCTCGACGTCGCAGTCAAGAAGGCGCACGGGGCCTTCAGCGGCAAGCGCCAAATTGACAGAAACCGTCGTTTTTCCCGTCCCGCCTTTTCCCGATGCGACGGCGACGATCATAGGGCGACGAGCGAAAGAAGTTTACCCGCAAGAAACAATTCAAGCGCTTCCGAAACGCTCTTGTCCTTGCAAGAATAAGCGGGAATTTTCGCGGCCTTTAAGGCCGTAGTCGCTTTCGGCCCGCATTCGCCCGTAACGAGGGTCTGCGCGCCCGCTGCGGCGATAGTTTCCGCCGCCTTAATTCCGGCCCCATGCGACGCATCGACGCTAGCATTTGGGACGACGGTAAAATTCTTCGTTTCGGTGTCATAGATCAAAAACCCGGCGGCGCGCCCGAAACGCGGGTCCATAGGCGCACTCATATCCTTGCCCGATGTCGTAAAAGCGATTTTCATTTTTCTTTTCCTTTCTGTTTATTTTTGTTTCTTTTTAACAAGCTTGAAATCCCCGCCGTCAATCTCGATTGCGGAGCCCTCGACCAAAGCCTTGGCGACGGCTTTACGCGCGCTCGACAAAGTTCGCGAAAAAGTCGGCCGCGAAATGCCCATAAGTTTTGACGCGGCTTCCTGTTCAAGTCCCTTATAGTCGGAAAGCTGAATAGCTTCCCATTCTTCGTCCTTAAGCTTGACGACCGAAAGTTCGCACAAAGGCGTTCCGCGTGGCTTGAAAAAACGTGCGGACGGGCTCGATCGGACAAGGCGGCATTTACGCGGTCTCATGATTTTCCTTAAACGCGAACAACGACGCACTATCCCTTGTTTTTTCTGCAATGTCAAAAGAATTATGAACAGGTGTTCAAAATAAGATTGACAACGTCTATGACGGTCGTATGCTGGGTCATTCGAAATTATCGATAGTAAAGGAGGCTCTCATGCCAAGAATGGATGGAACCGGCCCTCTCGGAACAGGCCCCATGGGCCGCGGACGCGGCAGATGTCGCGCAGGCGGTTTTTCCTTTGGACAAGAAAGGTATGGTCGGAATCGGGGAAAAGGATTAGGCTTTGGACCAGGACGGTTTGCTGGCGCGAACGAAGCGCAAGCGCCCCTGTCCCGGGGTGAAGAATTATCGAGCCTCGAAAAGCAGCTCGATGATATCCAGTCCCGGATAAACGCGATCAAAGAAAGCGACATTCGGAAAGAGTAGGCATTTATGGACGGTGCATTGACGGTTGGAAACAATCCGGTTCCTTGGCTAGACGTTAGAAAACTTCGCGCGCTGGTCGAAAAGAATAAAAACGAAGACAGGGATGCCGTCCGAAAGATACTCGAAAAAATGCGCGTGGCGGTTCAGGAAGCGGAAGCCAAGAAAGGTCTTCCGGTCGACAAGCGTGACCTTAAAGGCATCGGGCTTGAAGAAATAGCCGTTTTGTCGGCCATAAAAAGCCCAGATCTGTTTGACGAGCTTTGCGCTACGGCCAAAAAGATTAAAGAATATACCTACGGCAACCGCGTCGTGACGTTTGCGCCGCTTTACATCACGAATTTCTGCAAAAACGAGTGCGACTACTGCGCGTTCCGTGCCAGCAATCTTGACCTCGTACGGACCGAGCTGTCGCTCGCGCAAATCGAAAGCCAAACGAGAATTCTCGTCAAGCAGGGCCATAAACGCGTGCTTATGGTTGCGGGCGAAGCCTATTCCGACGACAAGGGCGGATTCCAGTACGTTCTGGATGCGATGAAAACGATATATTCCGTCAAGGAAGGAAAGGGCGACGTTCGACGGGTCAATGCGAACATCGCGCCGCTTAGCGTTGAAAATTTCAAAAAACTTCGGGAAGCCGGGGTAGGGACCTACCAGTGCTTTCAAGAAACATACGATCCGGACGCCTATAAAAAGCACCACCTCAAAGGCAAAAAATCCGATTACGTTTGGCGCGCAAACGTCTTCGATCGGGCTACGGAAGCCGGGATCGGCGATTTCGGCATGGGCTTTCTTCTCGGTCTTGCCGACTGGCGTTTCGAGGTATTGGCGCTGAAATGTCATATTGCGCATATCGAAGACCTCGGTTCGGGCGCGCACACGATCAGTTTCCCGCGCATCGAGCCCGCGCACGGGTCGGCGGTGTCTCTCAACCCGCCGCATGTCGTCTCGGACGAGGATTTCCTGAAAATCATATCCATCATGCGCCTTGCGGTTCCCTATACGGGGATGATTATGTCGACGCGGGAAACGTCCGACGTTCGCAAGAAAACGCTCGAATGCGGTATCTCGCAAGTGTCCGCTGGCAGCAGGACCGATCCCGGCGGCTACACCGAAGGGCAGGATGCGCGCGCGGGCCAGTTCGAGCTCGGCGACCATCGTCCCCTCGACGAGGTCGTTCGCGATCTTCTCGAAACCGGCTTTATTCCCTCGTGGTGCACAGCCTGCGAAACGAAGGGCCGCGAAGGCTGCGACTTCATCACGCTTTGGGCAAAGACGGGAGAGATCAAAAAACGCTGCACGCCCAACGCGCTTATCACGCTGACGGAGTATCTTGAAGACTACGCCTCGCCGGAAACCAAAGCCTTGGGCGAAAAAACGATTCAACGTGAACTCGAAAAAATGGAACAACCGAGGCAAGACGAAACGCGCAAACTTCTGGCCCTCGCGCGCGAAGGTAAACGGGGTTTATGTGTATAAAAAATCCCCTCTTCCGTCATCCTCGCGAAGGCGGG
>CAYVBP010000086.1:0-6932 GCA_964449155.1 uncultured Rhodospirillaceae bacterium | reverse complement strand
CGAACCGCCGTTATCCGTTCCATACCGCCTTTTCCGGCATTTTTATTGTGTCCCCTGTGCTTCATTTTGATCCGGGATTGGTATAACTATGACTTGCTTAATTCTGCTTGGCACAAAAATGGGCTAGAGAATGTTTAAGGGTATAGAAAGGCTGTAAGAAATTTTTCTTTCCCGAACAATAACAGCTTCGTCCAATGACGAACGGGAAGAATCGTAAGCTCCGTTGCCTGCGATTAGCGGCTTTTCGAAGCACCAAGGGTCGCAGGGCAACTTTGGGAGTCAAAATGTCAAAGGCGTTACAATAATCATTATTTTTGCAACGCGTTAGCCTTGACTTTCGATCCCTCCCGCCTATCTTTTAGCGCAGACGACCCTGTTTCGGCCGGTTTGCTTGGCTTCGTACATCGCTTCGTCGGCGCGCGAAATCAGGCTTTCGGCATCTTCGCCGCTTACGTATTCCGCAGCGCCTATCGATATCGTTACTGTGCCAAGGCTTTCATTTGTGCCGCGCTTCGTGACCTTCTTGGTCGCGAGGCTGTTGCGCAGATGATTGGCAACAACCTCCGCGTCTTCCAAGCGCGTTTCAGGCATGATGATGACGAATTCTTCGCCGCCGTATCTGGCTATAACGTCGCGGCCTTTCAGATTTTCAACCAACGTCCGCGCAACAAGCCTTAAAACCTGATCGCCGACCAGATGCCCATGAATGTCATTAAACCGTTTGAAATGATCGATATCCGCCATCAGCATCACGAGCTTTAAGTTTTGCTCGCGCGCTTCATTTATCGTGCGAACGACCTCGCGGTCAAAAAACTTTCTATTGCCGATTTCCGTCAACGCGTCGATTTGAGCTTCCTGATGAACGCGGTCGTAATCTTCGCGAACCGCGTTTAACTGCGTCACCGTTCTTTCGAGCTCATTTTGAAGGGCGTCGTTCTTGGCCGCCACTATTTGCGTTTCGCGCGCAATTTTTTCGACCGCATGACGCAACGCTTCTATAGAATCCGCGCTTCTCAACTGGCCGGAAAACTTATCCAAGTTCTCGCCGAATTGATTCGCTTGGTTCGACGATACGGATAGAACATCGAGGACTTTCTTCAACTCCACATCCAAGGTTACGTCTGCGGCTTTAAA
This sequence comes from uncultured Rhodospirillaceae bacterium, assembly GCA_964449155.1. GTDB lineage: Bacteria > Pseudomonadota > Alphaproteobacteria > UBA9219 > UBA9219 > CAIXLI01. Next base: position 5,798 of record CAYVBP010000086.1, on the reverse strand, counting down.
GAATTCCCTTTCGGCATCGGCCATTACGTACTTAAAGAAAAACTCATCGCAATATGCCTGCGACATCTTGCCTTGCGCAAAAAGCCTGTCGCATGCGCTGTTTAGCTCTGAATTTCTAGCCGAGACATATTCAAAAAAAACCGCATAGTTACGCGGCGTCGGGGGCAAGCTTTCGCGCAACAGACGGTCTAGTGCCTGCTTTGACCACAGACTGGCCTGATATAGTTCCGCGCCAACAACCAAATAACTCTCCTGAACGATTAACGACGAACATCTTCAACCAACTGTCTCCACTCTTCTTCGTCGAGAACAGATACGCCGAGCGCCCGGGCCTTTTCGGCCTTGCTTCCGGCATCTGCGCCTACAACGACGTAATTCGTTTTCAATGAAACAGAATCAGAGACTTTTGCTCCCAGACTTTCGGCTATTGCCTTAGCCTCGGCTCGGTTCATCGTAGTCATTGTTCCGGTAAATACAACTCTTTTTCCGGCTAAACCCGAAGACGATTTTTCTGCGGGTCTTTCATAGGCTTCGATGGTCAGCTCATACGCCAAAGCTGTCAGGACTTCGAGATTGTGCGATTCGGAAAAGAAGTCGACGATATCTTTGGCTATCAACGGACCAATCTGATCGATGGACGTCAATGTGCGCCACGCATCGGAATCCTGATCGCGCGCTGCGATCATGGCGTCGCGCCAGGCCTCAAACGTGCCGTATTCTCGCGCCAAAAGTTTTGCCGTCGCCTCGCCAACTTGGCGGATTCCCAGCGCATAGATAAATCGGTTAAGGGGAATCGTGCGCCGAGATTCGATAGCCATCAGCAACTTATCAACCGATTTTTTGCCCCATCCTTCGCGCTTTTCAAGCTCTTCGCGATGCTCTTTAAGCCGAAATATGTCAGCTGGGGAATGGATATATTTATCCGCCCATAATTCACGCACGCGCTCTTCCCCCAAACCTTCGATATTGAAGGCATGGCGGCTTGTGAAGTGGCGCAAACGCTCGATTGCCTGCGCGGAGCAGATCAATCCGCCCGTGCAGCGACGCACAGCCATTCCGTCTTCGCGTACGGCGAGCGAGTTGCATACAGGGCACTGGGTTGGAAATTCAAATGCCGGCGGTTCTGGGACCGGACGTTGGTTGAGATCAACCTCTACGACCTGCGGGATAACGTCCCCTGCCCTTTGAATCCGCACGACATCGCCGATACGGATATCCTTGCGGCGAATTTCGTCTTCATTATGCAAGGTCGCGTGGCTGACAACAACGCCGCCGACAGTGACAGGCTCCAAAACGGCGACAGGCGTTAGGGCTCCTGTGCGGCCGACTTGGACGACGATGTCGAGCACTTTCGTTTCCGCGCGTTCGGCCGCAAATTTATGAGCTATCGCCCAACGCGGAGAACGGCTGACAAAACCCAGTTTTTTTTGTAACTCGCAACTGTTCAATTTATAGACGACACCGTCGATGTCGTACGGCAACGAATATCGCTTGGCGTCAATCTCGCGATAAAAGTCCAACAGCTCTTGCGCGCCTGCGCATATTCGCGACGGCTCATTTACTTCGAAACCCCAGCGCCTCAAGGCTTCGCGCAAGGCCGCTTGCGTTTCATGTTCCTTTGCGTCGCATTCGCCGAGAGCATAGGCAAAAAAGCGCAAGGGCCGCGACGCCGAAACGGCGGGATCAAGCTGGCGAACGCTCCCTGCCGCAGCATTGCGCGGATTGGCAAACGCGTCCTCTCCTTGCGCGATACGGCGCTCGTTAAGGCCAAAAAAATCTTTGCGGTTCATGTAGATTTCGCCGCGAACTTCTAAAATATTTGGAACGTCGCCGTCGATGCGTTTGGGAATGTCGGCGATTGTCTTTGCGTTAGCGGTAATATTTTCTCCCGTTGTTCCATCGCCGCGCGTCGCCGCAGATAACAAAACGCCTTTTTCATATCGTAAGGAACAGGACAAGCCATCAATTTTCGGTTCCGCGACAAAGGTCTGCGCGTCGGGGGCCTGACTTTGCAAAAATTTTCCAATACGTTCGACAAAATTTGCGACGTCGTCATCGGAAAAGGCATTGGAAAGCGAAAGCATCGGAATTGCATGCTTGATTTTGCTAAACCCAGAGGCTGGCGCCGCGCCAACGCGGGATTCAGGATCGTCTGCTGGGCACAAGTGAGGATAATCGGCTAAAAGGCTTTTGTATTTGCTGCGGAGATTGTCATATTCAGCGTCCGATATCAGCGGCTTGTCTTTTTGATAATAGGCAGCGTCATGACGCGCGATTTCCTGCGCAAGCGAAGTCAGTTCGCTTTGGGCTTCGAGATCGGTAAGTTTTTGCGGCTGTAGCGTTTTTTTATTCATAATTTTTCAATTCTGCCCTATATTCCAAAAAAAAAGAAGCGTTCTTGTTTTCAGGAGCGCCTTTGTTTTAAGGAAATAAAAATGACCGCATCCGTCGATGCCCTTCTTGTAAAAAATGTTTGGGAAAATCTGCGCGTTCTTGCCAAAAGAATGGCGTCCTCCAATCCGTTACTTGAGGATTTCAGCAAGCAAGCGATCTTGGGAAGTTCGAGTATGGCCGCCGGATTGAGTAAAGTCCTTTCGCGCCAAAATTTTAATGCGTGCTTTTCCAATAACGATTTCGAGAATGTTTTTTACTCAATTTACGAGAAAGATCCGCAGATCCTCGCAGCCGCAGCCGCCGATATTCTCGCGGTGACGGAACGCGATCCGGCGTGTGGCAGCGCCCTTTATCCTTTTTTGTTTTTTAAAGGCTATCATGCGCTTCAGACATATCGCGCCGCGCACTGGCTTTGGGAAAATGGGCAAAAGGAAACGGCGACGTTTTTGCAGAACCACAGCAGCGTTTTGTATACCGTCGACATTCATCCCGCCGCGAAAATAGGCAGGGGCATAATGCTCGATCACGCCCACAGCATCGTGATCGGCGAAACCGCCGTCGTCGAAGATAACGTTTCAATGTTGCACGAGGTTACTTTGGGCGGAACTGGCAAGGAACACGGCGACCGCCATCCGAAGATCCGTCAAGGCGTGATGATCGGGGCTGGCGCAAAAATTCTTGGCAACGTAGAAGTCGGCGCTTGCGCCAGCGTGGCTGCGGGAAGCGTCGTTCTTAGCAACGTGCCGCCACATACCACTGTGGCGGGCATCCCGGCAAAAGTTATGGGCAAGCCTAAAACCGACGTTCCCGCCCAGACGATGGATCAATCGATTCCCTCTGGAAGTGGGATTTCGAAAATCCTCGGACGCGGCTGATCTTTGGATCAAAAGATGTCTTTAAAACACTTTTTCGCGGCGCAACTGCCGAATTTAAATATATTTCTTTATTTTCATTGTGTTACTTGCTCGTTTTTGCTGGCACCGCTATGATTTAAACCCTTGTTCCTTGAATAATAGAAAGTTTTTCCGATGACCATTCCTGACAATTTCTTTGCTCAACGCGTTTTGGCCGTTTCCGAATCCCCGACTTTAAAACTTAATTCGCTTGTGAAAAAACTCGTCAGCGAAGGACAGGATGTTATCAGTCTTGCGGTCGGAGAACCGGATTTCGATACGCCCGACCAAATCAAAATGGCCGCTGTCAATGCAATGATGCAAGGCGAGACAAAATATACGCCTGTGGACGGCACGCCCGAGCTTAAGAAGGCCATCGTTGAAAAATTTCGCCGAGAAAACGAGCTGACCTTTACTCCCGATCAAGTCATCGTTACGAGCGGCGGCAAACAGGCGCTTTCTTCCGCCATTATGACAACGGTCGGCCCCGGGGACGAAGTCATCATCCCGGCCCCGTATTGGGTATCATATCCAGATATGGTCAAACTCGCGCAAGGAACGCCCGTTATCGCTCAGACGACCGCCGATAACGATTTCAAGCTGACGCCGGAAGCGCTTGAAGCCGCAATTACGCCAAAAACGAAATGGATTATTTTAAACTCGCCCAGCAACCCGACCGGCGCAACTTATTCCGAATCCGAATTAAGCGCCTTGTCGAAGGTTCTCCTAAGGCATGAAAACGTCTGGGTGCTTAGCGACGATATCTACGAGCACATACGCTACAGCGATACGCCGTTTAAGACCATTTCACAGGTCGAACCGAAGCTTCTTGACCGGACGCTGATCGTTAACGGCGTCTCGAAGGCCTATAGCATGACAGGCTGGCGCATCGGTTATGCCGCCGGGCCAAAGGAACTGGTTAAGGAAATGGGCAAGCTTCAAGGGCATACGACAAGCAATCCCTGTTCGATCAGTCAGGCGGCCGCAGTCGATGCCTTGAACGGACCGCAGGAATTTTTAAAAAACTGGGTCGGCTCTTTCAAGGAACGGCGCGACTTTGTCGTCAATGCTCTTAACGAGATACCGGGCATTAGCTGCATTCGACCGGAAGGGGCTTTTTATGTCTATCCGTGCTGCGAGGGCGTAATCGGCAGCCAAACAAAGAACGGAAAAACGATCGCAACCGACGAAGATTTCGTCATGCATCTGATTTCTCACGGAATTGCGCCGGTTCATGGCGGAGCTTTCGGCCTTAGCCCCTATCTTAGGATTTCCTATGCGACGTCGATGAAAAACATGGAAAAGGCTTGCGCACGCTTTCGCCATGCCGTCGATGAACTTGTCGGCGTCAGGGATATTCCAAAAGGCAACAGCGGTAACAAGATCGCCAGAATTGCTGCTCCCGACCATACGCCCTGACTTTACGGGGGGTATTATCGATGATATCACCTCTTTAAAAGAGGAGATATCGCATGCCGATTTCGGTAAATTCTCGTAATAAAATATATGCCAACGTTATTGACGCCATCGGCGGCACGCCGCTTGTCCGATTGAACGCTATTGCGCAAGACGAAGGCTGCGCAGCGACCGTTTTGGTCAAGCTTGAGTATTTTAATCCCCTATCCTCGGTTAAGGATCGCGCCGCGCTTGGCATGATCGAAGCGGCCGAGAAAGACGGCACGCTTAAACCCGGCGGCACGATGGTCGAGGCGACGTCCGGAAATACCGGCATTGGGCTTGCGTTCATCTCGGCGCTGCGCGGGTATAAGCTTATTTTGACGATGCCGGAAAATATGTCGCTTGAACGGCGCAAACTTTTGGCTTTTCTCGGCGCGGAAATCGTTCTTACACCGGCGGTCGACGGCATGGCGGGCGCGCTTCGAAAAGCGGAAGAAATCGTCAAGGAAACGCCCGGCGCGATGATGCCCAAGCAGTTCGAGAACCCGGCTAATCCTGCAATTCACTCCGCGACTACGGCTCAGGAAATCTGGAACGATACGGCGGGCGTTGTCGACGCTTTTGTCGCGGGCGTCGGCACAGGCGGTACGCTTCAAGGCGTGGCAACGGGGCTTAAGAAACATAACAAAGACGTTAAAATATTTGCCGTTCAACCCGCAAGCAGTCCCGTGCTGTCAGGCGGCAAGGGCGCGCCGCACAAAATTCAAGGAATCGGAGCGAATTTCGTTCCGCCGGTTCTCGATCTTAAGATTATTGACGAGGTTTTGAACGTATCGGACAACGATGCGTTGTCTTTCGCGCAAAGACTTGCGCGGCAGGAAGGAATCCTTGCGGGTATTTCCTCGGGCGCTGCGGTCGCTGGTGCCGTCTGCGTCGCTCGGCGTCCGGAAATGCGCGGAAAAACGGTCGTTGCCCTTCTTCCGGATACAGGCGAACGTTATTTGTCGTCGGAATTGTTCGGATAATTTGATTAAATCTCTTTTAGCGAAGGGGACACAATAAAAATGCCCAAACTGCGGTTCTTCGTTCCGCACTGCCTTTTCCTGCATTTTT
>CAYVBP010000085.1:0-6962 GCA_964449155.1 uncultured Rhodospirillaceae bacterium | reverse complement strand
GACGCTTTCTGAATTGAGAGTCTTTTAAAACCGCTTGGAGCGGTTCCCCATCAAGTCCCCGGCTCTGCCGGGGGGTATTGATTGTGTCCCCCCTGTCCCTTCGATTCAATCTGATCCGGGATTGGTATTAGATCCGTCCGATCAAAGGCGTTTGCGATAACTGAATTTGTTTATCGAGAACGGCAAGTGCGTTTTCAACCGTGCCGACCGTCTCGAACAGCGCGGCATCTTCGGGATGCGCGAATTTCTCGGTGACGATTTTATTAATCAGCAAGATCATATCGTTCCAATATCCATCCAGATTAAGCAGGATAATGGGATTATTTATGAGTCTAAGCTTCTTCCACGTCAGGATTTCAAACAGCTCATCCAACGTGCCAAATCCGCCCGGCAGAACGATGAAGGCATCGGATCGGTCGACCATCATGCGCTTGCGCGTATGCATGTTGGGAACGACGTGCAGTTCGCTCAGTCCGTCGTGCTGGACTTCGTGGGACCGGATGTGTTCGGGAATAATGCCGATTACCTTCCCTCCCGATTCGAGAGCCGCGTCGGCAAGGATGCCCATCAAACCGACGTGACCGCCGCCGTACACAATGCGAAGGTTCCTGCGAGCCAGCTCGATACCCATGGCGCGGGCGGAATTTTTAAATTTGGGGTCGGCGAGGTCCGAAGACCCGCAATAGACGCATACAGAGGAGATAGACATGGACTTCGCGCACCAAAAATAAATGAGGCACAGACTTTAAAATAAAATTACTAAGAAAGCCTAAGCGTGGCCTGAAGAGGGCTCCCAAGAAGATAAATATTTGCCGATCAACTGGATAAAGGGCCGAGATTCCTGCATAAAAAGAGAAAGAGGATAAAAAAGAAAATCCGGCGAGGCAACGTCAGCGACGTCAATAATAGCTCCAGCCGAGATCTTTCCGGACATATCGATTCCAAAGCGGACATTCGGTAGGGATCTGGACCCGAAGATAATCGTTTGAATAGCGATCCGGCGTTCGGCTGATTCGATAGAAAAAGGCATAAACCCTATCGTTGTTTTCAACAAAAACCGATGATTATTCTCCTGATCCGCCCTGACGACGCTAAAGACAAGCCCGTCGAAGCCGAATCTAAAATTTTCGATGGTTTTAAGCGGAACTTGGGTAAATTTCTTGCAAAGTTTTTGCAACAAATCTTCGAAATTCAGCGGGGCATCATAGGATAAAGCGGACGAAGCGTCTTGGGGAACATCGGACATAATGAACAGGGCGTTATGAGAAGGGTTGCGGTTTGCTCCGTTGGCAGGGTATCCTATATATCACCGGCGCGGGAAAGGGTAAATTAGCTTTTCACCATTTCCGTCTGCGGTGCGGCTTTTTGCGCAACGAAGGGGATGTCTCTTGAAAAACGGTCCGTCAAACTATTTTCACCCGGCAGGCTGGCCCTTTATGGCGGCATCTGTGGGCGTCGTCGTTCTGTTGTTCTTTGCCGGAAAGACGCCTTTCTTTATCGGCCTTATCTTGGCGGCATGGTGTTGGTATTTTTTCCGAAATCCCAAACGTGTGACGCCGATGCGTCCCGGCCTTGTCGTTAGTCCTGCGGACGGAAAGGTTGTCGCCGTCAAGGAAGTAGTTCCTGATGCCGATTTAGGCCTTGGCGATGCGCCGCGCATGCGGATCAGCATTTTTCTGAATGTCTTCAATGTGCACGTCAACCGTATCCCTGCGGATGGCGAGATCGTTTTGCGTCGGTATCGGCCCGGCAAGTTTGTCAATGCCGCCTTCGACAAGGCCAGCGTCGATAACGAACGCATGGCTCTGGTTCTTAAGCTTGACGACGCGCATCCTTTTGCTGGCCAGACGATTGGCGTCGTGCAGATCGCGGGCCTTATCGCGCGTCGCATTGTCTGCACCGCGCAGGAAGGCCAGCGCGTGAAGGCGGGCGAACGCTTCGGAATTATCCGATTCGGTAGTCGCACGGATGTGTACCTGCCGCAGGGCGCGACGGTGGCCGTTTGTGTCGGACAGACGGCAGTTGGCGGCGAAACTGTGCTTGCCGACATGGCGTCGACCGAACCCTCTCGCGATGGAGAAGTCCGATGATAATAACCGGAACTTCTTCGCGTTCGCCGCGCAGCCCAAAGGATCTTCCGTTGACGCGGCTTCTTCCCAATGCGTTGACGTTGTTTTCCCTGTGCTCGGGGTTGACCAGCATTCGCTATGCGATGCAAGAACGATGGGACTATGCCGTTTTGGCGATTTTAGCGGCGGCCTTGTTCGATGTGCTTGACGGCCGCGTCGCGCGGATGCTCAGCATTACAAGCAAATTCGGCGCAGAGCTGGATAGCCTTTCGGATGCGATCAGCTTTGGCGTGGCACCAGGCCTGATTGTGTATCAATGGATGCTGAAGGAAGCGGGCGGCCTCGGCTGGGCTGCTGTCCTGATTTTTGCCGTATGTTGCGCTTTGCGTCTTGCGCGGTTCAACACGATGCTTGACGATCACAATCTGCCGTTTTGGACAAAGCGGTTTTTTGCGGGCGTTCCGGCGCCCTCAGGCGCAGGGCTTGCCATAACGCCGTTGGCATTCTTTCTGGAGTATGGCGATTCGGCTCTTCTTGCGCCCCAAATTTATGCCTGTTGGATGATTATCATTGGCGGCCTGATGGTTAGCCGGATTCCGACTTTTGCCATGAAGGGCTGGCGCATTGAGCCTATTTGGGTTGGGCCTTTATTTGTCGGCGTCGTCGCTTTGGCTGCGGGACTGATTACGAATACATGGCTGACGCTTGCGATTTCAGGCGTTCTCTACGTCCTTGCGCTTCCCGTCAGCGGATTTGTTTACCGCGTCCGTGCCAAGAAGGAAGGAATGGTTTGATGAAACACATCGAAATTCCTTTGCCTCAGGGCGGAAAGATCGAGGTTGGCAACGATTTGCCGGTCGTTTTTTTTCTAGGCCCATGCCAGATGGAATCGCGCGCTCATGCGCTGGAAACTGCGGCGGCAATAAAAGAAATCGCCGAAAAATACAAAGTTAGCGTCGTCTACAAATCGTCGTTTGACAAGGCCAACCGTTCGTCGATCAAAACCATGCGCGGCATAGGCCTTGAAGAAGCGCTACCGATATTCGCCGACGTTCGCAAATCCACAGGCATGCCCGTCATGACGGATGTACACGAACCCAAACAATGCGCGCGCGTGGCTGATGTCGTCGATATCCTACAAATTCCGGCTTTTTTGTGCCGACAGACAGATTTGCTGGTAGCCGCCGGAAAAACGGGACGCGCAATTAACGTCAAGAAAGGGCAGTTTCTTGCGCCGTGGGACATGAAGAATGTCGCCGATAAAATTGCCTCGACAGGCAACGACAAAATTATGCTTTGCGAACGAGGCGTAAGCTTCGGCTACAACACGCTTGTATCCGATATGCGCAGTCTGCCGATCATGGCGGCGACGGGGTATCCTGTCGTGTTCGACGCCACGCATTCTGTCCAGCAGCCCGGCGGGCAGGGCGATCGCAGCGGCGGCCAGCGCGAATTCGTCCCCGTTCTTGCGCGCGCGGCCGTAGCCGTAGGCGTGGCTGCCGTATTCATGGAAACGCACGAAGATCCCGACAACGCGCCGTCTGACGGGCCGAACATGGTCAGTCTAAAAGACCTTCCGGCCTTGATCGAGAAGCTGGTCGCGTTTGACATGTTGGCCAAATGATATCCGCCGTATACAACCGGTGGACATTTGACGCGTCTATACTATCTCTTTGTGTCAACCGTAACGGCGATTGGATCGCGGCCGCTTTGAGCGATGGGACCGTGCGTCTGTTGCCCGCAAGCGATGAGGCGATTCAACCGAAGATCGTCAGGGCGCACGACGGAAAGTCCCTGTCCTTGGTTCCTGACGCTGACGATCACGCATTTTTATCTGGCGGAGACGATGGAACGGTCGTCATTCTCGACCCGATTCTTGGAGAGACCGCGCAAATTGCACAGACCGACGGATGCCAAATCGATTGCGTTGCGGCGTCGCGAAACGGGGAATATCGGGCCTATAGCAGCGGGACGAGAATTTATCTTCTGGACGAAGAAGGAAATCCACGTTTCGATCCGCCGCAGTTAACGCCCGATGCTCCCGGCGGCTTAGCCTTTAGTCCGGACGGTAAACTGCTGGCCGCAAGTCATGGCGAAGGCGTTTCTCTGTGGCATACCGATGGGGCAAGCGCCGCGCCCGAAATTTTCGAAGGAAACGGAACGCCTCTCGCTCCTTTATGGACGTTTGATGGCAGGATTCTTATAGGAAGCATGCATAAAGGCGCCCTGCAAGGCTGGCGGCTTATCGACAAAAAGATTGTTCGTATCGGAGACTATCCCAAGGACGTGCGCTCGATGGCCTTTACCGCGCGCGGCCGGTTTCTGGCGACATCCGGAGCGTGTCAGGTTTTCTGCTGGCCGTTGATAGACGGATGTTTTGCAAGCAAGCCGCCCTTGATGCTGGGCGCTGACGATAGTCGTTTCGTGACGTGCGTTGCGGCCGATCCGAAAGACGATCTTGTCGCAGCGGGATATGCAGATGGCATGGTAATTCTCGGGCCGCTCGACGGGCGTATGGAAATTATGGTTAATCCGCCGCAGTCCGGCGCGGGCATAAAAAGCCTCGTTTGGAACGCGGATGGAGATTGCTTGTTTGCTTCGACGGAATCCGGCACAATCCTTCAGTTTACCGCCAAAAGCGTCAGGAGCGCCCTTGTCCACGCACGCTGAAATCTCGAAGCTTGAGGAAACAAGCGCCGAAAAAATCCTGGAAAGGCTCGTCTCTTTCGACACGACATCAAGCAAATCCAATCTCGAACTCATAGACTATATTCGCGGTTATCTAAGGCGTTTCGGTGTCGATAGCGCGATTCTTATGAACGATGCGAAAGACAAGGCTTGCCTATGGGCGACAGTTGGGCATCCGGGCGTGAACGGCGTTGTCTTGGCGGGGCATACGGACGTCGTTCCCGTCATCGAAAAATATTGGGACACAAATCCTTTTACGCTTATCAAAAAAGACGGAAAGTATTTCGGGCGCGGCACTGCCGATATGAAAGGCTTTATCGCATGTGCGCTTTCTCTCGTTCCGGAATTTATGGCGGCGCGCCCTGAAAATTGTTTTCATCTTGCCCTGACTTATAACGAAGAGACGGATTTTGCGGGCGCGCTGAACCTCGTTTCTTACTTGCGACAAATCGGAACCAAGCCTGCATGGATTTGGCTTGGCGAGCCGACAGGGCTTGCGATTATCGACGAGCATAAAGGATACGCTGCGTTCGAAACAAGAATTAAGGGCGTTCCGGGCCATTCGAGCGACCCGAGAAAAGGAGCCAACGCCATTAAAATGGCCGCGAAAGTAGTCGGAGTCATTGACGAAGTCGAAAAAGAGAAAAGCGTAAACCCAATAGCGGGTTCCCGATTCGATCCGGCATATTCGACTATCAACATTGGGGTTATCAAAGGCGGAAGAGCGTTGAATATCATTTCGGGTAAAAGCAAAGTGACGTGGGAAGTGCGCGTGCATCCCGGCGATTCGGCTGAAATCATCGCAGATAAAATTGGTCGCCGCGCCAAGGAGGTTTTGGCCGATGTTCTTGACGCATATCCCGGAAAAGCTTCGGTCCAGACCAACTGCCTTTACAGCTTTCCCCCGTTCTGCAGATCCGCCGATAACAAGGGAGTCGAAGCTCTTCGGCGCCTCATGCCGCAGGCCAAGACAATGTGCGCGGGCTTCGCGACCGAGGCCAGTCTTTACCAATCGTTGGGCGATGTTGCCATTTGCGGCCCCGGTTTCATCGAGCAGACCCATCAACCCAATGAATTTACAGAAGAAAGTCAGGTCAATTTCTGCGTTGACTTGATGCGGCGGGTTCTCTTACCTTCCTCTGCCCCGAGGCATTGTCTAAAATGAACAGGAGCTTTCCATGACCACCGTCACTGTCCCCCCGAACTACAAGCCTACGGAAAAAGAAGCATACATGAATCCGGTGATGCTCGAATATTTCCGGAGGAAGCTCGAAAGCTGGAAGTCCGAGATCATCCACGAAGCCGACTTGACGTTGCAAGAGCTTCAGGACGACGGCGGCATGCAAGAGCCGGACGTTACGGACCGCGCATCGGCTGAAACCGAAGTCGCCTTGGAATTGCGCACGCGCGACAGGCAGCGCAAGCTTATCAGCAAGATTGACGAAGCGTTGGAACGCATTGACCGCAACGAATACGGTTATTGCGAAGAAACGGGAGAGCCGATCGGGATCAAACGCCTTGACGCTCGCCCCATTGCCACCCTGACCGTAGACGCGCAGGAGCGCCACGAAAGGAAAGAGCGCACGCAGCGTGACGAGCGCGAATAAACAAAGGAGATCCGGATGATCGGCAAAGGAGGCCCTGGCGGCGGTGCTGCTGGGGGCAAAGGCGGCGAAAGCAGCATCCTTCCCGATGTCGGCGCTTCGCCGGAAGCTGGGAACATGCTTCCTGACGTCGGGTCGATTCTTCCCGACGTCGGCCAGTTGTTGCCGGGAGTGACCAACATCATACCGGGCGGCGGGGGGCCGGAGGGATGTTGTTTGGGCTCAGGCGGTTGTTGCGGTTGTGCGCTGGTAGCGGGTTTGTTTTTATTGCTCCCCATGGGCTTGACTTTATGCTCGTCCATGATGGGCGGCGGCTCGACTTTTAACCTTCCGAGCTCTAGCGGTGAGCAGGAGACGGACGAAGAAGGCAACATTGTCGAAAGATAATGCCGAATGAACTGCAGTCCCATTCTCGTCATCCCCGCGAAGGCTCCAGTTTAAGCATACGAAAAAATGCCAACAGATTGGGCGCAAGAGGCCAGTTCATAAGCCCGTTGGAATAAGTCCCTATTTAGCAATCCTCGACCCGGTTGCAGAGCTGTCGCAACCGGCGTAAACTCAACGACGTACAGCGCGAGGGACACAATGAAAATGCCGGAAA
>CAYVBP010000084.1:0-7000 GCA_964449155.1 uncultured Rhodospirillaceae bacterium | reverse complement strand
GCATCGAAACGATCATCCTTCCAGCGCGCCCTTCAACTCATCCAACTCTAGCCAACGGTCTTCAGCTTTTCGCAAATTGTCCTTGGCACGAGCCAAAGCGCGCGAAATTTTGTCGAAAGCTTCGGGATCGCGCGTATAAAGCTCATGATCGGCTAGCTGGTTTTCGGCATAAGCGATTTCTTTTTCCAATTCGACAATTTTTCCCGGCAATTTTTCAAGCTCAAATTCCTGAATATATGTAAGCTTCGACTTAGCTTTCGGCAAAGCAACCGTCGTTTCTTTCTTGGCCAACTTCGCCTTAGCCGGTTCTTCAGGTTTTTCGCGGCCTTTTTTCTTCGCCAGATAATCCCGATAGCCGCCAATGACCGCTTCAACTTTTCCATCGCCCTCGAAGGCTAAGATTTTCGACACCGTTTGGTCCAAAAAATCGCGGTCGTGGCTAACGACGATCAACGTGCCTTTGTAATTTGCCAGCATATCTTCGAGCATATCGAGCGTATCCATGTCGAGATCGTTCGTCGGCTCGTCCAAGATCAACATGCTTTTCGGGTTCGCCATGACCTTGGCCAACATCAGCCTGTTGCGCTGGCCGCCCGAAAGAACGCTGACGGGATGCTGCGCCATTTTGGGATCGAAAAGAAAATCCTTCATATACCCGCACACATGCCGCGTCTTGCCCATCACGTTGATGTAATCGCTGCCGCCTGGGCACAGAATGCGCTGCAACGTATGATCGGGGATCAAGTCCTTGCGTTTTTGATCGAAATACGAAAATTCAAGATCGCGGGCAATCTTGACCTTGCCCGTTTGCGTTTTAAGCTCGCCGATCAACATGCGCAAAAAGCTTGTTTTCCCGCAGCCGTTCTTGCCAATGATCCCGATCCTGTCGCCGCGCAAGATGCGTAAATAAAAATTCGACAAAATGACTTTCTCGCGCCCGTCTTCGTTAAAAGTCAGTTGCGCGTTGTAAAATTCCGCCGCGATGCGCGACGACGCTTCGACGACCTCGCCCGGTTCGTAGTCGATCTTCGCGAGCATGCGATTCAAAGCGTTCTTGTCGCGCCGCAGCTTTTCGCGCTCTTCCTTCATCAGATCAAGACGGCGAACGTTGCGCTTGCGCCGCGCCTTGACGCCTCGGCTCGCCCATTCGACTTCGATCTCCAGAACTTTCTGGCGGTTATGCAATTCCCGCTCTTCTTGTTCGAGGATCATCGCCGCCCATTCATCGAAAAAAGAAAATCCCTTGGGGCATACGCGCAAGCGGCCGCGATCAAGCCAAAAAACTTCCTGCGACACATTGCCCAGAAACGCCTTGTCATGGCTGATGCACATGACCGCGCCGCGATAGGATTTCAGGTATCCTTCGAGCCATTCAATCACCTCAAGATCGAGATGGTTCGTCGGCTCGTCAAGCAACAGAATATCCGGCTCTTCGACCAACGCCCGCGCCAACGCCGCGCGACGCAGCTGACCGCCGGACAAGGTCGTCATTTTGTCTCGAACGTCAAGGCCCAGCGGTTCGATCACGCGCTCGATCTTGTAATCATGGCTGCCATCTTGGTTGTTAAGCGCGGCAAAGATAAAATCGCGCACCGACTGCCCCGCCTCGGGCACGATTTCCTGCTGCAAATACCCGATGGTCGTTCCCTGCAACTGCCAGCGCAGGCCTTCGTCGAGTTCGCGCGCGCCGGTGATGATATTCATCAGGGTCGTTTTGCCCGCCCCGTTCTTGCCGACAAGGCAAACCTTTTCGCCTTCGCGAAGGCTAAACGAAAGCCCATCGAACAGCGTCTTTTCGCCAAACCTGACGACGCCGTCTTGCACTGTGAGAAGAAGAGTTGAGGGCATGAAATAATTTTACACCAATCCCCGATCACGGTGAAGCGATGGGGACACAATAAAAATGCCGAAAAAGACTGTGCGGAACTGATACCAGCGGTTCGGGCATTTCTATTGTGTCCCCCTTGCCACAACCCGGATTCCGGCTTTCGTCGGAATGACGAATACTATTATTGCCCCGTCAGTTTCCGCCACCAGCCGCCCTTGGGTTTGTCCGTTTCGGGGTTGGTGACCTCGAACGGCGAGGGAGGGGGCGCATAAGTCGCGGGCTTTGCCGAAGCCTGCGCGCGCGTATCCCGTGGCGTTGTATCGAGTTCGTGAATGCTCGTCGGAATCATCGGCGCCTGCGGATAGAAATTCTGCGGGACAGGCGCGTTTTCCACGCGTGGCTGCTCCGCTCCGGCAAAATCGCCGTTGCCACGGCGAAAATCGTCTTTCTCGCGTCCGCCTCTGCGTCCGCGTCCGCCGCGACGCCCACGGCGACGACGGTTATCCCCGCGGTCGTCGGTGCGCGGGGAAGGAACGAAACCTTCTTCCTCAGCGCCGCTTTCCGTCGCGACGACGTTGCCGACATTGTCGTTGGGAACGGCTTCGGGCATCGCCACATTACCGTCGGCTTCCGCTTGAGGCGCGTTTTCGGCCGGAACTTGCCGTCCGCCGCGATTGCGGCCACGACCAAAGCGTCCGCGACGGCGGCCTTGGCGTTCGCCGTCGTTCGATTGACGCGGTTGAACGTCGGCGCTTTCCGCCGGTTGCGCATCGTCGTCTCCGGACGGAGAGTCGGCTAAAATCTGGTCGCTGTCGACGGCCGGCGCGCGGTTCTTGGACTCGCCGCTTCCGGCTTTTGGTCGTTCGATCTTGGATTCGGACGCGGCAAGCGCGTCGTCGTTATGCAGAAATACTTGCAGGCCATAACGCCGTTCGATGTCGTTCAGCGCGCTGCGTTTTTGATTCAAGACGTAAAGCGCGACAGCGGACGGAACATGCAGCACAATCGTGCCACCGGGCTGGCGGATCGCTTCTTCCTCGATCTGACGCATGACGGAAATAGCCGCCGAGTCGACCGTCCGGATCATGCCGATGCCGCCGCAATGCGGGCATCTTTCGAAATTCATTTCCGTCAGGCTGGGATGCAAGCGCTGACGCGAAAGCTCCATAAGGCCAAAGGCCGAAAGGCGCCCGATTTGCAACCGCGCGCGGTCGGTTTTCATCGCTTCCTTCATCCGGCGTTCGACGGCGGCGTTATTGCGCCCGTCTTCCATGTCGATGAAGTCGATGACAATCAGCCCCGCAAGGTCGCGCAAGCGCAGCTGGCGCGCGATTTCGTCAGCGGCTTCCAGATTTGTTTTGAGCGCAGTGCCTTCGATATGCCGTTCGCGCGTCGCGCGACCGGAGTTCACGTCGATGGAAACAAGCGCTTCCGTCGGGTTGATGACGATGTAGCCGCCCGAACGCAGCTGGACGACCGGGGTATAGAGCCCATCGATTTGCTTTTCGACGTTGTAGCGGAAAAACAAAGGAACGGGATCTTCGTAAAGCTTAATTTTGTCCTGCGCCTCGGGCATGATCGAGCGCATGAATTCGTGCGCAAGGTCATAGCCCTTGCTGCCTGCGACAAGAACTTCGGCTACGTTCGCCGAATACAAATCGCGGATCGAACGCTTGATAAGGTTCGCTTCCTCGTAAATCAGCGCGGGCGCGGTCGAAACGAGCGTCTGCTCGCGAATGCTGTTCCACAGGCGCAGCAGATGTTCGAGATCGCGCTGGATCTCAGCCGGGTCCTGCTCCATCCCTGCGGTTCTCAGGATTACAGCCATGCCTTCGGGCGTCTCGAGCTTGTCGAGAAGGTCCTTCATGCGGCGGCGGTCTTGAAAGCTTGTGATCTTGCGGCTGACTCCGCCCCCGCGGTCCGTATTGGGCATAAGCACGCAATACCGGCCCGCCAACGACAGATACGTCGTCAGCGCAGCGCCTTTGTTGCCGCGTTCTTCCTTGACCACCTGAATCAGCATGACTTGGCGGCGACAAACGACTTCCTGAATTTTATAGCGCGGCGGACGCGGCGCGCGGCGGCGTTCGCGCGCCTCGCTTTCGACGTCTTCACCCTGCCCGCCGACCGTTTCAACCGGAGGCGGCGTAAAGACAGGCTCGACCGCGGCATTGCCAAAATCGGTAATCAGACCGACGTCCGCATCCGGCGTCTGCTGTTCAAAAACCGGAAGCGCGGAAGGCTGCGAGCTGGGGACCGAAGGTTGAGGATCGGAAGAAATTTCTTCGCTTGCAGGCAAAGCCTCGCCGGATGTTAAGGGAGCCGCAACCTGTTCGGAAACGGTAAAATCTTCCTGAACATGGCCGTGTTCTTCGTCGTGCTCGATAAAGTCGGTTTGATAGGCGCTAACTTCCTCGGCATAGGCTTCGGGCGAAATTTCCGTTTCGTCACCGATAGTTTCATCGACGTCCTCGTGTTCGTCATGAGGACGATCGCCGACCGGAATTCGAAAATAGTCAGGGTGGATTTCGCTGAATGGTAAAAAGCCGTGGCGATTTCCGCCGTATTCGACAAACGCCGCCTGCAAGGACGGCTCAATGCGCACGACCTTGGCTAAATAGATGTTTCCTTTGAGTTGTTTTTTGCTCGTGCTTTCGAAATCGAAATCCTCGAGCCGCCGGTCGTCAACAATCGCAACACGAGTCTCTTCCGGATGCGTGGCATCCACCAACATACGCTTCGTCATTTTAATTCTCCCGCCGACACGTCGCGCAGAAGGTGGAAAGAAATCCCTCTGGCGCCAGAATCGGCAAATTGGTTGTCATCTTCGCCAAATACCCAAAATGGGTTGTTTGACGTTTCCTCCTTCAAAGCGCGAAGCTTTAAAGGCTTGGCCCTGTTCACTCGGAACGAAAAGAGGCCGTTTCTTCAGTCCGTCCGGAAGATAGGGATAACTGTATGATTTTCCTATCGCGTCGGCCTAGCGTGCGAACGCATCGCACCGCAGTCGACCGGACGACGCATGATAAACAGAAAAGGACTTGAAGAGCAACCGGCAATTTCATACACAAGAAACCGTTAATGTTTTCATATGGTTAAAACGACAAGCTTTTCTGTTTCTCTTTATATTTTCGCAAACCATGTGCTATTAGGCGGAATTATATAATGCCGACGACCTTAAGAACCCGCGAAGGCGGGGATTCAATTGGAATCGCCGAGATAATAATCTGTTCCGATATTTTTTTCGGACTTTCAAACTGGGTCCCCGCCTTCGCGGGGATGACGATTTCTGATTGAGAGTAATCTCTTAAGGCTGTTGGATAATTTATTGTTCCAAAACGCTTTTTTTGAAAACCACTTATATCAGAAGCATGCTTTCGAACGTCAAGCATTCCGTTCCGAAGCCACAGGCCCCGGCAGTGGGTCAAACGCCCCCCAGCTTTCGACGCCAGTTTATACCGGCGATGCCGAAGCTAACGCCAAACTTCCCCCTAACCGCTGCGCCGACATAGCGATATTCGCGGGCCGCATCGGCCAATACGCCATGTCTCGCCGCGCCTTTGCCGTCCGCTTCATGGGGCAAATTACTCTTGATATGAGAAACTTGAGCGGAGTAAGGTTTCCTGAATTATGGAGTATCGGGCCTGCTCATTGCCTTAAAAACTCTCGTCATTCCGACTTTCGCCGAAATGTCGAGGGGTGCTTTTGAATCTTACTCTTTGGAGATAACGCCTATGCCCCCCTTTAAGCACCCCGAGACGCTGAGCCTTCACGCAGGATACCGCAGCGATCCCGTAACGGGGTCGGTCGGCGTACCAATTTATATGACGACGGCGTATCATTACCGCGACGCGGATCATGCGGCGGATTTGTTTGCGTTAAAAGAGCTTGGCAATATTTATACACGCCTGATGAGTCCGACGAACGACGTTCTCGAAAAACGTTTGGCCGCTATCGAAGGCGGGGTCGGCGCGCTTGCGGTGTCTTCCGGACAGGCGGCGTCGACATTCGCGCTTCAGAACCTTGCGCGCGCGGGGGACAATATCGTCAGTTCGACCGAGCTTTACGGCGGCACGTATAATTTATTTAAGAACGTCTTTCGCGATCAGGGCATCGAGGTCCGGTTTGTCGATCCCGCCGACCCCGAGAATTTCCGCCGCGCAACAGATGCCCGCACGCGCGCCTATTACGGCGAAACGTTGCCGAATCCCAAGCTTTCCGTGTTTCCTTTGGCCGAAGTCGCCGCCATCGGCCGCAGCTTTGGCATTCCGCTGATCGTCGATAACACGGCAGCGCCTTTGATTTGCAAGCCGCTTGAGCATGGTGCCGCCATCGTCATGTATTCGACGACCAAATGGATCAACGGCCACGGCAACAGCATCGGCGGCATCGTTATCGACGGCGGCAACTTCGATTGGGAAAAGTGCGGGCTGCGCCAGCCTGCGCTGAACGCGCCCGATCCGTCTTATCACGACGCCGTTTGGACGCAGGAAGCTAAAAAAGTCGGATTGCCTCCTTATATCGCAAAGCTGCGGTTTACCTTGCTGCGCGATCTAGGATCGTGCCTGTCGCCGTTTAATGCCTATCTGACGCTTCTGGGAATTGAGACCCTTGCCTTGCGCATGAAAGCTCATTGCGACAACGCGGCGGCTGTCGCGGCTTTTTTAAGCAAGCATCCCGCCGTGAAGTCGGTTGTTTATCCGTCGTTGATGGACGGCGCGTCTAAGGCTCGGGCCGACAAATATCTTAAGGGTGGATATGGGGCGCTGGTCGGGTTCGAGCTGAAGGGCGATGCGACAATCGGCAAGAACTTCATCAACGCCTTGCAGCTGTTTTATCACGTTTCGAATATCGGGGACTCGCGCTCAATCGCGACACATCCCGCGTCGACGACACATGGACAGCTTTCGCCCGAAGAGCAGCTAGCGGCTGGCGTAACGCCGGGCTATGTGCGACTTTCGGTCGGGATTGAACACATCGACGACATTCTGGCCGATTTGAATCAGGCCATGGAAAAGGCAGTGCGGAACGGATAGCCGCAGTTTGGGTATTTTTATAAGTCCTTACAAAACCCCCGCCTCAGGCGGGGCGACTTAAGGAAGTTATACATCCGAGCAAGTGAAGGACGTCATACCGACGAGCCTATGAAGTGACTCCACAACAACAAACGTC
>CAYVBP010000083.1:0-7019 GCA_964449155.1 uncultured Rhodospirillaceae bacterium | reverse complement strand
TAAGATATAAGCGTACCGCAGAGCGAGTGATACCAATCCCGGATCAAAATGAAGCAAAGGGGACACAATAAAAATGCCTGAACCGCCGTTACCCGTTCCATACCGCCTTTTCCGGCATTTTTATTGTGTCCCCCGTGCCCAGGATTGGTATCAGACGTCATTCCCGCGCAGCGGATCCAGTTGGCCTATCTTCAAGGACCACGGTTGAAAAAGAACGGCGATGATGCCGAAAAACCGGCCACTTCTTGGCTTATTGGTTTCTTGCGGCCTATTTAACTGGACCCGCCTTCGCGGGAACGACGAAGGAAGTTATAGTCATTCCAAATTACAATCAGACACCCCTCTCGTCATCCCCGCGAAAACATGATCCAGTTTGAGAATCCGAAGAAATACAGGAAAGACTTGTCGTCGAAGCGCCTTTAACAAAGCTTTCGGGTTATAGCCCGTCTTCTGCTTTGCCTTTTGGGGTTTGAGTTTCGGAGGCCCATGTTTCTTTTGTTTTTCTTAGTTTCTCGGCTTTGATTTTTTCTTCTTCGACAGCAGAAATGATCGCGCGCCATGCTTGGCGCGCTTCGTCGAGGGGGGCGTCGGGACGCGCGGCTCTTCCGGCGCCGATGTACGTTCCGGCAGACAAAATTTCGTCGAGAGGAGCGCGGCTTTCATCGTAAGAAAATGAATCGCCGGTCGCGTTTAAGGCGCGGCGCAGCTCGGCTGTCGTCGGCGCAGAATCGTGTTCGTGAGAAAAATGGTCAATGATGTTTTCGCGCAGCTTGCGATATTCCGGAGTGTGAATATCAAAAAACGCAAATTGCTCTTCCACTTCGTCGAAAAGCTCGGGGTGGTTGACGATCAGAGCCAGCAGTATCTTTTCGCGCGCCCTGTGGCGGTCTTGCGGTTGGCGGCGCACGCCCAAGTACGGCGTTTGCTCGGCTGTCTTTTTCTTGCCGTTAAAGGTTTTAGGCTTCCATCCAAATGCGGCATCGATGCGTTTTTTAAATTCGTCACGATAAAGTTCCCGCAATGCTTCATCTTTTATGCGCCCAATTTGCTGTTTCAGCGCAGCGGCAAAGGATCCTCGGTCTTCGGGCGTGCGCATGGGGCGGCCCGCCAACGTCAGGTTCCACAATACATCAATCAACGGCTGCGCCTGTTTCAGAACGGCGTCAAATGCGCTTTTTCCGGATTTTCGGATCATTTCGTCGGGATCTTTGACGCCTTCGATCGTCGCAATGCGCAAGGTTTGAGCGGGCGTCAGGTACGGCAACGCACGGTCGACCGCACGCGCGGCGGCGCGAAGGCCCGCGCTGTCTCCGTCAAAGCATAAAACAGGGCTGTAATCGCGCGACGCATCGCGGCTTTCGAGCGGCGGGAGCAGTTTCCATAAAACGTTAAGCTGGTCTTCCGTCAACGCCGTCCCGAGCGGCGCGACAGCCCCGCTGTATCCGGCGTCGGACAGCGCGATCACGTCCATGTATCCTTCGACGACCACAATCGGCTGGCCTTGAGATAACGCCGTTCGCGCGCGCGACAGGCCGTAGAGCAAGCGGCCTTTATGAAACAGTTCGTGGTCGGGGGAATTCAGATATTTTGGCTCTCCGTCGCCAAGAATGCGCGCGCCGAAAGCGACCGTTCGACCGCGACGGTCGCCAACAGGAAAAATCACGCGGTTGCGAAAGAAGCTGTAGATTTCGTCGCGGTCTTCGGCTTTTTTGGCAAGACCGACGGATATGAGTTCTTTTATCGAATACGTCTCGGCGCCGTCCGTGCGCATTAAATGGCGGATAAGCGCTTGACCGTCGGCCGGCGCATAACCTAGGCGGAAACGGCGGATGGTTTCTTCGCTGAGGCCTCGACCGCGCAAGTAGGCAAGACCTTCGCGGCCTTGCGGGGAAAACAGTTGTTTTTCGAACCATTCGGTCGCGCGATCAAGTAATTGGAAAAGCCGTTTTTCGACGTCAAATTTTTCGCGTTCGATGGGCGTGTCCCGCGGAACCGGCAGGCCCGCTTGCGCGGCAAGGCTTTCGACGGCCTCGGGGAAACTTAGGCGGTCATAGTGCATGACAAAACCGATCACATCTCCATGCGCGCCACAGCCGAAACAGTGATAAAATTGTTTGTCGTCGTTGACGTAAAAACTCGGCGTTTTTTCGTTATGAAATGGGCAGCATCCTTTGAACTCGCGGCCCGCGCGGACCATGCGAATGCGCGAACCCACGATCCCCGACAAGGGCAACCGGTTTCGGATTTCTTCGAGAAAGGACGGCGGGAACGACATCGCTTCGGCTTATTGTCCCGCCAGCCGCGCTTTGACCGCTGCGCCCGCTTTTGAAAAATCCATGCGGCCCGCGTGAGCTTTTTTCAGTTCGCCCATGACTTTGCCCATGTCTTTGACGCTTGTGGCTCCGGTCGCCGCAATGGCTTTTTCTATCGCCGCAACGACGGCCGCATCGTCAAGTTGTTCGGGGAGAAATTTTTCGATGACGGATATCTCTTCGCTTTCCTGCTTGACGAGGTCGGCGCGGCCGCCTTTTTCGTACATCGCGATGGACTCGCGGCGCTGTTTGACCATGCTTTGAAGCATGGCAACGATTTCTTCGTTGCCGATGCCCTCTGTGTTTCCTTTGGCGCGCGCCGCGATATCGAGATCGCGCATGCGCGAGATCATCAGACGCGTCGTCGCCAACGTGCGTTCGTCTTTCGAACGAAGGGCGTCTTTCATGGCGTCGTTAATTTTGGTGCGCAGCATGGTTTTCTCCTTGTAATTCTGGGGCTGTTTTATACTCCCGCGCTACGGGGTCTCGCAAGACATAGGCGTTTTGCCCTTATTTTCCTATGTCGAGCCGCCTGTAACTGAGCGCTTCCGCCACGTGAACGCGCAAAACGCCGTCTTGTCCTTCCAGATCGGCTAGCGTGCGGGCAACGCGCAAAACCCTGTGGTATCCGCGTGCGGACAGCTTCATTTGCTCGGCCGCTCGGGTCAAAAGATCCCGGCCCGCAGCGTCGGGGGCGGCTACCTTTTCTAAAAGCTCTCCATCGACTTCGGCGTTGACCCGAACAGATTTGGCTCCTGGCGTATCTTCGGCAAGGGCTTTATAGCGCCGAAGCTGCATGTCGCGGGCCGCAAGAACGCGCGTCGCGACGGTTGCGGAATCTTCTTTGGGCGGCGGTAGGCTTAAATCGGCGGCGCTGACCGCAGGAACGTCAATATGGCAATCGATGCGGTCGAAGAGAGGGCCTGAGATTCGCGATTGGTATTCCGCCGCGCATTTCGGCGCGCGGCCGCAGGCGCGCGCGGGATCGGCTAAATGCCCGCAACGGCAGGGATTCATCGCGGCGACGAGTTGAACGCGCGCGGGATATGTAACATGGCTGTTCGCGCGCGCGATAACGGCGCGTCCTGTCTCTAGGGGCTGGCGAAGGGCTTCGAGCGTGGCGCGCTGAAATTCCGGCAGCTCGTCGAGAAACAGGACGCCATTGTGCGCCAGAGATATTTCTCCGGGCCGCGCGCGCATACCGCCGCCGATCAGCGACGGGAGAGATGCGGAATGATGCGGGTCGCGGAATGGACGGCGGCGCAGAAGTTCGCCCTCTTCGAGCAGCCCCGCCAGCGAGTGAATCATCGAAACTTCGAGAGCTTCATCAGGAGCCAGAGGCGGCAGTATCCCCGGCAAGCGCGCCGCAAGCATGCTCTTGCCCGACCCCGGAGGACCGATCATCAATAGATTGTGCCCCCCCGCCGCCACGACTTCGAGCGCGCGCTTGGCGGTTTCCTGCCCTTTGATGTCGCGCAAGTCGGGATATGAGCCGCCTTCGGATTGAAGACGCGGCTCGGGACGCCCGAGAACTTGCGTTCCCTTGAAATGATTGATGAGGGCGAGAAGCGTCGTCGGGGCAAGAACCTCGAGGTCTCCTGCCCAAACGGCTTCGTTTCCGTTCTTGGCGGGACAGATAAGGCCACGCCCAGCGACGTTGGCATTGACCGCAGCCGGAAGAACGCCCGCGACGGGAGATAGTGCGCCGTCAAGCGCAAGTTCTCCGAGCGCTGTATAGTTTTTCACTTCCTCGGGCGGAAGAACGCCCATTGCGGCAAGAAGGCCAAGCGCAATGGGAAGATCGAAGTGAGAGCCTTCTTTCAAGACATCGGCCGGGGCAAGGTTTACGGCAATGTGCTTGGCGGGCAGCGATAGGCCCAAAGAAAACAGCGCCGCGCGGACGCGTTCGCGGCTTTCGGCGACGGCTTTGTCGGGAAGGCCCACAAGGTTGAATTTTGGCATGCCCGCAGACATCTGAACTTGTACGTCGATGTCGAGTATATTCGTTCCTTCGAAAGCTACAGTCGAGACGCGTGCAACCATTTATAAACGCCGATCAATGCATTAAGGACCGGAATACCCTAGCATGCCCGGCGGCAAAGAAAAAGCGGGAAGCCGAGGCTTCCCGCTTGTTCGTTCCATATCGGGGGTTAACTAGCCCGAAATTCTGTAGACGACGTAGAACGATGTATTTTCGTTCGCAGCAGAACCGCCTGCCGATCCGGAGCAGTTGTTCGCAGCCGCGATTGTCGTCACTGGCGGCGCAGCCAGTCCGGCATATGTCGAGCCACCAGCCGAGGAAAACGCTGCCGCCCCGCTGATATATATCATGCCGCTGTCATGCGAGTTTCCGCCTAGCGCCGTTAAAAGCGAGATGCACGCCCAACGCGGAATGTTGATAAATTCGATCTGAATAGCATCGCCCGTGTTTGCGGTCATTGACGACGTGCTGTAAACGTGGACTGTGCCGGCCGCGCCCCACGGATGCCTGATGCTGTTGTCGCCACAAGCCGCAACGCCTACCATGTCGCCAGGAAACACGTTTGCTTGACACAGCGAGTTCGTAATTTCCGTATCGGACCCTATAGCGCCGCTTGAAGCATACAGGGATCTGACGCTTTGCAGAATGGTCAGGATTTCCGTGTTAGCCCTGTTGATCTTTTGGTTGTTGTAAACG
This sequence comes from uncultured Rhodospirillaceae bacterium, assembly GCA_964449155.1. Lineage (GTDB taxonomy): Bacteria > Pseudomonadota > Alphaproteobacteria > UBA9219 > UBA9219 > CAIXLI01. The sequence continues at coordinate 2,030 of CAYVBP010000083.1, read as the reverse complement.
CCCGCAGCGGCAACCCAGATAGCGCCCAAGATGAGGCCGACGATTCCGAGAACGATGGCGATTTCGGTAAGGGTAAATCCTTTCCGCCTCTGTGCCGCGCCTTCAAGCGCCGCCTTCTTTCCTATGATCATATTTCGTCTCCTGAAGAAGTTGAAAATGGATAAACTTACGATGTATCCGCCGCCCGCGCTCGGGCTCAACGCTAAGGATTTGACGATACTATTGTTAATTTTCATTTAACGGCAATTTCAGGCTGAATTGGAAAATTACCGTGTTTTTTTCGAGCATTCTGTTTTATGCGTATGGGTCCGGCAAGCCCATGATTTTCAATATCTTTTTTTCAAGAGACTCCATCTTTTTCGCATCTTGGGGGCTTAGGTGATCGTACCCCGTTAAATGTAAAAGCCCATGAACGGCTAAATGCGTTACATGGTCTATTATCTTTTTTTTCTCTCTTTTCGCTTCCGCCACTGTGTATCGATGGGCAATGGCGATGTCTCCGAGTTCCACGGAGATTTTTTGGCGGGGCTTTATTGCGCGGTATATATCTTCGGGTTCAAACTGGGGAAAGGACAATACGTTCGTGGGTTTGTTTATGCCTCGAAAATCGTGGTTGAGTTGTTGGATCTTGGCGTCTCCGCAGAGAAGAATCGTTGCTGTCGCCGGAAATCTTAGAGCGCGCGGAAGATTTTCTGCCGTTGCTTGGGCGGCCGCTTGTAGTTTTTGACGAAGACGCGGAATTTTTTTCCACGATGCGGCGGTAATTTGAAAATTCAGATCTATTGTCGGGGCGGGCATGAAGATATGTCAGCGTTGTTTATGACTTTTAAAAAACTCGCTTTGGCTTGGTCTGGAACCCAAGTATACCCGGTTATACATTAATTTTCTTCTTTTCCGGGATATTTTTTACGACTACTGTTGAGGCATGTCCGATCCGTATCAAATACTTGGCGTCTCTAAGACTGCCGGCGCACACGAAATAAAGAGCGCCTATCGCAAGCTCGCAAAAAAGCTGCATCCGGACGTTAATCCCGGCCGCAAGGACATCGAACAAAAATTTAAGGAAGTGACGGCCGCTTACGATCTTCTTTCCGATCCACAAAAGCGGGCGCAGTTTGACCGCGGAGATATCGATGCGCAGGGACAGGCTCGCGGATTTGGCGGAGATCCTTTTGGCGGCCACCGCGCGCGGCCCCGATACGGCAAACCGGAAGAGGATCCTTTTTCAGCGTTTGGCGATATGGGAAGCATTTTTGCCGATTTCATGGGTATGAGCGCCGGACGCAATCGCCACGGGGCGGGGCCGTCTTCGGGCATGGGCGGCGGCGCAGATTCGGCAAGCGCTCTTCGCGGCAGCGACGTGACATACACGACGACGGTTTCTTTCGTCGATGCCTGTATCGGGGGGAAAAAACGCATTACGCTTACGAACGACAAGACCCTTGATATTGCCGTTCCCGCAGGCGTCGAGGATGGGCACAGGCTTCGTCTTAAGGGGCAGGGTTTACCGGGTATTATGGGAACGCCCGGTGACGCTATTGTCGAAATTCACGTTGAGCCCCACGCTTTTTTTTCGCGCACGGGACGCGACATCTTTCTTGAGTTGCCCGTCAGCCTTCCTGAGGCCGTTCTTGGCACAAGCGTTACCGTTCCGACCTTGACTGGAAACGTTACATTGAAAATTCCGAAGGGATCTAATTCGGGCACGTCGCTGCGGCTTAAAGGCAAAGGCGTTTCGGGCGTCTCGCCCGGCGATATGTTCGTTAAGTTGCTTGTCGTGCTTCCGGATCCTTTGCCGCAGGATTTGTCGGTTTTTATTGAAAAATGGGCGAAAAAAAATTCGTACAATCCCAGAAAGAAATTCGGGCATACCGGATAGTATCAAGCAACCAATGTTTGCAACTTTATTGTTAAACTTCCCTCGCAACGCCCTCCGCAACCGCTTGTAATACCAATCTCGGATCAAAATGAAGCGAGGGGGACACAATCAATAACCCCCGGCAGAGCCGGGGGCTTGATGGGGAACCGCT
>CAYVBP010000082.1:0-7033 GCA_964449155.1 uncultured Rhodospirillaceae bacterium | reverse complement strand
GTATGACGTCCTTCACTCACTCGGATGTATACCTTCCTTTAGTCGCCCCGCCTGAAGCGGGGGTTTTGTAAGGACTTATAAAAACTACTTATCATCGCCCATCTTTAGCGCCGCAATAAACGCGGCTTGGGGAATCTCGACCTCGCCGAACTGCCGCATGCGCTTTTTACCTTCTTTTTGCTTATCCAACAATTTTCTTTTCCGTGAAATATCGCCGCCATAACATTTCGCCGTCACGTCCTTGCGCATGGCCGAAATCGTCTCACGCGCAATCACGCGGCCGCCGATGGCGGCTTGGATGGCAATTTTGAACAAGTGTCTTGGAATAAGTTCCTTCAACCGCTCGCACAGCACGCGCCCGCGAGATTCCGCATTCGCGCGGTGAACGATAATGGCTAAAGCATCGACAGGCTCAGCATTGACCAACACGGACATGTTAACGACATCGCCCTCGCGATAGCCTTCCAGCACATAGTCGAAGCTGGCATAGCCTCTGCTGATCGACTTCAACCGATCATAGAAATCGAACACGACTTCATTCAACGGCAACATATAAACCAGCATCGCGCGCGATCCGACATAAGTCAGCTCGACCTGCTCGCCGCGCCTATCATTGCACAGCGCTAAAATACCACCCAGATAATCGTCAGGCGTCATAATCGTCGCCTTGATCCACGGCTCTTCGATATGTTCAATGTACGTAGGATCGGGCATGTCGGCAGGATTATGCAGCTCTTTCAACGTTCCGTCTGTCAAAAAGATCTTATAAATAACCGATGGCGCGGTCGTAATCAGGTTCAAGTCAAATTCGCGTTCCAACCGCTCCTGAATGATTTCCAGATGCAGCAACCCTAAAAACCCGCACCGAAAGCCAAACCCCAGCGCGACCGAGCTTTCCGGCTCGAACTTAAAACTCGCGTCGTTCAGCGCCAGCTTGCCCAACGATTCTCGCAAATGCTCGAACTCTGCCGCATCGACAGGAAACAGCCCACAGAAAACAACCGGAACGGAAGGCTTAAATCCGGGCAACGGCGTTTCCGCCGGATCCTTGTCGTCCGTAATCGTATCGCCGACTTTCGTATCGCGAATTTGTTTGATGCCCGCCGTAATAAATCCGACCTCGCCCGCAGCCAATTCGCCGATCTCAATGCGCTTGGGCGTAAAAACGCCCACGCGGTCCACCTCGCGCGCGGCACCGGTTGCCATAAACCGAACCTTCTGCCCTTTTTTCAAAACGCCGTCGACAACGCGCACCAAAACGACGACGCCCAAATAGGCGTCATACCAACTGTCAATCAAAAGAGCCTTCAGCTTGGCCTTCGGCTCGCCCTTGGGCGGAGGTAACCGCGTTACAATCGCCTCCAGCACGTCCTCGACGCCCAGTCCCGTCTTTGCGGAAATCAAAACAGCATCCGATGCATCCAGCCCGATCACATCTTCGATCTGCTGTCTGATGCGCTCCGGCTCGGCGGCGGGAAGATCGATCTTGTTCAAAACCGGCACAATCTCGTGATTGTTATCCAACGCCTGATAAACGTTCGCCAACGTCTGAGCCTCGACGCCCTGCGAGGCATCGACGACCAAAATAGACCCCTCGCACGCCGCCAACGACCGGCTGACCTCATACGCAAAGTCAACGTGCCCGGGAGTGTCCATCAAATTCAACTGATACGTCTCTCCGTCCTTGGCCTTGTAATTCAGCCGAACGGTCTGAGCCTTAATGGTAATGCCGCGTTCGCGCTCGATATCCATGTTATCGAGCATCTGTTCCTTCATCTCGCGATCTTCGACTGCGCCGCATTTTTGAATCAGCCGGTCCGCGAGCGTCGACTTTCCATGGTCGATGTGCGCGATAATCGAGAAATTGCGAATATGGGACTGGTCTGTCATATGTTTTTCCAAGTTTGTCCCGCGTATTGAGCATATGGGACGCCCGAATTCAAGTTTCTATAATCGATCAACGCGCATTCGCTAAGACTGCCCGTCATTTTCACGATAGTTCATATCAATCCCGGATCAAAATGAAGCAAAGGGGTCTTTCGATTCACTGCGATCCGGGATTGGTATCATGAGCAATAATACCTATTCCAATAGAATTAATCATCCACTTGACTTTCAACGCTTTTTTCTTTTGATGCCACAAACAATCTCTTAAAAAACACCCCCCAAGCGACCCTACTCCACCTTGCCTTATAGACAAGTTGATACGACTTAATTTTTCGAGCTATATATACCCCTGTTAAGTCATCCTTTGCGTTATTACAAAAATATGGGCCGCCTAAGTACCCCTGCCTTCCTTCTTTTTACTGCGGCGCTCATCGCAACCCTGTTTTTGCTTTTGGGAGGGCAAGGCGGCGAATACAAAGCCGGACCGTTTGCCATAAACACTAAAACCATCAGCCACTTTCCGGCCCTCGATGCGAACGAAAACATTGCGATAGGATACAATCTCGCAAATGGCCTCGCGTTTGGGCGCGATACCGTCGTTACCCATATGCCCGGCGTTCCCCAATACCTTGCCCTTTTCAATAAGTTGATGGGCATCGCCGAAGGAACGCCGACGCCGGGTCTGCTGGTCGCCAGCTTCATCGTTGCTTTTTGTGCGACCTCCCTCCTCGAATTAACTTGCGCCTTCGCCGCGCTCCGCGTTCTTGGTTTTGCCTTTTACCCCGCCGGAGTCTTTTCATTCGCAATCGCGCTTATAGGCGCCTTCGGCTTCGACCTTCTTTTTCCGATGAGCGAAAACATTATTCCCTACATATTTTTCCTTCAATTTGCCTGCTTTATAAAAATTTTTTGGGAAGAAAAAACATCCCCATCAACCTATGCCTGCGCCGTCTGGGGACTAACTTTTCTCCCCCTTATAAATATTCTGTTCGGCCTCACGATAGCCCCCTCGGTCGCCCTGTTATGGATCATGACGCTGCTAGCGCTTCTATGGAGAACGCCCCGCGTCCCAAATACCGGAGCGTTAAAAAATCTCTTCATCTCAATAAAAACAATGCGAGGCAATGCCCTTTGGCTTCCCCTTGGACTTACGCTCGCTTTGCTCTCCTACGAAATAGCCACGCTTGATTTTGAAGCGCTATGGTATTGGAACGTCGATGTCAACAAAACGCAGCTTCTCCACCCGCCACAAGAAGTTATGGCTGGCGCCTTCAAAGCTCAGCTAAAATCCTACACAATCAACAAGCTGCATTATCTTGGCGAAAGCGTTTTCGGCTTCACAATCGTAAACTCTGCCACGTTATTTTCGATTGCCCATGCCTTTAAACAACACCTGTTTGGCAGCACAATCCTCGAGCTCGCCGCCGCATTTGCAATCTTTGGCATTGCCTTTAAACCCCGGACGCACGAAGAACGCAACAAGCTTATTATCCTTGGTATCGTCGTCTTTAGCGCGTTGATGTTTTCATATTGGCGACGCAACCTTGGCTATAAAAGCGAGGTCACATGTGGCATCGCATGGGCCTTGATTTTCTGGGCTGTCGCGCACAAATACGCATGGTTCTCATCCGCCAGATCGAAAATTTTTTACCGCGCGACGGCCATCTTCGGCGCGGCCTCCCTTGCGCTTATCTTTTACGTTCTCTGCGCCATCGATATCGCGCCAATGTCAACCCCCGCGCGCCCAGCCGCGCTCGACACCGCCAACGTCTGCCGCTTTCGACAAACGGAAAATTGCCGCTGCCTTCAAATCAGCAAATTCGGCTATCAGGCGTTCCTTGAAACGGATATCCGGCAGTGCAAAAGCAGCTATGGCACATTCGGCGATATGATTTTTAAAAACAAAAAAGCCAAGGAAAAACTTCACGCCGATCTTAAACGCCGCGATGTCGCCTTCCTCGTCTATCCCGTCAAAAACATCGACATTCGCAAAGAAGATATAGACAGTGAAATAAAGACAGCGTTTTACGACGGCGGCTTACATTGCATAGACTATCTAAAGAACAGCGCGATCAAGTTATGTTACAACCCCTAGTTTTCAAAGTAATTATGGTTAATCCCTTTTCCAAAATCGATTTTACTGCTAACACCCCCGCATGACGAAAAGCACGCACAAGATTCTTCCCCCCGAGCCTCCGCAGGACATCACCGACAAGCCCCTGCGCGAGGCCCTGTCCGAACGCTACCTCTCCTACGCGTTATCCACGATCATGGACCGAGCGCTGCCGGACGTACGCGACGGCATGAAGCCGGTGCACCGCCGCCTTCTCTATGCTATGCGCGGCCTCAAACTCGACCCCAGCCTACCGCCAAAAAAATCGGCGCGCGTGGTCGGCGACGTGATCGGCAAATTCCACCCGCACGGCGATACGGCGGTCTACGACGCGATGGTTCGCCTCGCGCAAGATTTTAGCCAGCGATATCCCCTCGTCGAAGGCCAAGGCAACTTCGGCAACATCGACGGCGACAGCGCGGCGGCGATGCGATACACAGAAGCCCGGTTGACGGATGTCGCGCTGCTTCTCCTCGATGGGCTTGACGAAAACGCGGTCGACATGCGCCCGACCTATGACGGCAGCGAAGACGAACCTGTCGTCCTCCCGGCGGCCTTTCCGAACCTTCTTGCGAACGGCACAAACGGCATCGCCGTCGGTATGGCAACCAGCATCCCGCCGCACAATGTTTCCGAAATTTGCGACGCGCTGCGATACCTAATCGGCACGCCGAACGCAGGAATCGAAAAGCTTACGAGCTTCATCCCAGGCCCCGATTTCCCGACAGGCGGCGAACTGGTCGAAAGCCACGAAAGCATCGTCGAATCCTATAAAACCGGCAAAGGCAGCTTCCGCCTTCGCGCAAAATGGCGCAAGGAAGACCTTAAACAAGGCACATGGCAAATCGTCATCACGGAAATCCCGTACCAAGTGCAAAAGTCGCGACTGATCGAAAAAATGGCCGAGCTTCTACAGGCTCGCAAAATCCCTCTGCTTGAAGACGTTGTCGACGAATCGGCCGACGACGTGCGCGTAGTTTTAACGCCGAAAAGCCGCAACATAGACCCGAACGTGCTGATGGAATCCCTGTTTCGCCAATGCGACCTCGAAGTGCGCATTTCGCTGAACATGAATGTGCTGGACAAAGACTGCGTGCCGCGCGTGATGGACCTGAGCGGGGTTCTTAAAGCCTACCTCGACCACCGCCAAGACGTCCTGATCCGCCGATCGACCTACAAGCTCAAACAAATTGAAGATCGCCTCGAAGTTCTTAGCGGCTATCTAATCGCCTACCTGAACCTCGACAAAGTCATCAAAATCATCCGAACCGAAGACGAACCCAAACCGGTCCTGATGAAAACCTTTAAGTTGACCGACGCGCAAGCCGAAGCGATTTTGAACATGCGCCTGCGGTCCTTGCGCAAGCTCGAAGAAATGCAAATCCGCGGCGAGCAAAAAGAACTGGCTGAAAAGCAAGCGGGCCTGAAAAAGCTTTTGAAGAACGAAGACGCGCGTTGGCAATTTATCGACGCGGAAATTGCGGAGCTGAAAAAGAAATTTGGCAAGAATACAAAGCTTGGCGCGCGCCGCACTTTGATCGGCGATCCGCCAAAAGAGCTGGACGTTCCCCTCGAAGCCACGATTGAGCGTGAGAATATTACGATTGTCCTGTCGGCAAAAGGCTGGATTCGCGCCATGCGCGGCCATATCGCCGCCGACGCGGCCCTGCGCGCCGCCGTCAAATACAAGGAAGGCGATGAAGAATGCTTCGTTCTCAACGCCGAAACGACGGACAAGCTTTTGCTGTTCGCGACGAACGGCCGTTTTTATACCCTGTCGTGCGATAAGCTGCCGCCTGGTCGCGGCTTCGGCGAACCTTTACGCCTGATGATCGACCTTCCAAACGAAGACGAAATTCTAGGCGCGACGCTTTACGTCCCCGAATGCAAATTTGTCGTCGCCTCGGCGGACGGCCACGGCTTTGTCGCGAAAGCGGAAGACGCCCTTGCGCAAACCAAAAACGGTAAGCAAATACTGAACGTCGATGAAAAAGCGAAAGCGGCGGCGTTTGCGCCAGTCGAAGGTGACACGCTAGCCGTCATCGGCACAAACCGCAAACTGTTGCTGTTCCCTGTAAAGGATCTGCCCGAAATGTCGCGCGGCAAAGGCGTGATTTTGCAGAAATACCATGGCGGCCAACTGTCCGACATCAAGACCTTCACCTATAAAGAAGGCCTGACGTGGAAATCCGGAGAACGCACACGCACAGAAACGGACTTACGCGCATGGAAAGGCGAACGCGCCCAAACCGGAAGAGTCGCGCCAAACGGCTTCAACCGCAGCAACAAGTTTAAATAATGCCCTCGGCCCTATGAAGGGACGCATCCTCGTTATTCCAGTGGCATATCGACAGGCGTCGCCTTTTCCCACATGGAATTAAATTGCGCCCGGAAAGCTTTTGCGGCTTCCCTTGACTGAATGACAATAATCCTCTTCTCGTTCTTGGAAACGACGGGAATGATCGCATACTTATCGCCATAAACGTAAAAAGGAACCGAATCCACAAGATGGCGAGACAAATATCTTCCCTCGCAAAACGGCGCAGCGGGAACGTCGAACTTGTCTGTAATAATGCCTTTCATCTTAAAGCGATCGCGAACAGCCAACATTCTTCTGTTATGAATTTCCTTGTAATCGCCCAAAAGATCGAAAACCATGCTGGCAACTGGCCAAACCTGAACAACCTCCGTTCCGGGTTTCAGGCACGTCCTGTAAATATCGTCGAAAAAGTCCCTCGCGCCCTCATCACCAATATAAACGGCGATTTCTTCGGAACGCTGGCGTAAACCGCCAGGCTCGATAAAATCAACCCCACCGTCTTCAAACGCCGTGCGAATAAAATGGTTTGTCTTCCCTCGGGGAGAAATAATGCCCAACTCCAGCTTTCTGATCGTCGCGACGGAAAGACCCGACTCTTTGGCCAAATCTTCCTGAGACCAATTTAAAAGCCCCCGCGCCGCTCTAACCTGCGCGGCAGAAATACGCTTCGCCTCCGTTAACGGCGGTTTAGGCATTTTTATTGTGTCCCCTTC
>CAYVBP010000081.1:0-7081 GCA_964449155.1 uncultured Rhodospirillaceae bacterium | reverse complement strand
TGCCGGGGGTTATTGATTGTGTCCCCTTTGCTTCATTTTGATCCGGGATTGGTATGAAAATAAAGATTTTAGTAAACCAAGAACAACCGCCACAAAAAGAATTAACCAAAACAAGGGAATAACAGCATGGGATTATTGTCTAATCTCGTCACGGCCTTCGCGCGCCCGACGCAGGCCCCGCGCCAGAAATCCAGCCTGACCGGTCCCATGATCGCATGGACGCACGTTGGCCAACCGCAATGGACTCCACGGCGCATGACAAGCCTTGCCGAGGAAGGCTTCCGAAAAAACGTCGTCGCCTATCGCTGCGTCATGCAGATCGCGACGGCAGCCGCAGCCGTTCCGTGGGTGCTTTACGATAAAAGCGGCAACGAAATCGGCGACCATCCGTTGCTCGACCTCTTGGCCCATCCGAACCCGCTGCAAGACGGCGTGGCGTTCATGGAAAACGTTTATGCGAACCTTCAGATTTTCGGCAACGCCTACATCGAAGCAATCCGCCCGGACGACAGCGCGCCGGTCGAACTTTACGCCCTTCGCCCCGACCGCATGAAAATCATCCCCGGCGCGACAGGAATGCCGCAAGGCTACCACTATGCCGTCAACGGCCAAATCACGACCTGGTCTTCGGACCCGCTAACGGGAAAATCGAACGTTTTGCATCTTAAGCACTATCATCCGCTCGACGACTGGTACGGCCTCGCGCCGATGGAAGCAGCCTTGCACTCCATCGATCAGCACAACGCCTCAGGCGCGTGGAATCAGGCTCTCTTAAACCAAGGCGCGCGCCCGTCAGGCGCGCTGGTCTATGCCCCCAAAGACGGCGGCCCCGCGACCTTAACAGACGACCAACTCCAGCGTTTGCGAGAGGAAATGGGCCAACTTTACCAAGGCTCAACAAACGCGGGCCGCCCCTTAATCCTCGAAGGCGGCCTTGAATGGCGCGAGATGAGCCTAAGCCCCAAAGACATGGACTGGCTTTCGGGCCGCAACAGCGCGGCGCGAGACATCGCGCTGGCGTTCGGCGTGCCCTCGCAACTCATCGGACTGCCCGACGCGCAAACGTACGCGAATATGGAACAGGCAAGATTGGCCTTTTACGAAGAAACGGTATTGCCGCAAATCACGCGCGCGATCTCCGGCATCGATCACTGGCTGTGCCCGATGTACGCGGACACGCCCGAACTGGACTTTGACCCCGACAGCGTCAGCGCGCTGACAGGCAGCCGCCAATCCCAATGGAGCAAAATCGACTCGGCAACCTTCCTGACCCCAAACGAAAAACGCGAAGCCGCCGGATACGGCCCCATCGAGGACGAAACGATGCTGACAGAGACACACTAAATACCGACGATCTTATAAATTGATCCATCCTCGTCATCCCCGCGAACGTTTTTAACACAAGCAATAAAGGCACATTCATGGACATCAAACACATGTCCCTGCCGCTCAGCGTCAAAGCTGTCAGCGGCGACGGGATTTTTTTGGGCTACGCCAGCGTTTTTGGCGAACTTGACCAGCAGAACGAAATCGTCGCGGCGGGCGCGTTCGCCCGCACGTTGGCGAAGTGGCGTCGGCAAAGCCGAACGCCCGCCCTTCTTTGGATGCACGATCCGACCCAGCCAATCGGAATCTGGCAAAGCATTCAGGAAGACCCTACGGGCCTGCGCGTTGAAGGACGGCTTGCGCTGCGCACGCAAAAAGGCGGCGAGGCGTATGAGCTTCTCAAGCTCGGCGCGCTAACCGGTCTTTCAATCGGCTATCGCGTGGTGACGAGTAAAATCGACACAACGCGCAAGGCGCGGATCCTGACCGACGTGGATTTGTTCGAAATCTCGCTGGTCACGTTCCCTGCAAACGAAGCCGCCCGCGTAAGCGACGTGAAAAGGAGGAATCGGGATCCGGGATTCGGAATTCGGGAATCCAACGTTTCCGTCCTCTCTCAAGCCGCCGAAAGGCTGCGCCAAGCCGCACGAACGCTCACGGAGAAATAAAGGAATTCCCTTCCCAAAACACTCAACAAGGAGACAGTAACAATGATAGACATTACCGAAGTTCGCTCGGCCACGGAAACGTTGGCGCGGGCGTTTGAAGAATACAAAAGCGTCAACGAGCAGCGACTCGCCGAAATCGAGCGCAAGGGATCGTCCGACGTTCTGTTCGACGACCAACTTGGCCGCATGGACGAAAACATCAACCGCCTGCAAGATGACATCTCGACCCTCAAGACGTCCATGCAGCGCCCGACGAAATCCGGCCTTGCGCGCGCCGACAGCGCGCACAAGCAGGCCTTTTTGACTTACATCGCAAAAGGCTACGAAGGCGGCTTGGCCACATTCGAATCCAAAGCGCTTGAAGTCATTAACAACGCCGAAGGCGGCTATATGGTCCCGCCAGAAATTTCCGACCGCATCGTCACGCGCCAGTTTGACACGACGCCGATGCGCCAGATTTCGACGGTCATGAGCATCTCAAGCGACGCCGTCGAAATGCTGCGCGACACGGCGGAACCCGTCGCGCAGTGGATCTCGGAAGTCGGCGTTCCCGCCGACACTGCCGACAACGGCATCGGCCGCATTCGCATTCCGGTCCACGAACTTTACGCGCAGCCCAAAGCCACGCAAAAGCTTCTGGACGACGCGATGATTAACGTCGAGGAATGGCTCATCAACAAGGTCGCCTCCAAGTTTGCCCGCGCGGAAAATAACGCGTTCGTTTCCGGCGACGGCATCGGCATGCCGCGCGGCTTCACCAGCTATACGACATCGACGGACGCCGACGCGTCGCGCTCATGGGGCGTCTTGCAACACGTCGCGACCGGCGCGAACGGCGGATTTTCTTCCGAGAACCCGGCCGATTGCCTCTTTGACCTGATGCATCAGCTGCGCGTTGGCTATCATCCTGACGCCGTGTGGGTGATGCCCCGCGCCGTCGCGGATACAATCCGCAAGTTCAAGGATAGCTCGACGGAAGCGTACATCTGGCAACCCGGTCTTCAGCAGGGAACGCCTGCGACGCTGCTCGGGTTCCCTGTCGTTCTGGGCGAGGATATGCCCGCCGTCGGGACGGGCAGCTTGTCGCTCGCGTTCGGCAATTTCAAGGAAGGCTATACCATCGTCGACCGCCTCGGCATGCGGATCTTGCGCGATCCGTACACGGGAGCGCCCTTCATCAAATTCCGCTGCACCAAACGCACAGGCGGCGACGTCGTCAACTTCGAAGCCATCAAGCTTCTGAGCTTCGCGGCGTGAAGAGAGAGCTTCGGCGAAAATCCCTGTTTCCTTTTTTGAATCCCCTTTTTTTGGAGAAAACCAATGACCACTCGAGATCTTTTACGCAATCAACTCGTCGTTCAATCGCTCGCGCCGGCTGCGCGAGTTAACGGAACGGCAACGGGATCGAGCGTCGATCTGCGCGATTACGACGGCGCGACCATCGTCATATCGTTCGGCGCCTATACCGACGGCACGCATACGCCATCGGTCCTTCATTCTTCGGACGGCAGCGCGTGGACCGCGTGCGTTCACGGCACGGACCTTGACGGACCGTCGGCTCTTGCCGCCATCGGCAGCGCCGCCGGAGCCAACACCGTTCAACAGGTCGGCTATATCGGCAATAAGCGCTATGTCGCTGTCGTCATCGCGACAACCGGCGCGACAACCGGCGCGCTCAGCGCCGCCAGCGTCGTCGCCGGATTCCCGCGCCGCGCCCCAACGATGTGAAAAGAAGGATTCGGGATTTGGGATTCGGGCAAAGCCCCTCCGACTCCCATCCCCGAATCCTAAATCTCGAATCCCGGATCAATCATGTATTCATTTTCTCTTGTTACGCCGCCTGCCGCAGAGCCGGTCTCTTTGACCGAAGCCAAGCAGCACGCGCGGATCGACACGGACGCGGACGACGCGCTGATAACGGGCCTGATCGCAGCGGCGCGGCAATGGGCCGAAAAAGCGACGGGCCGCGCGTTTATGACGCAAACGTGGCAACTGGCCATCGACGCGGCTCCGCTCCCTTACGGCGGCGTTAAAACCGCGATCAACCTGCCGCGCGCGCCTCTTCAAAGCGTCGCAAGCGTCGAGATATTCGACGACGACGATGCGGCTGTTGCTTGGCCCGAGGAAAACTATTTTGTCGACACAGTCCGGGAGCCCGGACGATTGGCTTTAAGATCCGGGTGCGTTTGGCCCGCGCCCGCGCGGGCGACAAACGGCATCGTCGTCACGTACGTCGGGGGATACGGCAGCGACGCCGCAAGCGTCCCCGCGCCGATACGAACGGCCATTTGCCAGCTTGTCGCGCACTGGTACGAGCACCGAGGCGACGCGGCGACGCTGACTTCGGCGCGCGGATCGGGCGTGGCAACGCATGTCCGCGTTCCGCACGTTATCGAGGCGTTGCTGGACCCCTATCGCATCCGATTTCCGGGCATCTGACATGAAAATTGGAAATCTTCGACGCCGCGTGTCGATACAGGCCGAAACCCGCACGACCGACGGCGCAGGCGGCTACGCGCTCGCGTGGACGACGCTGGCGACCGTTTGGGCAAGCGTCATATCCATGTCGGGACGCGAGGCTTATGCCGCAGGACATCTCGAGGGCCGCGTCACCCACAAGGTCGTTTTGCGCAGGCGCGACGATATTGCGATAACGTCCGACATGCGCCTTCTTTGCGGCGATCGCGCATTTAACGTCCGCGCCGTCATGGACGACGGCAAAGAAAACCGTTGGACAACGCTTTTAATCGAGGAAGGAACAGCCCAATGAACGACATTCTTTTCAACGTTCAGCAAGCCGTTCTTGAAACCCTGTCCTCAAGCGCGGACATTCAGGCGCTTTTAGGGACGCCGCCGCGAATTTACGACCATGTGCCGCCCGGCGCGGCGTTTCCTTATGTCGCCGTCGGCCCGATCCATATCGTTCCCGACGACGCCAAAACGGACAAGGGCTTTGAGCAAATCGCGACACTGAACATCTTCTCGCGCTATCGCGGCGGCAAGGAAACGCGCGCCATTTTTCAAGCGATCTACGACGCCCTGCATCGCGCGACGCTGACCGTCGCGGGGCAAGCGTTTACAGCTTGCGACTTTCACAGCGCTGATTTTTCGCTTGAACCAGACGGTTTGACCTATGCCGCCGCCGCGCGGTTCAGCATTGCGACGAAGGATTGACAATGACCGTAAAACGCCCTTCCATCGACCGCCTTTCGGCCCTAACGGCGCGACAAGCGCAAGCCGAGATGGCCCTTTTGCGCGGCGACATCCGAAAACTGCGCGGACGGATTTCGAACATGGACAGCCTCGGCCGCCAACCGACGATACGAGCCAAGCGCACAAAGACAAAGACAACGAAAACGACGTCCTTGTGGGACCTTCTTGCCGATTTCGGCGTGACGGAATCTATCGGCGACAGCGCGACGGATCTTCTTGGGACGGGCGGCGGTTACGCCAGCCGAACGCAATCGTCGAGCGCGATTATGAAATTTATCGCTGACGCCGATAGAATTCGCTGAAACCCTCATTAACTGAATATTAGCAATGCATCCCTACGATACTATGGGCTTTTTCGGATAGACAGCGTTTGAGGCAGTAAGATGCGCCTTTCAATAAAGACATGCATGGGCTTTTGCCTTATGGGGATCGTTCCTTTATGCGCGCATGCTCAGGGATATAATCCGCAAAATTATCCCTCTGTCGCCCAAGGTCTTTATCATTCCGCCCAAACGCCTGCCGAAGCGACGTTGGACGGCATTCTTTCGCGCGCCATGACCGAACCGACGATGGCCGGATATGCTCTGGATTTGCCGGACAGAAGCAAGGTTCACGATAAAAGCTATGCCAAGATCATGACGCGCGATTTTTCGGCGTCAGTTGCCGCCCTTCAGCGCCGGATGGTCGACGACCAGTGCAACGGCGTGTATAAAGACGACGAAATTTGCGGGTTCGAGGCCAATCCGTTCACATGCAGCCCGAACGTCGGGTCGCAACCCTACCTGTTTACGACGACCAAGCAGAATAAACGCGAAGCTTTTATATCGGCCATTCCTGCGGATCAGGTCGGACAAGTTGCCGGGACAAAGTACAGACTTATTCTCGACCGCAAGGCATGGAAGCTCGACGGTGTTTTGTGTTTCGATCAGGTTAATTTCAACTATCGCATAGAAAAGGACGCCGATAGCGACGAGGAAGAGGAATAAATCGGCGAATTTCCCCTTAACGGGGACAGCACAGGCAAAAGGCGAACGCGCAAGCGTTCGCCTTTTTGGTTTCAAGAGGCATTCATGGCATTCGACGAAGTTTTATTGCCGCTGCGGGTCGATTTCGGCTCAAGGGGCGGACCGAATTTTTCGACCGAAATCATCGTCATCGACAGCGGCTTTGAGCGGCGGAACCAAAATTGGGCGCAGGCCCGGCGCGTCTTTGACGCAAGAACCGGCGTGCGCACGCCTGCGGACGCCGCAGCGCTTCTGGCGTTTTTCCATGCGCGCGCCGGTCGCGCGCGCGGATTCCGCCTGCGCGATTGGAGCGATTTTTCAAGCGCGGCGGATAACGTTTCAACGCCGTCGTTTTCCAATCAAACAATCGGCA
Organism: uncultured Rhodospirillaceae bacterium; assembly: GCA_964449155.1. Lineage (GTDB taxonomy): Bacteria > Pseudomonadota > Alphaproteobacteria > UBA9219 > UBA9219 > CAIXLI01. Next base: position 497 of record CAYVBP010000081.1, on the reverse strand, counting down.
CAGGCAACGGATCGACGACGACTTTTCAGCTTGTCAAAAATTACGCCAGCGGAAGCGTCACGCATAAAAGAACCATCGCGAAGCCCGTGGCAGGCAGCGTCCTGATAGGGGTCGGCGGCGCGGCGCTGGAGACAGGGTGGGGCGTCAATACGACGACAGGGATCGTGACGTTTGCAAATGCGCCTGCTTCAGGACAGACAATCACGGCAGGTTTTCTTTTCGACGTTCCCGTTCGTTTTGATACTGATTGCCTTTCTCTAACTGCGGAAAATTACGTTTCCTATCAAAGCGATGTGCCCCTTGTTGAAATCCGGGTTTAAGTAAAAGCCGCCGCCGCCCTTTTTACACTTCGTCATCCCTTTTTCACACTTCGTCATCCCTTTTTTTTCGTCTTCCCCGCCTTCCCCCTTCGTCTTCCCCGCGAAGGCGGGGATCCAGTTGAAGCCGCCGCGATAAAAATCGCACCGGTAATTTTTTCGTATGTTCAAACTGGATCC
>CAYVBP010000080.1:0-7255 GCA_964449155.1 uncultured Rhodospirillaceae bacterium | reverse complement strand
AAGTGTTACCTATGTCTTAGGTACGTTTTGTTACCTATGTGTCCGGAACGTACCTCCGAGTAATTGGCGGAGAGGGGGGGATTCGAACCCCCGATAGGGTAAGCCCTATAACGGTTTTCGAGACCGCCGCATTCGACCACTCTGCCACCTCTCCGGGTACATTGAATTTTTGGACTTTTTTGGCGGCAAGGCCTAAAAGCCGGTCGTTCTTGCTTTTTGCCCGGACGCGGAATCATCTCCGGACGGGGGTTTATAGCAGAATCGAAGCAAGAGTCGAGATTTTAGAATAAAAATTCGTGAGATATCGAGCTGTTTCTTTTATACCCATATCGAAGGCTTTCCGGAAGAACGCAGGCTGCGAAATTTATATGGAAAACGGCGTAATTACGACAGTTAACGAAATTTTGGGCCATCGGGTCGCACTCGAACAGCCAAAGGTCGGATATCGCGTGGCCATCGATACGGTCTTCCTTGCCGCCTCTGTTCCGGCTTTGGAAGGTGAAAGGGTCCTTGATCTCGGATGCGGCGTTGGCGGTGCGATGTTGTGCCTTGCCTGTCGTGTACGGGGGCTGACGGGCGGCGGGATCGAAAGTCAAGAAGAGTTGGTTGCGATATGCCGACGCAATATCGCGCGCAACGCCTTTGCGAGCCAACTTGAAGTATGGGCAGCAGATGCGCGACAGCCGCCGCTTGATTTTTACGAAAGCTTCGATCATGTCGCGATGAATCCTCCGTATCATGGCGAGGCCAGCCACGATGTTTCGTCAAATATAATTCGAAAGACGGCGAATACGGAAGCAGAAGGAGATTTGCCTCTGTGGATTGCCGCAGCGAATGCGGTCCTAAAGCTCAATGGAACGTTGACGTTGATTCACCGTGCGGACAGGCTTGAAGAAATTCTTTACGTGCTCCGGCCTTCTTTCGGAGAAATCGAGATTTTAAAGCTTCTGTCAAAAGCCGGAACCGCCGCCAAGCGCGCAATCGTCCGCGCGCGCAAAGGCGCGCTTTTTTCTGTACGAGAAATGGAACCGCTCACGCTGCACGAAGAAACCGGTGCCTATACCAAAGCGGCGGAAAACGTTTTGCGACACGCCAAAGCGGCGATGCCGCTCAATGCGCGTTAATCCACGCGGCCAAGGGTGTCCATATTTGAGCGCGGGCCTGAGGGCTCGACATAATTCCGATATGGCCCATCATAGGCTCGAAGCAAACGGCATTTGGTAGCGCATGAACCAAAGGCAAGGCGGATTGCGGCGGCACGATACGGTCTTTTCCCGGAATGACAACATAAGCCGGAATCGCCGCTTGAACGGGATCAATAGCGCGCCCGTTGACAAGCCATTCTTTTTTAGCAAGCGCATTGCGCGCGCTCCAATCGCCGTAGCATTCGCGTGCGGCAGAGATCGTCAGCGGAACGCCGTCGTTCAGCCAATCTTCTGTCAAAACAAAACGCGCTGCTTCGGGGCTTTCCTGATCCATGCGGGAAAAGGCCGAGAATTTTTGAAACGCATGCAGAGGTTGAAAGGCCGTGAAAACGCTTTGAACGACCTCGACGGGGAAAAAATCGTTTTTCTCAAGAAAGATGCGCAACCGACTTTCGAGGGATTTTCCATCTTGTCCCATCGCCTCAAAACCGGCATGAAAATCCCACGGAGTCGCGAGCAACGTTATCGTACGCGCAAGATCGGGAAAAAGAACGGCCAAAGCGAGGGTCAACGCGCCGCCCATGCAATACCCGACGATATGGGCGGACTTATCCGGCGATAGTGCGCGCAGCGCGGGAACGAGGCGCTTAATAACGTAATCGCCGAGCGTAAACGTTTTTTCGCTTTCTCCCGGCGCATCCCAGTCGACAACATAGGGATGAAGTCCTTGTGCGGCAAAAAATCGAAGAAAGGACTGCTTCGGCTCCAAATCCAAGATCGTAAACCGGTTAATCAGGGATGGAACGACAAAAACGACAGGCGCATCTGGCGGCGCATTTGGCGCATAATCGCGAACGGATGTTGTGCCCGAACGCCAAACGACTTTTGCCGTTTCCTCGCCACGGTGGGCAGGATGATCGCGGTAAAAAGCGATGCCCTGCATAAAACTGCGAGACCGCAGCAGCATTTCGCGTGTCAAATAGGGAGTAAGATCGGCATGCGCCGCGCTAAGTTCCTTTAGGCGCGGCAGATAGGCGTGACTCGAGCTGCCCGACGCGCCTTTCAAGCTCGGCCAAACGGAGGGCAAGCTGAGCAACGCGGAGAGGGTCGTCGCTAGATGCAGCGACGCCCGATGGCGCGGAAGAATCCGTTCCAGAGGCGGGGCCGTCGGGAGCGGCGCTTGGGGAAGCGTCTTTTGCGCTGGATGGATCATGGTTCGCGAATCCTTGCCGCATCATCGTCGTCCAGTCGGCGAACATGCGGCGCTGCGGCTCTAAAAAACGCGTTAACTCGGCACGTGCAACCGGATCGTTGGCAAGATTGGACAAATGTTCCTGCCACATATCGCAGGCTTCCATCGCCAAGGCGTTGATGTCGCCAACATCGGGTTGCTTTGCTGTCATGCGAGCATTAGATCACAGAATCCGCGCCCGGAGAAGGAGAATCGATTCCGCGCTGCGGAAAGACATATGCCGAACCCCACAGTCATTCCAAATAACAATTACACCAACGGCCCTATGAATTGCCCCCTCGTTAGAAGGCGCTGTCATGCCCGCGACTTCCTGCATCTTCATCCGCAAGCCGTATACATGCTATTTCTTAAGCTGATATGTTCCGATCATATCGCCTTGGGCAAGCACGTGCGAGAACATCCGGTCTTCGATCATGGCTTTTGTTGGCAACGTCTTACCGAACTCAAGCGGCGCATCCAATGCGTAAAGCTTGAAAAAATAACGATGCCTTCCGATGGGCGGATGCGGACCGCCATAGCCCGTCCGCTTCCAATCGTTCAGGCCTTGCTTCGTTCCCGGTGGAAGATCTTTGACGCCCTCAGCCAGTCCTTTGACCGTCGGAGGAATGTTATAAAGAATCCAATGCACCCACGTTCTTTGCGGCGCTTTCGGGTCGGGCGCGTCAGGATCGTCCACGATAAGGACTAGGCTTTGCGCTTCTTCGGGAACGCCTGCCCACATCAGCGGCGGAGAGATATCCTTGCCCTGATAGGTATAAAAAGCGGGGATTTCCTCCCCATTCTTGAAGGCTGAAGATTCAATGGTTAACGCCATAGGGGTCCTTTCCAAGGGGAATTGAGCCTTACAAGGGGTCTCCGCCGATGCAAGAATAAGCAGGCAAAGAGCCAGCGTTATGAAAGACCGCATGATTTTCTTTGTTTTCGGAGCACTTTCTGGCATGTATTTTCGAGAGTTCTAAAAAGTGAGAGAACGAAATGGTAAAGAAAACATCACATTCTGGCAAGTCTTCCGCAAACCCCATGTGGGGCGGTCACTATGCCGCAGGACCTTCGGTCGTCATGGCGGAAATCAACGCCTCGATCGATGTCGATAAACGCCTTTACGCGCAAGACATCCGCGCATCCAAAGCCCATGCGCGGATGCTCGCAGCTCAGGGAATCCTGACAGCGAAGGATGCCAAGGCCATTGCCAACGGACTCGACGAAATTCAGGCTGAAATCGAAACGGGCACGTTCGTTTTTTCCGACGAGCTCGAAGACGTTCACATGAACATCGAGGCAAGCCTTAAAGAAAAAATCGGCGATGCGGCTGGACGCCTTCACACGGCACGCTCAAGAAACGATCAAGTCACGACGGATTTTCGGCTGTGGCTGCGGGACGCCATCGATGACTTGGACGGGGCGTTGCAGGACTTGCAGGCGGCGTTTCTTGACAAGGCCGAGACACACGCAGGCCTTGTCATGCCGGGCTTTACGCATTTGCAACCTGCGCAGCCAGTAACGTTCGGGCATCACCTGCTGGCGTATGTCGAAATGCTGGGACGCGACCGCGCACGGCTGGCGGACGCCCGCAAACGGGTCAACGAACTTCCTTTGGGAGCTGCGGCGCTTGCTGGAACGTCGTTTCCCATCGACAGCGCGCGCGTGGCCGAGGAACTGGGCTTCGACAGGCCGATGGCCAATTCGCTTGACGCCGTATCGGCGCGCGATTTTGCGCTGGAATTTTTGGCTGCGGCCGCGATTTTGGGAACGCATCTGTCGCGCTTTGCGGAAGAAATTGTAATCTGGTCAAGCCCCTCTTTCGGCTTCATCAAGCTCAGCGAGGCCTTTACGTCAGGCAGTTCGATCATGCCGCAAAAGCGCAATCCCGACGCTGCGGAACTTGTGCGGGCCAAGACGGGACGGCTTTTAGGCGCGTTCACAGCTCTGACCGTCGTCATGAAGGGCTTGCCGCTTGCTTATGCGAAAGACATGCAGGAAGACAAAGAACAGGTCTTCGACGCCACCGATACCCTGTTCCTTGCGGTTGCCGCGATGGCGGGAATGGTGCGCGATATGCAACCGCAGAAAGAAGCGCTCGATAAAGTGCTTCAGGAAGGCTATATTACCGCGACGGATTTGGCGGATTGGCTTGTGCGCGCGGCAAACGTTCCGTTCCGGGAAGCCCATCATATCACAGGAAAGGCCGTTCGGTTGGCGGAAGGCAGGGCTTGCCGACTCGACCAGCTGACGCCAGAAGACCTAAAAGAAATCGATGCGCGGCTGACGAAAGAAGCCCTTTCCGTCCTTGACCCCATCTTGGCGGCGGAAAGCCGCAACAGCCAAGGCGGAACGGCACCCTCGCGCGTCCGGCAGGCTGTCCGTCACGCGCGGAAAAAGTTTATTAAGGGACAATAATTAGGTGTATAGAAGGCTCTCATGCATATGAACGTTGTTCCCAAGGGAAATTCTCCCATCGCCTCCGCCGAAGAAATCATCGACGAAGCCCGGCAAGGCCGCATGTTTATTCTGGCGGATGACGAAGACCGCGAGAACGAAGGCGATCTGGTTCTTCCAGCTCAATTTACGACACCGGCGGCAATCAATTTCATGGTGCATCGCTGCTGTGGGCTCGTATGCCTCGCGATGGCGCCCGAGCTTATTGACCACCTTGGATTATCGCAAATGGCGACAAGAAACGGGTCGCGGTTTCAAACGCCCTTTACGGTTTCCATCGAGGCGCGCGAAGGCGTGACGACGGGCATCTCGGCAGGAGACCGCGCGCAAACGATTTTAACGGCCGTCGATCCTCAAAAAGGCCCGAACGACATTGTGACGCCAGGACATATCTTTCCGCTGCGCGCGAATCCGAATGGAGTCCTTGCGCGTCGAGGACAGACGGAAGGATCGGTTGACATCGCTCGTTTGGCTGGGCTTATTCCTGCGGCCGTCATCTGCGAGATTATGAACGACGACGGAACGATGGCGCGAATGCCGGATCTTGCAACGTTTGCGCGCGCCCATAATTTAAAGATCGGCACAATCGCCGACCTTGCCGCGTATCGGCAAAAGCATAGGTGAACCCATGGACATTATGCGCCCCCCGCGTTCTTATAATTTTGACGAACCGCCACATATTATGGTCGTCGAGGCTCCCGTTTACGCGCGGATCGGCGAAATGCAGATGCGCGGCGCCAAGGAAGTCCTTGCCCGCGTGAACGCAACGGTTGAGGTCGTTACAGTGCCGGGCGCTTTGGAAATTCCGGCTGCGATTTCCTTTGCCCTTAAGGCGCTGGATTTCGATCCTGTGCGCCGCCGCAGCGAAGGTTTTATAGCGCTAGGCTGCGTCATTAAGGGCGCGACGCTTCATGACGAAATCATTGGATTCGAAGTGACCCGGTCGTTGCAAGACCTCGCGATGAAACGGGTGTTGGCGATTGGAACCGGCGTGCTCGTATGCAATTCAGCCGAACAGGCAGAGGAAAGAGCCGATCCGGCCCGGCTGAACAGAGGCGGTGAAGCAGCCGAGGCATGCTTAAGCATGCTAGAATTGAAACATAAATTTCGCCTGTCGCCGAAACGGCGCTGGGTTGCGAAAAAGTAAGAAAAATGGAAAACGAAAAGAAGAAATCGACCAATAGCATGCGTCGCGTTGCGCGATTGGCTGCCGTTCAAGGCCTTTATCAGATTGCGCTGTCTCCCGAACCAGCAGAGGCGCTTATTCGACGCTTTCGTGAAGATCCCGCCGTTTTGTTGCAGGAAGAGCAAACAGTTATTTTGGTCGATGCGGATTTGTTCGGCACGATTGTGTCCGGCGTATGCCAGGAATTAGACAAACTCGATACAATGATCGCTGGCGCGCTCGACGCGCGGTTTTCCACCGACAGGCTCGAGATTTTACTGAAAATCATTTTACGGGCAGGCGCGCACGAACTTCTTTCTTCTCCGTATATTCCGGAGAAAATCGTCATCAACGACTACGTCGACATCGCGCACGGCTTTTTCGACGCAAAGGAACCCGCGCTCGTGAACGCGGTTTTAGACAAGCTGGCAAAGACCCTGCGATCGTAAGACGTGCAAAACTTGCGCAGTCGCGCATGCATTAATGTCTTTGAAAGCATTCCTTGCGATATACTTCGGGCATGAGCAAGTTTTTCATTTCTTCGTTTTTCGTTGTTATTCTGGCCTTAGGCGCAGGATTGGTCAGCTTTGGCGCGCAAGCGTCAGCGCCAGCCTCTTCAAGTAAGACGATTGATATAGGAAAAGAAAAAAAAGAAGAAAAAAAGGAAAAAGACGGCAAGAAAGAAGCCCAATCTCAAGAAGACGGAGAAATATTCGGCGGGCGCTTCGAAGGCGACCCGATTTACGTCCGCATCAAATCATTAATCCTGCCGGTCATCAACGAAGAGGGGGTCGAGCAGCTTGTCACATTGGCGCTCGACATCCGGGTTAAGGATGCAGAAACGGCAGATACCTTAAATAAAAACATGCCTCGCGTTATCGATGCTCTTCTGCGTACGCTGTACGGCGGGCTTGAGGACGGGTCACTAAAAAAAGGAAAGCTCGTCAACCTTGGAAAAATAAAAGCAAAGGCCATCAAGGCCGTCAGCGAAATCGTAAACCGAGATAAAATCGTCGATGTCCTGATCGAAGGAATAACTCAAAGAATGCTATAATATCAGCGCCCCCAATTATCGACACTTGAGAAAAAAGCAAGGGCAAGGGAAACACAATAAAAATGCCGGACAAGACAATGCGAAACCGGCATCGGCGGCTCGTGCATTTTTATAAGTCCTTACAACCCCCCCCGCCTCAGGCGGGGCGACTAAAGGAAAGTATACATCCGAGTGAGTGAAGGACGTCATACCGACGAGCCTAT